>JBCDKB010000099.1:0-21308 GCA_038747035.1 Acidobacteriota bacterium | reverse complement strand
CTGCGGCGCGAAGCTCTGGCGGTCAAGGTCAACGGCTTCTCGATCGACCAGCTCGGAAGCATGTCGGTCGAGCGCGCCCTCGAGGTGACCCGCAGCTTGGGGCTGTCCGAGCGCGAGATGAAGATCGTCTCCAAGGTCGTGCAGGAAGTCGAAGACCGCCTCGGCTTCCTCGCCGACGTCGGCGTCGGCTACCTGACCCTGGATCGGACCGCCGGCACGCTCTCCGGCGGTGAATCCCAGCGTATCCGCCTGGCGACCCAGATCGGCTCCAAGCTGATGGGCGTGCTCTACGTGCTGGACGAGCCGTCGATCGGCCTGCACCAGCGCGACAATGAGCGTCTCTTGCGCACGCTCCAGGGGATGAGGGATCTGGGCAACTCGGTCCTGGTCGTCGAGCACGACGAAGACACGATCCGCGCCGCGGACTACGTGCTGGACCTCGGCCCCGGCGCCGGCGTGCACGGCGGAGACGTGGTCGCCGCCGGGACGCCGACGCAGATCGAGAAGAATCCCGAGTCGCTCACCGGCCTCTACTTGTCGGGTGAACGCGCCATCGCCGTGCAGGAGCGCCGCCGCCCCGATCCGGAGCGCAAGGTGGTGGTGCGCGGGGCGCGCCACAACAACCTAAAAAACGTCGACGCGGTTTTTCCGCTCGGGCTCTTCACGGTTGTGACCGGCGTCTCCGGGTCCGGCAAATCGTCCCTGGTCAATGACGTGCTGCATAAGGCGCTCGACCAGCACTTCTACCGCGCCGTCGCCAAGCCCGGCGAGCACGACGAGGTCGAAGGGCTCAACCACCTCGACAAGATCATCGCCATCGACCAGAGCCCGATCGGTCGCACGCCGCGCTCGAACCCGGCGACCTACACCAACGTCTTCACGCCCATCCGCGAGCTGATGGCCAAGACACCCGAGGCGCGGGCCCGCGGCTACAAACCCGGTCGCTTCTCCTTCAACGTCGCCGGCGGGCGCTGCGAAGCGTGCAAGGGCGACGGGCAGATCAAGATCGAGATGCACTTCCTGCCCGATATCTACGTGACCTGCGAGGTGTGCGGCGGCAAGCGCTACGACCGCGAGACCCTCCAGGTGAAGTACCGAGGCAAAAATATCGCCGAGATCTTGGCGCTGACGGTGGAGCAAGGCATCGAGGTCTTCGAGAACATCCCGAAGGTCAAGCGCATCCTCCAGACGCTCGACGACGTCGGCCTGGGTTATATCCGGCTCGGCCAGCCGGCGACCACGCTTTCGGGCGGCGAGGCGCAGCGGGTCAAGCTCGCGACCGAGCTCTCCAAGCGCTCCACCGGTCGCACGCTTTACCTGCTCGACGAGCCGACCACCGGCCTCCACTTCGAAGATGTTTCAAAGCTCCTGGAAGTGCTGCACCGGCTCTCAAACCTGGGCAATACGGTGGTCGTGGTGGAGCACAACCTGGACGTCATCAAGACCGCCGACTGGATCGTTGACCTCGGGCCGGAGGGGGGCGAAGGCGGCGGCAGGGTGGTGGCTTACGGCACCCCCGAAGAAGTGGCGGCGGTGGAGGCGAGCCACACCGGGCGTTTCCTGCGGCAAGTCCTCGATCGCTCCGCGGCGCTCGCGGGGTGAGGGCGGGGGCAGACCGCGGAAACGCAGCTGCTGCGGGGGCGACTCGCCTTGTCGGTTTTCGCCGCCCCTTGTAGACTATTGGTCTCGTTACAGTCAGCTCGACGAAGCCGGTGGTGCAGAATAGGGTGTGCTGAAATGTCGAGCGCACGGGTGCGTCGCTTCGGCCAGAGCACTCCCAGTGCAGCCCAGGCCTGCGCCGCTTCGCTTGTCGGCAGACTCACATCGGGCCCGCCGGGTCAGATACTTGGTAGAGATCTATCGTTCGAGGTTGCCCATGCCTCGAGGCACGTTGTCATCGGAACCGATCTAGGAGACCGGGGGACGGAATTCCAGCTGACATGATCAAAGTCCTTATCGCTGACGATCATCTGCTTTTCCGGCAGGGCCTGCGCAATTTGCTTGAGCTCAAGGGGCTGGAAGTCGTGGCCGAAGCCTCCACCGGCCCGGAAACGTTGGAAGAGGCACGCCGGACCCGACCCGATATCGTCCTGCTCGATGTCGCCATGCCCGGGCGCGGCGCCCTCGAGACGATGCAGTCCCTCAAGGATCACGACGGCAAAGTCCGGATCCTGATGCTCACCGGCCACCCTGAAGACCACTACGCCATCCGCTGTTTAAAGGCGGGTGCCGACGGCTATCTGACCAAAGACAACGCGTCCGAACAGCTGGTGGCCGCCATCCGCCGCGTCAACGGCGGCGGCAAATACATCAGCAGCCAGCTCGCGGAACAGCTCGCCATGAGCTTGCAAAACGACCTCGGCGTGGCGCCGCACGAAGGGCTCTCAGACCGGGAGTTCCAGGTCATGCAGCGCATCGCTTCCGGCGAGACGGTCTCCGAAATCGGCGAGGCCCTCTGCCTGTCCGTGAAGACGATCAGCACCTATCGCACCCGCGTCCTGCGCAAGCTGAATCTCCGCAACAACGCTGAGATCATGCAGTACGCCATGCGCGAAGACCTGGTCTAGCTTCGAGCGCGGGTCTGCTTCGAGCTGATTCGAGTCCTGCGCCTAGCGGGAGGCGATGAACGGCTGGCCCGCGCGGTAAAGCTCGAGGCGCCTCCGCATCTGGAGAACCATCGGTGAACCCCGTCCGCGGGCGAGGCGCTCAGCCCGTTCGGCCGCCTGAATCGCCTCGTCGAACCGACCCTGGGCGGCGAACGCGGCGCCGAGCACGTCAAAGATCTCAGGCCGCTCGCCGGTGATCTCCAGCAAGCGGCGGGCCATCCGTTCCGATTTCTCCCCATCCCTCAACTCGGCGTCCGGCGTGGTCGCATAGAAGAACGCGACGCCGAGCAGCACCTGGGGCTCTTCTTCCACTTCGAGGGAACGCTCGAGCCAGCGCATGCCCTCCACCCGCTCGCCGGCCGCCACGAGCTGCCGGCCGAACTCTTGCGCGGCCGCCGTATCGGGTCGGAGCTCTGCGGCCCGCCGCAGCGACGCGAGGCCCTCCTCCGGACGGCCGGCGCGCACGAGAAGGCGTCCCAAGAAAAGGTGACTAGACGCCAGGTCCGGCGCCACCTCGAGGGCACGCCGCACCGCCTCCTCGGCTTCGTCCGAGCGCTCCTGGATCAAGAGGGCCCGGGCGAGGCTTTCGAAGAAAATCGCGTGCGGGGACAGCTCGATGGCCCTTCGGAACTCAGCCTCGGCGCGTTCGTCGAGGCGCGAAGCGAGGAAGAACTGGCCGCGCTTGTGGTGCCAGAAAGAACTGACGCCTTCCTCCATGAGCTCCGCCATGAAGACGTCGGCCAGCACCGCCGGCCCCCGGATGGCGGCGTAGGCTTGGCGAGCCTCGGCGGCTCGGCGATCCTGCCCGCGGCGCCGATGGAGCTCGGCGAGCAGGCCCCAAGCGTCGCGGTTTGACGGGTCCAAGGCGGTCGCCTGCTCGGCGTGGGCGGCGGCCGCTTCGAGGTCGCCGTCGGCGAGCGCCAGGCGGGCGAGGCCGAAGAAGGCATAGGTGAGTCCGTCGCCGTCGGCCTCTAACCCGCGGCTGTAGTGCAGGCGGGCCCCGTCGGCGTCACCGGCGTCGAGCAGAAAGTCACCGTATCGGATGAGCAGCGGCGAGAAGTTCGGGTTGAGCTCGAGCGCCCGGTCGAAAGCGTCGGCGGCGCGGGGATCGGAAATCTCGGTGAGGGTGAGGGCGCGGTAATAAGCCCACGGAAAGTGATCCGGATCGAGGGCCAAAGCGCGGGCATAGGCGGACTCGGCGCTGGCTTCGAAGTCATGGATGTCGAGCGCCATGCCGAGACGGCCCCAGGCTTCGGCGGACTCGGGCCTGGCCACCACCTCCGATTGACGAGATTCGATCTTTTTCCGCACCGGCGGTTCGACCCGCTGGAGGTCCGGCAGCGGCGGCCCGCCTTCGCCCGGCGTCGCGAGAACCGGCTCCGGCGCCGGGGCGGTCGCTAAGAGGCCGCAGAGGAGGAGAAGGCGGACGGTCGGCGGGTTCTGCGCCGGGGTGACTATCTTGGAATAGCTCACGGGGTGGGCACCACCTGAAGACGTCGATTCATCGGCACGTCGAGGAGAGTGAGCTGGGCCGCCGGGTCGCCGTGCCACTGGATGTGGACCCGGTCCAGGCGCGCCGAGCTTGACGCTTCGGGAGCGGGCTCCCCGAAGCCGAATTGGAGGGTCGGGCTATGGCTGGTGAGATAGCTCTGGCCGCGGGCGAGGAGTTGCACCTGACGGCGCCCCCCATGCTCCACCTGGACCTCAGCGTGTTCGGCGACGCCGCCGACGCGGTTCCGCACGTCGACCTGGAGCCAGCGCCGCGCCGGGGCGTCCGGGGAGATCCAGACCTTGAGGGGCCCGCCGGTGTGGCCCGTGACCAGGTCGAGGTCGCCGTCGCCGTCGAGGTCGCCGCGGGCGAGCGCACGGCCGACGTCCGCTGACGCCTCGATCGCGACGGGATAGAAGCGTCCGCTCCGCTGCTCGAAAAAGAGCGTCGGCTGTCCGTAGTCTCGCGCCAGATCCCCCGTCGCCCGGCGGGCGGGTCGCGGCCCGCGGGTGACGCCGCCGTGGGTGACCGCGAGGTCGAGGTCACCGTCGAGGTCGAAGTCGCCGAAGGCGGTGCCGAAGCCGGTGAGGGGGAAGCTCGGACCGCCGAGGCGGCTCGAGGTGGTGACGTCGAGGAAGCCGAGGGCGCTGTCGGCGCGGTAGAGCGTATGGGTTTCCGCCCGCAGGTGCGTGAGGAAAAGGTCGGAGAGGCCGTCGCCGTCGGCGTCGCCCAGGGCGATCCCCATGCCGGCTTCCGGTTTGCCCAGCTCGTTGACGGCGGCGCCGTTGGCCACCGCCCGTTCGATGAACCGGCCGGGTTCGGTCTGGAGCCAGAGCTGGTTGGCTTCGCCGTCATTGGCCACATAGAGGTCCAGGCGGCCGTCGCTGTCAAAGTCCGCCGCGACGACCCCGAGCCCGCTGGCGGCGGCGCCGAGGCCGGAGGCTTCGGTGATGTCTTCGAATCGCCCGCCGCCGTCGTTGCGCCACAGTCGATCCGCGGCGGGGGCGAAGGCGCCGGGGCCGCAATAGTCCCGCCGCCCGGCCTGGTCCGAGCAGGCGAGTTTCGGTTCATAGCGTAGGTAGCGGAGGGTAAAGAGGTCGAGGTCGCCGTCGCCGTCGACGTCCAAGAAAAGACTTGACGTACCCCAGGACCCCGGCTCTGAGGCGAGGCCGCTCTGCTCAGTAACGTCTTCAAAACGGCCGCCGCCGAGGTTGCGGTAAAGCGCATCACCGCCGCAAGTCGCGTCGGCGAAGGCGGAAATGAAGACGTCGTCGAGGCCGTCACCGTCGACGTCGCCCACCGCCACCCCCATGCCGTAGCCGCGGGCCCCGAGCCCGGAGCGCTCGGCCCGGTGGAATCGCCCGGAGTCTTGGAGATAGAGCTGGTGCTCGCCGCGTCGGCACGGTCGGGTTTCCATGCCCGAACCGACGGTCGTCCGGCCGTGGTCTCCGCCGTCGACCGCGAGCATGTCGAGGTCGCCGTCCCCGTCGGCGTCGAAGACGGCGGCGCCGGCTCCGAAGATCTCCGGCAGCCAGAACGCGCCGCGCTCACCGGCCCCGTGGACGAAGTCGACGCCGAGGGCCGCCGCACGGTCGACGAAGCGGAAGGCTGGCGCTTCGTCGGCTTGAATCTGGGCGTCGAGCCGGGCGGCCGGTAAGAGCGTCGCCGCGGCGACGAGCGCCGCGAAGGCCGTGGGCGCCGCGCGTGTGAGCGACAGCTGAGCTGCCGGGCCAGAGCTCCCTGGAGGATCGAGGGGCCGACGGATGGCGCGGGCACGGCTCATGGACGAGGGATTCACACGGGAATTCTACGTCGGAGGCCGTGGTACCTTCGAAAGATGGAGTGGATTGGCCCTGAAGATGGCTTTGTGTCGCCGAGTCAGCGGCGGGAACGGTCGCTAGCCAGCGCCCGACGAGTCGGCGCGTTCTTGGTGTGGGCGGCGCTGGTCGCGTCGGCTGCGGCTTCGCAGGTCGCGCCGGCGCCCCACGCCTCCGATGTGGGCCAGTCGGCCGGGCAGACGGAAGGGTTCGAAGCGAGTCTGCCGATTGAGATCGTCTCGATCAACGTCGAAGGGCGTGGCGCGGCGCCGCCGCGGCTCAAGGTCCGGCTGCATAACCGGGCGTCGGTGCCGGTGGCGGGTTGGACCTTCGCCGTCGAGCTCGACGGACTCGCCCTCGACGGCTACCGGGATCTGCTCTTCTTCGTGCCGCTCGCGCCCGGGGCCCGGGGGGAAGTGGAGCTCTTGCGGCCGCCGGCGGGCGGCTCGGAGATTCGCGTGTCGATCGTCGAAGCCTTCGCCGCGGAGCTCGTCGCCGAACCGTCGGACGTCCCGGAGGCCCCCGATCGCGCGACGGAGGTCGGGACGTGGCGGTTGCTCGACCCGCTGGCCGGGGCGCCGAGCCGGCGGACCCGGACGCTCAGCGCCCCGCGCTAGGTCGGCGTCCGCGCGAGGTCGCGGGTCGGAGGTGCCGGGTGATGCTTGGTGAATACCCTCCGGGGGTATAGAATCCGCGATACCGGGCGGGGGTATAAATCCCCGACGGTCGAAGCTCGTTTCCCCAAGTCCGCGAGGAGACCGCCGTGCTCGATGACTCGACCCGCAAGAAATTACTCGGGCGCCTGCGCCGCATCGAAGGCCAGATCGCCGGCATCCACCGCATGGTCGAGCAAGACACGTATTGCGTCGACGTGCTGGTGCAGATGGCGGCGGCCCAGGGCGCGCTGGCGAAAGCGGGGCACCTGCTGCTCGGCCACCACGTGGAGCACTGCGTCAGCGACGCGATGCGCCACGGGGACGAAGACGCCCGGCGGATCAAGATCGACGAATTGATGGATGTCCTGGGCCGCTACGGCGGTCTCGGGCGCTGAGGGGGAGGCACCATGTCGGAGCTCGGCCTCTTCTCCTCCCTCGGCCACGCCGCATGGCAGGTCCTGGTCAACCTCGCGCCGTCGCTGCTCTTGGGCGCCACGCTCGCCGGCCTGCTGCACGTGCTCCTACCCCGGGGCTTCGCCTCGGCCCAGCTGCGCGGTCGCGCCGGCGTCGCGAAGGCGGTCGCGTTCGGCGTGCCGCTGCCGCTCTGCTCCTGCGGCGTGCTGCCGGCGGGTATCGGCCTCAAGAAGGACGGCGCCAGCGACGGGGCGGCCGTGGGCTTCTTGATCGCGACCCCGGAAACGGGCGTCGATTCGATGGCGGTGAGCGCGGCCTTCTTCGGCTGGCCCTTCGCCCTTTTCAAAGTGATGAGCGCCACGGTGATGGGCCTCACCGGCGGGCTCTTGGCGGACCGAGTGGGCCGCGGGGACTCGCCGCCGGCGGGTCCTTTAAGCGGCGAGGCCGCCGTAGCCCCGGCGGCGCACGGGTCGGCGCCGCAACCGGCGGGCTGGGTCGACAAAGGGAGGACGGCGCTCGGCCATAGCCTGGAGCTGGTGCGTTCGATCTGGGTGTGGCTCGTGGTCGGCGTGTCGCTGTCTGTCGCCATCGAGGTCTTCGTGCCCGACCACGTCTTCGCCAGCGTCGCGGCGTGGGGCGGCGTCGGCGCCGCGCTCGCGGCCTTGGTGCTCTCGCTGCCGCTCTACGTGTGCGCCACCGCGTCGGTGCCGATTGCGGCGGCCCTGGTCGCCGGCGGACTGCCGGCGAGCGCCGCGCTGGTCTTCCTCATGGCCGGGCCGGCGACCAACGCGGCGACGGTCGGGGCCATCTCCAAGAATTTCGGCGGCCGCATTTTGGGCGTCTATATGGGGACGCTGGTGGTCGGCAGCTTCGGCTTTGGCCTCGGCTTCGACTTCCTCCTCGGCCAGACCGCCGCGACCGCCGCGCACGCCCACGACCACGGCGCGGCGCCGTGGAAAGTCGCCTTGACGGCGGCCCTGGTGCTCCTGCTGGCGAGCTTCGCCGTCGACGACCTGCGCCGCGCCCTGCGCCGTCGAGCGCCGGCAGCCAGCGATCGCTTGTCCCTCCCGGTCGAAGGGATGTCCTGCAACGGCTGCGTGCGGCACCTCGAAGGGCGCTTGGCACAAGAGGGGGACGTCGACGAAGCACTGGTCGAGCTGGAGCCGCCGCGGGCGACCGTCAAGGGCCGGCTCTCGGAGCAGCGGCTGCGGGAGCTCATCGCCGAAGCCGGTTATCGCGCGGGCTAGGGGAGGGTTTCAAGGGTCGAAGCGGCCGCGCAGCTCCGGAGGCAGGATCGGACAGACGCCGTCGGGCTTCTTGACGATCCGGTGGCGGATGCGCGCGACCAGGTCGTAGCCCGCATCCCGCAGCACCCTCGGCACGAGGCCGAGCAGCCGGCCGAGCAGCGGCCAGGGGCCGCCGAGCTGGCGCAAAATGTAGACGACGCCGCTCGACTGGAGCAGCATGCGGCCGTCTCGGGTCTCGACGATCATCGAATCCGGCAGGTTCGCCGAAGTGATGTCCGGAAACGAGCTCTCGAAGGTTTGCCCGCCCAAAGGCGCGAAGCGGAAGGCCGCCTCGCCCCGGCGGTCGCGTCCGGCGACGAACTTAACGGCGCCGTGGCACATTCCACAATCTCCGTCATAGAAAATCCGCTCAGCCATGGTCCACACATCATGTCACTAGGCCCGTCACCGGTCAGCCCCCCGACCCTGGATGGGCTGGGCGCCGCGGTGGACGGCACGGCCACCGAGTTCCGCGTCTTCGCAGGCCAGGCGAGCGCCGTGACCCTCTGTCTCTTTGACGCTCCTGACGCCAAAGCCGCGTCGCGCCGGGTGTCGCTCGAACCTTCGGGGACGACGCCGGGGGTCTGGACGCGGCGGGTCGAGGGGGTCGGCGCCGGCGCGCTCTACGGCTATCGGGTCAACGGTCCGTGGAATCCGGCGGAAGGGCATTTCCACCATCCGTCGAAGCTCCTGATCGACCCGTGGGCCCTGGCGGTGAGCGGCGAGCCGCGGCCGGACGCCGCTCTATTCGCCTTCGGATCCGACGGCGCCCGCCTGGCTGGCGACAGCGCCGGGGCGATGCCGAAGGCGGTCGTGGTGGAGCCGCCGGCGCCGGTCAGCGACGCCGAGCGCCCGCAGATCCCGTGGAGCGACACGGTGATCTACGAGGCCCACGTCGAAGGCCTGACGCGCCGGCACCCCGACGTCGCGCCGGCGCACCAGGGGCGCTACCTCGGGCTGTGCTCGGAGCCGATGCTGGATCATTTCCGCCGACTGGGCGTCACGAGCGTCGAGCTGCTTCCGATCCACCAGGCGGCGCCGGAGGCCCATTTGATCGCCCAGGGAAAGCGAAATTATTGGGGCTACGCGCCGGTGAGCTTCTTTGCGCCGACGGCGGCCTACGCGTCAGGATCGCGCGGGGAGCAGGTCGCGGAGTTCCGAACGATGGTCGACCGGCTGCACGCCGCCGGCCTCGAAGTCCTGCTCGACGTCGTCTTCAACCACACCGCCGAAGGCGGAGCCGACGGCACGGTCTACGGCCCCAAGGGTTTTGACGCCCGCGGCTACTACCGGTGGCGTGACGGTCGCTTCGAAGACTTCACCGGCACCGGCAACACCCTCGATATCCGCAGTCCGGTGGTCTTCCACATGGTGCTCGCGAGCTTGCGCTACGCCGTCGGGGTGCTCGGCGTCGACGGGTTCCGATTTGACCTGGCGCCCACCGTCGGTCGTGACCCCGAGGCGTTTAGAGGAACCGCGCGTCTCTTCAAAGCGATCGCCGCCGATCCGCTCCTGGCGCCGCGGAAATGGATCGCCGAGCCGTGGGACCTAGGCCCCGACGGCTACCAGCTCGGGGCGTTCCCGGCGCCTTTCCGGGAATGGAATGACAAGTTCCGCGATACCGTCCGACGCTTCTGGCGGGGCGAAGCGTCGGGGCCGCTGTGCGCCGAGCTGGCGACCCGCTTCGCCGGCAGTCAGGATGTCTTCCCCGAGCGCTCGCCGACCGCCGGGGTGAACTACGTGACGGCCCACGATGGCTTCACCCTCACCGATTTGGTGAGCTACCACCGGAAGCGCAACCACGCCAACGGCGAGGATAACCGGGACGGCCGCGACGAGAATCTCAGTCGCAACTGGGGCGTCGAAGGTCCGACGGACGATCCCGAGGTGTTGGCGCGTCGGGCGCGTGCGCGGCGGAGCCTCATGGCGACGCTGCTGCTCGCCCAGGGCGTGCCGATGATCGCCCACGGCGATGAGCTCGGTCGCACCCAGGGCGGCAATAACAACGTTTACTGCCAGGACAACGACATCGCCTGGGTCGACTGGCATGCCCTCGACCCGACGCTCTTCGACTTTATGGCGCAGGTGCTCGAGCTGCGGCGGCGATGTTCCCAGCTGCGCCGCGAACGATTCCTGACCACAGACGACGTGCGTTGGATCGGCGCCGACGGCCGTCGCCTCGGGTCGGACGATTGGCGACGGCCGGAGCTCCGGGCCTTCGCCGCGCACCTCGAGGGTGACGCCGGACCCGAGATCCTGGTGGTGTGGAACGGCGGAGACTCGGCGGTCCCGTGGCGGCTGCCGGCGGGCCGGTGGATCTGCACGGTCGACGGGGCCGCGGCGCAGGGATCCGCGGACGCCGGTCGCCGCTCCGTGCCCGCCTTCTCCGTCGTGGTCTTCGAGAAGGTGGCGGCCTCCGCCGGTAATGATGGCGAGCCGGGCAAGGACTTCGACGCTTAGGAACCAAAAAGGAAAAGGCCCCGCTTTAAAGAAAGCGAGGCCTGACTCACGGTGCTAGTGCTCTTGTCTGATGTCTACTACGGGGCCCGGACGGAATGCGTTTGGTCGACGGGTGGAGCCGCAGAGACCGGTCTACACCTTCGCGGCCCGGCTGAGCTACAGTTGGCGCCGTCGCCGTCGGGCCGTCTCAGCGTTCTGCCCCGACCCTCCGTAGACGTCATTGGACCGACTCGGAACTCTCCTTGACCGCAGATCCCCAGCTCCCCGTCAACGCCTTGGAGTCGTCGCCGGCGGCGACCGGGCCGAACGTTCCCGTCGAGGCCACCGCCTCCGGGAGCCGCGCCGAAATCCATCCGGCCCGGCGACTTCGCGTCGCCCTGCTCGGTAGCCGGGGGATTCCGGCGCGGTACGGCGGCTATGAGACGCTGATGGAAGAAATCGCCGTGCGGCTCCAGCGCCTGGGTCACGAGGTGACCGTCTACTGCCGCTCGCACTACACCCGCCGGGACGAAACCGAGCACGAGGGCGTGCGCCTGGTGGTGCTGCCGACGATCCGCACGAAATTTTTCGACACCCCGGTCCACACCTTTCTGTCCTGCCTGCACGCCGCGACCCAGCGCTACGATGCGGCCTTGGTGGTGAATTCGGCGAACGCGCTCTTCTTGCCGCTGCTTTCCCTCGGCGGGGTCCCGGCGGCGCTCCACGTCGACGGCATCGAAAAACGCCGCGCCAAGTGGGGGGCCGCGGGCCGGGCGGTCTACGCCCTGTCGGAGCGCTTGGCCTGCTGGCTGCCGCGCCTGCTCGTGACGGACGCCGAGGTGATCCGGGACCACTACCTGGAACGCTACCGCGCCCAGTCGACGTTGATCACCTACGGCGTCGACCCGCGGGCGCCGGCGCGCCGCGGCGTGCTCGATGAGCTGGGGCTGGAGGCCGGGCAATACGTGCTCTACGTGAGTCGATTCGAGCCCGAGAACAACCCGCACCGGGTGGTCGAGGCCTATATTCGCACCCGCACAGAGCTGCCGCTGGTGATGGTGGGCGACGCGCCCTACGCCGACGAGTTCATCGCCGCATTCAGGGCGCGGGCCGCCACCGATGCTCGGATTCTGCTGCCCGGGGCGATCTACGGCGACGGCTACCGCGAGCTGCAGGAAGGCGCGCGGATCTACATCCAGGCGACCGAAGTCGGCGGCACCCACCCGGCGCTGGTCGAGGCCATGGGCTACGGCAATTGTCTCTTCGTCAACGATGTGCCCGAGAATCGCGAGGCGGCGGGGGAGGCGGCGGTCTATTTCGACAGCACCGACTTCGAAGCGTCGGCCCTCGCGCTCGATCGCCTGGCCTCCGATCCGGAAGAGTGCGCCCGCCGGGGCCGGGCGGCGGCGGCGCGGGCCCGGGAGAAGTTCTCGTGGGACGCGGTGAGCCGTCAGTATTCGGACCTTTTTGAAGCCTTGGCCGGGCTCGATCCGGAAGACAATGCTTTTGTGGCATAATCATCCGTAGATGTTCATCGAATCCGAGTCATCGATCGAATACACTAGGCGCACCGAGCCGCCGAACGGTGTCCTCCGCCGACCGCAGTCGGCGGGCCCCAAGCGACCGACCGAGGCGGCGACGGTGCCCCCCATCCCTCCCCCTGAAGATCCGAAGCGACCTTCGAGCGATTGCGAAGAGAGCCGGGTGCCATGCTGAAAGAGCAATCAAGATTCCTCGCGACGAGCGTTTTCCTTTTGGATCTCGCCCTCGTGACCGCTTCTTTTTTGCTCGCCTGGTGGCTCCGGGCCCACGGGCTGCCGGCGATGTTCCCGGAGGCGGTGACGGCGCCGTTCTACCCCCTGGCGACCTACCTGCCGCTGCTGCCGCTGGTGGTCCTGATCTGGGGCGTCCTGCTGCTCGGCAGCGATGCGTACCGCTCCCACCGCACGGTGTCGCTGGTCGAAGAGGCACAGGCGATCCTGCGGGTGTGCGCCACCGGCGTCGCGATATTTGCGCTGACGGTCTTCGCCCTGCGCCTGGACGCGACGCTGCTCGGCGCCGACGAGCTGAGCCGTCTGTGGATAGCCCTGGTCGGCTTTCTCTCTTTGGTGCTGCTGCTGACCGAGAAGCTGGCGCTGCGCACGCTGTCGCGCTACGTGCGCTCCCGCGGCTTCAACTACCGCACGGTGTTGATCGTCGGCACCAGCCCCGGCGCCCTCGACCTGGTGGACTCGATCCGCGAGCACCGCTACTGGGGCTTCAAGATTCTCGGCTTCGTCGCCCACCCCCAGTCCGCCGACGAATCCCTGCCGCCGGGCTATAAGCTGCTCGGAACCATCGACGATATTCCCCGGCTGACGGAAGAGATGGTGGTAGACGACGTGCTCTTCTGCGTCAGTCGCCGTGATTTGGACCGCATGGAAGACCTCTTCTTGGCGCTCCACGAGCAGGGCATCCGGACCCGATTCGCGCTCAACCTTTTCCCCCACGTCAAGACCCAGACCCGGCTCGAGGAGCTCGACGGCGTTCCGCTGCTCACTTTCTCCACGGCGCCCGAGAAGCCCGTGCCGCTTTTCGTCAAGCGCGCGGTCGATGTCGGCCTGTCCATCGGTTTGCTAGGCCTCTCGCTGCCGGTGGTGCTCAGCATCGCGCTCTTGATCAAGCTCACCGGGCGTGGCCGGGTGCTTTACTCGCAGACCCGCTGCGGCCTGAACGGGCGCAAGTTCACGCTTTATAAATTCAGGACGATGGTCGAAGGGGCCGAAGCCAAGCAGGACGAGCTCATGCATCTCAACGAGATGAACGGCCCGGTCTTCAAGCTCAGCCGCGACCCCCGGGTGACGTTCTTCGGCCGCTTTCTACGTCGTTTCAGCCTCGATGAGCTACCCCAGCTGTGGAACGTGCTGCGGGGCGATATGAGCCTGGTGGGTCCGCGTCCACCGATCCCCGATGAGGTCGCCCGCTACCAGCGCTGGCAGCGTCGCCGTCTGTCGATGAAACCCGGCCTGACCTGCCTGTGGCAGATCAGCGGCCGCAACCACATCGATTTTGACCGGTGGATGGAGCTCGACCTTCAGTACATCGACAGCTGGTCGACGTGGCTCGATATGAAGATCCTGCTGAAGACGGTGCCGGCGGTGCTTTCCGGCCGCGGCGCGTCCTAGCCCGGGGCTGGGGCTCCGGGGTACCGAGCTAGGGATCTTCGCTGACTCGACCGTCGCGCCGGGCGTAGAACTCGGTGAACCGCTCGCGCCGAATGTCATCAACGGCGGGAAAAGCGGGGCCCGGACCGGCGTAGAGCTGGCGCATGTCGAGCGGTTCACCGGTGTCGGCGTCGACGAGCTGGGGCCGCACCCGCCGGTCGGTCCTGCGGTCAAAGAGCCGGATCGGCTCCGCGTCGTCGAAAAGCCACGACTCGCCGAAGGGCATCATGGCGACCAGCATTTGGGCGGCGTCGTAGCCTTTGTCGGTGAGGTGGTACTCGTAGCGGGCCGGACGCTCCTGGTAGCGCCGCTTCTCGAGCACGCCCTGCTCGACGAGCAGCGTGAGTCGCCGGGTCAGGATGTTGCGACCGATGCCGAGCCAGCGTTGGATCCCGTCGAATCGATGGGTGCCGTATAGGCACTCCCGAATGATCAGCGGCGACCACCAGTCGCCGATGATGTCGAGGGACCGGGCGATGGAACATGGGGCTTGTTCGAAACGCTTCCTCTCCATGGTGCAAGGATATTGGGTTGCATAATGAAACTCAAATCGCATAGAGTGAGTTTCATCATAAAACTATTGAAATGCAGCCCGCTGCAATGTGCCCAGTCCCACGGCTAGAAAGGAGCTCAGATGGGCCAGTCACCGATTGACTCACCGCCGACCGCACCCCCACAACCGGCTGCACCGGGCGATAGTCGCCCCGACTCGCTGGGCCTCTTCGCGTTCCGCTACGGTCCATGGGCCGTGGTGACCGGCGCGTCCGACGGCATCGGTCGCGACATGGCCCAGCAAGCCGCAGCCCGCGGGCGGAACGTGGTGCTGGTCGCCCGCCGCGGCGGGCGGCTCAGCGAGCTGGCGACCGAGATTCAGTCGCAGCACGGAGTCGAGACGCGGATCGTCGCCGCAGATCTCGGGACCCCCGAGGGATTAGAAGCTGTCGAAGTCGCCACGGCGGACCTCGACGTCGGGCTCTTGGCGGCGGCCGCCGGCTTCGGAACGTCGGGGCCCTTTCTCAGCACGGCCCTCGACGACGAGCTCGCCATGCTCGATGTGAATTGCGGCGCCGTCTTGACCCTCAGCCACCGATTCGCCCGCCGCTTCGTCGACCGCGGGCGGGGAGGACTGGTCCTCTTGAGCTCGATCGTCGCTTTCCAGGGGGTGCCGCGGGCCGCCCACTACGCCGCCACCAAGGCGTGGGTACAGACGTTGGCTGAAGGCCTGCGCCACGAGCTCGCGCCCCACGGCGTCGACGTGCTCGCCTCGGCGCCCGGGCCGGTAGCCAGCGGCTTCGCCGACCGCGCCGATATGGTCATGGACGGCGCCCTCGATCCGTCGCTCATCGGCGGCGCGACCCTCGACGCCCTCGGCCGTTCGGGGACGGTGCGGCCCGGCTGGCTCTCGAAGGTCCTCGGCTACTCGCTGGCGACTTTGCCGCGCTTCGCCCGCACGCGTATCATGACGGCCGTGATGCACGGTATGACCCGTCATCAAGCCGAGCGAAACGGGGCCGGCGGACATCCGCGGAGCGCCCCGGCCGCCGCGGGGAAATCGTCATGAAGAGTCGAGTCATGGGCCTGCTGGTCCTTTGCGTCCTATGCCTGGCCGGCGCGGTCGCGGCCGAAGCGCCGGCGGAGTCCGCCGCGACCGCCGTCGAAGGCGTCTGGGTCACCGCCGACGGCGACGGCTGGATCGAGATCCAGCGCGACGGCGACCGATTCCACGGCGTCATCGTCGGGCCGACCGACGACGGCCGACTCGACGAGGAGAACCCGGATCCGGCGCTGCGCAGCCGACCGCTCTTCGGCATGCGTATCCTCGACGGCTTCACCGCCGACGGCGGCGACAAGTGGAGCGGGGGCACGATTTACGATCCGAATAACGGCAAAACGTACTCCTGCACCCTGGAGCTCGAGCAGGGCACGACGCTGAAGGTTCGCGGTTTCATCGGCGTCTCGCTCTTTGGTCGCACGGAGCGGTGGACCCGCAAGGCCGGGCCGTAGCGCTCCCCTGGGGTCGGCTGCTTGCCCCGCTCCGGGATTCACGGCACAATCCCGGGGCCCATGCCCGCCCCGTCTTCGATCCCCACCCCCGAGCGCCTGCTCGACCTTGTCACCCGCCTCGCGGGTCAGAAGGTCGTGATGCTGGCGGACCTGGTGGCGGACCGTTTCGTACACGGGGCCCCCAAGCGCATCAGCCGCGAAGCGCCTGTTTTGATCCTGCGCCTTGAACGGGAGACGACGATCCCCGGCGGCGGCGCCAACGCGGTGGCGAACGTCGCCGCGCTCGACGGCGTACCGGTGACCCTCGGCGCGGTCGGCGATGACGTCAACGGTCGAGAGCTGCTCCACGCCCTCGGCGAGCGCGGCGTGCGGACCGAGGGCGTGCTGAAAGCGCCGGGCTACAAGACGCCCACGAAGACGCGGGTCCTAGCCGGCGGCCGCCACGCTATCAAGCAGCAGGTGGTGCGCTATGACATCGAGGACGAATGGCGCCCTGACGCCCCGGCGTTAGCGGCCCTCGGCGATGGCGTCGACTTTTCCGACGTCGGCGCCGCCGTGCTTTCGGACTACGGCTACGGAGCCGTCAGTCGAGAAAGCGTCGAGGCTCTCAGGACGCGGCTCGGCGACGTCCCCATGCTCGGGGACAGCCGCTACCGACTCGACGGTCTCGGACGGCTCGACGGCGCGACGCCGAACCTGGAAGAGGCCGAGCAGCTCGCCGGCGGCGCCCTCGAGCTCGAAGGGGACCTGCACCGCGGCGGTCGGAAGCTGCGTGAGCGCCTGGGCGCTCGATTCCTGCTGATCACCCGCGGTAGCGCCGGCATGTCGCTTTTTGAATCCGGCCAGGTCCACCATCTGCCGGTGCACGGAACCGACCAGGTCGCGGATGTGACCGGCGCCGGCGATACGGTGATCGGCACCTTCGCACTCGCCCTCGCGGCGGGGGCCACGCCGCTTGAGGCCGCGTGTTTGGCGAATTACGCCGGCGGCATCGTGGTGATGAAAATGGGGACGGCGACGCTCGGCCGCGGCGAGCTCGACGGGGCGGTGCGTGACGACGCTCAGCTGCTCGACGCTATCCGCCGGATAGACCTGTCCGCCGATGCTAGGGCGGCGACATGATCGGAAGGACGGATTGATGGGAAAGACCCTGGACTTGGACCGCCTGCGCGTTGAGCTGGAGGACCGCCGCCGCCGCGGCGAGACCGTGGCCTTCGCCAACGGCTGCTTCGATCTCCTGCACGTCGGCCACCTGCGCTACCTGCGGGGCGCCAAGGCGGAGGCTGACCTGCTGGTCGTGGCGCTCAATGACGACGCGTCGGTGCGCGCGCTCAAGGGCGAAGGTCGACCTTTGCAGCCGGATCACGAGCGCGCCGAGCTGCTCGAAGCGCTCGTGCCCGTGGACTACGTGGTGATCTTTTCCGGCGACTCCCCGGCGCCGCTCATCGCCGACCTGAAGCCCGATGTGCACTGCAAGGGCACCGACTACGGCACGCCGGAGAACGTGCCCGAGTACCCGATCGTCAAAGCCTACGGCGGCCGCACGGCGCTGGTCGGCGATCCGAAAGACCACGCCACCAGCGACCTCGTCGGCCAGATCAAAAAGCTCGATTGATGCGCATCCTGCTCGTCCGCACGAGCGCCATGGGTGACGTGGTCCACACGCTGCCGGTGTTGATGGCGCTACGCCAATCCTTGCCAAAGGCGAAGATCGCCTGGGTGGTGGAGTCGGTGTGGTCGCGGGTACTCGCCGGGCACCCCGATATCGACCAGCTGATCCGCGTCCGGACCAAGGCGTGGCGCAAGACCTGGCGCGGGGGCGCCCGGCGCGAGATCCGAGACGCCGTCGAGGCGATGCGGGCCTTCCAGGCCGACGTCGCCCTCGACCTGATGGGCAACTGGAAAGGGGCGGCGCTCGCGCGCTTCTCCCAGGCAAAGCGCATCGTCGGCGCCGGCAGCGCCGACCGACGGGAAGGGTCGAGCGTGATGCTCCTACCCGAGACGATCAGCGCCCGCGGCATCCACGCCGTGGACCGTTCGCTGTCGCTGCTCGGCGCCCTGTCGATCGTGCCGGGCCGACCCAACTTCGGCCCCGACCGGCTGCTCGCGCAGCCGCCGCCGGAGGCCGACGCCCTGCTCGCCGAAGCGGACCGGCCGCTGGTCTTGATCCTCACCGGCGCCGGCTGGGCGAATAAGACCTGGCCGATGGCGCGGTGGGCCGAAGTCGCCAAGGCGCTCGACGCCCGCGGCTATGCGGTCTGGCTGCCGACGGCGCCGGGGGAAGAGTCGATGGCCGCGGAGGTGGAGGCGCTTTCCGGCGGCTGCGCCCGGCCGGTGGACGCGACGGACTTCCAGCTTTTCGCGGCCCTCGTCCGCCGCGCTCGCCTGGTCCTGGGGGGCGATACCGGGCCGCTGCACCTGGCCCACGCCCTCGACGCGCCGGTGCTCTGCCTCATCGGCCCGACCGAGCCGGATCGTAACGGCCCCTACGGCGCGCCGGACCGGGTGGTCTTCCACCGCCTGCCGTGCAGCGGCTGCTATAAGCGTTTCGACGGTCCGCGGGCGTGCATTCTGGGCCTCACACCCCGCCACGTCATCGACCGCTCGCTCGCCATGCTGGCCGACCCGGCGCCGGCTTGAGGCGCTGTCGCGGGGGTCAGGCCGCATGTACAATATGAAGTATCCACCGATGCCGGCGCGCGGGCTACGGGCCCGCCCGGGCGGACACCTGTCCGCGAGTCGTACCGGGCGAACCGGCTGGACATCACGTGTGACCTTTCGAGATCCATCAGCGGGAAAGGACCCCCTTTATGAGTGACAGACTCGGCGACCTTCTGGTCAAAGCCGGCAAGATCTCCACTGACCAGCTGCGCGACGCGCTTAAGAAACAGCGCGAAGAAGGCGGGCGCATCGGCACCAACCTGATCAAGATGGGGTTGATCTCGGAGCCGGAGCTGGTCGAGTTCCTCTCCAAGCAATTCCGGGTCTCGGCCATCAATCTGGGGCAGGTGGCGATCGACGAGGCGGTGGTCAAACTCATCCCAGCTGACGTCGCCCGCAAGTACACCATCATGCCGGTGTCGAAGGCGGGCGCGAAGGTCACCATCGCGATGCTCGATCCGTCCAACGTCTTCGCGATGGACGACATCAAATTCATGACCGGCTACAACGTCGAGCCGGTGATCGCCTCGGAGTCGGCGATTCGGGCGGCGATCGAGCGCTATTACGGCGCCACCCACGCCCTCGAGCTCAAGAAGGTCATGGAGGAGCTCGACGACGAGCCGATGGGCGAAGAGCTCGAGGTCCTGGACGACGAGCCGGAAGAATTCGACCTCGACCAGCTCGAAGACGAGTCCGACGAAGCGCCGGTGGTCCGTCTGGTGAACATCATCCTCACCGACGCCATCAAGCGCGGCGCCTCGGATATCCACATCGAGCCGTACGAAAAGAAGTACCGCTGCCGGTACCGCATCGACGGTCTGCTCTACGAAGTGATGCACCCGCCGCTGCGCCTGCGTGAAGCCATCACCAGCCGTATCAAGATCATGGCGAAGCTCGACATCGCCGAAAAGCGGTTGCCCCAAGACGGCCGCATCAAGATCAAGACGAAGATCGACAACAAAGATAAAGAGCTCGACTACCGCGTCTCGTGCCTGCCGACGATCTTCGGAGAAAAGATCGTCCTCCGCCTGCTCGATAAAGACAAGCTCATGCTCGACATGACCAAGCTCGGTTTCGAGCCGGAGTCGCTGAGCTGGTTCGAGTACGCCATCGCCCAGCCCTACGGCATGGTTTTGGTGACCGGTCCGACGGGTTCGGGCAAAACGAATACGCTCTACTCGGCGCTGTCGAACGTCAATACGCCCGAGACCAACATCATGACCGCGGAGGATCCGGTGGAGTTCAATCTGCCGGGCATCAACCAGGTGCAGATGAAGGAGTCGATCGGCCTCAACTTCGCGGCCGCGCTGCGTTCGTTCCTACGCCAGGATCCGAATACGGTGCTGGTCGGCGAGATCCGCGACTTTGAAACCGCCGAGGTGGCGATCAAGGCCGCCCTCACCGGCCACTTGGTGCTCTCGACGCTGCACACCAACGACGCGCCGTCGACCATCAATCGCTTGATGAATATGGGTATCGAGCCCTTCCTCGTCGCGACGTCGGTGAATTTGGTGGTGGCGCAGCGCCTGGTGCGTCGCGTGTGCAAGTTCTGCAAGGAGCCTTTCGAGGCGAACCCCTCCGAGCTGATGCAGGTGGGCTTCTCGGAGCGCGAGGCCCGGACGCTCAAACTCTTCAAAGGCCGCGGCTGCGAGCAGTGTGGCGACACCGGCTATAAAGGCCGCGTCGGCCTCTACGAGGTGATGCGCGTCGACGACGACCTCCGCGACTTGATCCTGTCCGGCGCCAGCTCCATCGAGCTGCGTGAGAAGGCGGTGGAGAACGGCATGATCACCCTGCGCGGTTCGGGGCTTCAGAAGATTCGCGACGGCTTGACCTCGATTGAAGAGGTCGTCCGCGAGACCGTGCTCTGAACGTCGACTCGCCGTGTCCATGCGGCGGCGGGCGCACCTACGGCGCCTGCTGCCGGCCGGCGCACCTCGGCAGCCCGCCGGCGGAGACCGCCGAGGCGCTCATGCGCTCTCGCTACTCCGCCTTCGCGCTCCGCAACTTCGACTACCTGGTCAAGACCCGGCATCCCAGCCAACGCAGCCTCGACGATTTGATGCGGCTGCGTCGAAACGCCGAAACCTTGCGCTGGACGGGCCTGCGCATCCTCGACACCGTCGACGGCGGTCCGCACGACCAGACCGGCGTCGTCGAATTCGTCGCATTCTGCGACGAATCGGGCCAAGTCGGCGAGCTCCACGAGCGCTCCAGGTTCAGCCGCGACGCGGGTCGCTGGTGCTACCTAGACGCCGAGCCCACGACCCGCCACCCCAAGCCAGGTCGCCGCGACCGGTGCTGGTGCGGCTCCGGCCTCAAATACCGCCGCTGCCACGGCGCCGGCTGATCGTGCGCGGTCGCTAGACATCCGGCGTCGAGGAGTCTGTCCGCGGCTCGTCCCCCCTCGACGTTCCGTAGTCGCGGAGAGGCTGGTCCCCACGCGGCTCTACTCTCCGAAGTCGAAGAGGCGCCTGGCCCCTGGGTCCACTATCCGGGGTAGGGGAGGGGCTTGTCCCCTCCCGCGCGGCACAGCTCTCCGCAGTCGAAGAGGCGCTTGCCCGTGGCTCCACTATCCGGCGTAGGGGAGGAGCTTGTCCCCTCCCGCCGTTGAGGGGAGCTTTCCCCCTCCGACTCCGCTTTCCGGAGTAGTTCCAGCGCCGCCGCCAAGCTTGCGGATTACGCGGGGTGAAACTACCGAATCGTAATTTTTAGGTCAGTGGCGGGTCTTGT
>JBCDKB010000098.1:0-21490 GCA_038747035.1 Acidobacteriota bacterium | reverse complement strand
GCTTGGCCGCCGCCCGCCGCCACCTAACGACTGAGCGGACCCGGCATTTTGAAAAGCTCACGCTCGCCTGGCAGATGGCCGCCTACGCCCACCGCCTGCCGAACGACGCCGACGCGGAAGCCCTGATCGAATCCTGGCGCACGAGCTTCGAATCGCGGCCCGTTTCGAACGCAAATAGCGAGGCCGCGGCATGATCGGCGGCGCCCGATGAAGAGAATCGTCCTCATCGCGCTGGCGGTCGGCGCCCTCGTGGCCGGCGGCTACCTGGTGCGCGAGCAGTTCTTCGAGAAAACCACGGTCACCCTCGAGCGCGGATACCAAGGCGAAGCCGCCTACAACCCTTACTTCGCCTTGCGGGAGCTGTATACCGGACTCGGCGCCCCGGCTGAAACGACGTCGGGCGTGCAGCGCCTGCCGCCGAATAACCACGCCCTGATCCTCGCCATGGACGACCGGGCGCTGGTCGACAAAGAGGTCAGGTCGCTGATGGACTGGGTCCGCGGCGGCGGCCACCTGGTGGTCCCCGCCTCCCACTTTGTCGTCGCCGCTCCTTTCCTCGATATCGTCGAGACCGCTCTCTTTGATGAAGACGAGGACGACGGCGACGACGCTCGGAGCGAGTCGGTCTTCCGCACCCAGCGAACGACCTGGCCTAAGCTGGTCGCCGGCGACCGGCCGGTCATCCGCTCTGATGGCGAAGACGACGCCGCATGGGTGCTGAGCTACGCCGTCGGAGACGGCCAGATCACTGTGCCGGTGGCGCTCGCGGTTCTGCGCAATCTACAGATTGGCGACGAAGACCATGCCGAGCTCGCGTGGTGGCTGGTCCAAGACCGGGATGGGGGTGCGCCCGCCGGCGTGTGGATCGCCTATCGCCAAGCTCCGGTGTCCGTTTGGTCACTGCTCATCCAGCGCGGGCGCCCCGTGGTCCTGGCCTTGGTCCTCCTGACTGTCGCTGGCCTGGCCCTTTACGCCCGCCCGTTCGGCCCCAAACACGAGGCGCGGCCCCGGGATCGTCGCCATCTGGCGGAGCACGTCAGGGCCACCGGACGTTATTTATGGGACCGGGACGTCGAACACACCCTCCTCCGGGCCGTCCAGGGGGGCGTCGAGCGCCGACTGGCGCGCGGCGGACAGCCGAATCCGCGCCAGCTGGTGGAGCTGGTGAAACAGGAGTGTGCCCGCTCCGGAGCCGACCCCGAACGCCTCCACGCGGCCCTGACGCTGCCGAGTACCCGAGATCCGAATCAATTCACCGACGCCATTGTGACCCTTGAGGCGCTGAGGAGAAAACCATCATGAATCCACCGACGCCCCCGTCCCCGAACGCGCCTCCGCCGACGCCCTCGGACGCGCTGCCGGGCGCCGCCCCCGCCGTTGAAGCCGTGGCCCAGATGCGCGAGCAGATCAGCCGGGTGGTCATCGGCCAGCGAGAGGTCATCGACCAGGTGCTCGCCGCGCTGCTCGCCGGCGGCCACGTGCTGCTCGAGGGGGTCCCCGGCGTCGGCAAGACCCTGCTCGCCCTGGCCCTCGCCCGCACCTTCGGCGGCGGCTTCAAGCGCATGCAATTCACCGCCGACCTGATGCCGAGCGACGTCACCGGCCACTCCATTTACCGCACCGACATCGGCGAGTTTCGGATCCGCCGGGGCCCGGTCTTCTGCCACCTTTTCCTGGCCGACGAGATCAACCGCGCGCCGGCGAAAACCCAGGCCGCCTTGCTCGAAGCGATGCAGGAACAGCAGGTGTCGATCGAAGGCCACAGTCTGGCGCTCGAGCAGCCATTCATGGTCCTCGCCACCCAGAACCCGCTCGAGCACGAAGGCACCTACCCGCTGCCGGAAGCCCAGCTCGACCGATTCCTGCTCAAGGTGAATGTGGACTACCCGGGGGCGGAAGACGAGCTCGCCATCGTCCGCCAAGTGACCGCCGGCCGCGTCGGAGATCGGCTCGAGGTGGACGCGGTCCAGCCGGTGGTCGGACCGCAGGACATCATGGCCCTGCAGCGCGCCACGGGTGCCCTGCTCGTGGATGATCGGGTGCTGGACTACGCGGTCCGACTCGTCCGGCGCAGCCGCACATGGACCGGGCTTCGCCAGGGGACCGGCCCCCGCGGAGCCATTGCGCTGGTCCGCACGGCGCGCGCCTTCGCCATCCTCGCCGGCCGGGAATTCGTGCTCCCCGACGACGTCAAACGCGCGGTCGCACCCGTGCTGCGCCACCGCGTCGCCGTGTCGCCGGAGCTCGAGATGTCGGGCCAGACCCCGGATCACGTGCTCGCCGCGCTAGTCGAAGACGTGGAAGCTCCGCGCCAATAGCGCGTCTTGAACCTCGGAGAGTCCGCGAGTGAACGCCCACGAAGAGCCGCAGAGCCAGGGGCCGCCGACAGCGCCGCCGCCGAAGACGGCGCGTATCCCGTGGCCGGGGCGCGGCGGCATCCGCCTGCTGCTCGCATTCGTCTTGCTGGCGCTCTTGGCCACCGCGTGGCCGATCCTCTCCGGTCTCTTCCTGGTCGCCGCCGCGGGCCTGGCCGCCGCCGCCGTCGCCGGGGCCCTCGCCCTGCACCGTCGGCGCCTACCGGAGGTCCGACGTCAAGTGGCCCCGTCCCTCGCGCTCGGCGAGTGGACCGACGTCACGCTCACTTTTCAAGCCCCGCCGGGCCCTCCTTTGACCCTCGAGATCTTTGACCACTACCCCACCAGCGCCGAGCTCGATGGATTACCCAAGGTCTTTAAGCTCGAAGGTGGCGAAACCCTCATCGACCGCTATCGCCTTCGCCCTCGCCGACGGGGGGTCGTGCATTTCGGGCATGTCGAGATCTGGATTCGGTCCCGGGGCGACGTCCTCCGCCGCCGCGCTTTCATCGGCGCCCCGGAACGCGTCCGGGTGCTGCCGAACTTCCGCCCGGTCCTGCTGCGGGGCCTGGCCGGGGTCGAACAGCGCCTAGCCCAACTCGGCGTCCATCTCCAACGTCGCCGCGGGGACGGCCAGGACTTCAAGGACCTGCGGGACTACCGCGCCGGCGACAGCATGCGCAGTGTCGACTGGAAGGCCACGGCGCGACGGGGAAAGCTGATTTCCCGGAACTACCAGGACGAGCGCAACCAGCAGCTCATCCTGCTGATCGACCGCGGCCGCCGCATGCACGCCCGCGAGGGCGACCTCACCCACTTCGACCACGTGCTCGACGCCTGCCTCTTCCTCGCCTGGGTCGCCGGACGCCAGGGTGACGCCGTCGGCTTCCAGACCTTCCCCGGCGATGAGCGACGGCTGGCGCCGGTGCCCGGTGGACAGGCCCTGGGCCGGCTCCTCGAGACGATCTACGACCTCGAAACGACGCCGGAGAGTCCCGACTACCAAAGCGCCGCCGCCCGGCTTCTCGAAGGGCAGCGCCGGCGGGCGCTGGTCCTATTGCTCACCAACCTCCGCGACGAGGACGCCGGGGAGATCGTGCGCGCCGTCCAGTCACTTTCCCGCCGGCACTTGGTGCTGGTGGCCAGTATCCGGGAGCGAGCTCTCAGGAGCATGGCCCAGCACCCGATTACGGGATTCGACGAGGCGCTGGAAGTGGCCGCCGCCCGGCTCTACCTCGACCATCGGCGCGGCGCCCACGAAGCGGTGCGGGCCGCAGGGGCCTTTGTGCTTGATGTGGAGCCCCAGGAGCTGCCGGCGTCCCTCGTCCACCGCTACCTCGAAATCAAGCGCGCCGGCAGCCTTTAGCGGTCCGTTTGACAATTCCCTTCCGCTCTCTTCGGCCTCTCGCCAGGGATAGACGGCGCGCTCGGCTTCCATGGCCCAAAGCCACACTGTCGAAACAGGCCGTTACGCCAGGGAAAATGTATACGACAGGCAATGTCAATATTTCCACTGCTTCGAGCATGGATTAAACTACTGCCGTCATAAAGTTGAAAAGAGTCTGGACGGAAGACCTCCACGGCGTCCACCCTGACCACCTCGAGTGTTCGGAAACCCGCCTAGAACCTGCTCTTCCGCCCTGTGCCCGGCCCAGAGCACAGCTTAGAGTCAATTCAATTTATTTATTTATTTAAGATCTTTGATCGATCGCGTCGGTACACCGTAAATGCCTTCTCTTGGAGAGCGACCCTATGGATCAGTGGGACCGAACGGAAAGTGCCTCACGCCCCCTCCAGGGCTTTGTCTTTGCTCTTGCCCTGCTTTTGACCGCGGGGGTGGCCCTCGCCCAGCCGTCTTTTAACCAGCAGATCAACTCGCCAACGATCGGTCCCGGCAGCGTCGCCACAGTGACCTTCACGATCGATAACAGCGCCGGCGCCGGGGTTCGCAACCTCAACTTCGCCAATGCCCTGCCGTCGGGCCTCACCGTGGCCGTGCCGGCGGCGGTGGACTCCTCGTGCGGCGGAGAGCTGGCGGCGGCGTCCGGCGGCACGACGATCGTGCTCACCGACGGTTCGGTCTTCCCAGCGAGCCAGTGCCAGATCTCGGTCAACGTCACCGCCAGCGCCCCCGGGACTTATACCAACGTCACCGGCGACTTGACGTCTTCCGTCGGCAATAGCGGTCCTTCATCCGCCACCTTGACCGTGGACAGCGCCGTCCCGGGTTTCTCCAAGAGCTTCTCGCCGAGCGCCGTTTTCTTCAACGGCCGCAGCACGCTCACCTTCACGATCGACAATTCGGCCAATCCGAGCCAGGTCATCGGCATCCGCTTCAACGACAGCCTGCCGCAGGGCATGACCGTCGCGAGCCCGGCGAACGCCTCAAATACCTGCACCGGCGGCCAGCTGACCGCGACCCCGGGCTCCAGCGTCATTGCCTACGCGCCCGTAGGCGGCGGCTTTGACGCCAGCGTCGACGCCAACGCGACCTGCCAGATCAGCGTCGACGTCATCGGCGGATCCGTCGGCGAGCTGGTCAACGTCTCGGACGACCTCACCGGCCAGACGATTTCGCCGTTCGCCTTTGTCACCGCCGGCAAAGCGAGCGCCGCGCTCACCGTCACTTTCGAGCGCCTGCGGCTCTTGAAGAGCTTCGTGAACGATCCGGTCCTGCCCGGCGATTCGGTGACGCTCGAATTCACCGTGCTCAACCTCGACCGGCGCGACAGCGTGACCGGCATCAGCTTTACCGACGACCTCAACGCGACCCTGCCGGGCCTCGTCGCCACCGCACTGCCGTCGAGTCC
The DNA here is from genome assembly GCA_038747035.1 of Acidobacteriota bacterium. Taxonomy (GTDB): domain Bacteria; phylum Acidobacteriota; class Thermoanaerobaculia; order Multivoradales; family J023; genus JAUIJL01. The sequence goes on along the minus strand of JBCDKB010000098.1, from coordinate 16,326 downwards.
GTGCGGCGCCGGTTCGAGCCTGACGGGCGCCGGCACCCTGTCCTTCAGCGGCGGCAGCCTCGCCCCCGAAAGTTCGTGCACGTTCAGCGCCGAGCTTCAAGTGCCCGCGGGCGCCACTGCCGGCACCTACGTCAATACGACCTCCTTCATCACCGGCAACGCCGCGGGCACGCCGGTCAGCGGTAACCCCGGAACGGACTCGCTGGCGATCAGCGCCGCCCCCTCTTTGGCGAAGACTTTCCTCCAGAACCCCGTCGGCAGCGGCGCGGTGGTCACCCTAGAATTCACGCTGACCAATACCAGCCCGAGCTTCGACGCGACCGACATCACCTTCACCGACAGCCTCGGCTTTCTTTCGGGGACGTCGGTGGCGGCGCTGCCGGCGGCCGGCTATTGCGGCCCGTCCTCCACGGTGTTCCAAATCGATAGCGGCGGCGTGCAGACCCTGAACTTCAGCGGTGCCCAGCTGGCGCCGGGCGCTTCCTGCACGTTCTCAATCGATCTGCAGACGCCGACGTCGGCGGGCGGCGGTAGCTTCACCAACACGACCAGCGACGTTTCCGCCACGGTCAACGGCGAGACCACCTTCGGAGCCCCCGCCAGCGACACGCTCGGCCTGGTCGGCGGCTTGAGTTTCCTCAAGGAGTTCATCGACGGACCCGTCGGGCCTGGAGACACCGCGACCCTGCGCTACACCATCGCCCAGGGCGAAGAAGCGGTGGCGACGGCCGAGTCGATCGCCTTCACCGACGACCTCACCGCCGCCCTGGCGGGCCTCGAGGCCGTGGGTTTACCGGCCTCCGGAGTGTGCGGCGGAGCGTCGCAGATCACGGGGACGACCAACCTCTCCTTCTCCGGCGGCGCCTTGGCCCCGGGCGAGACCTGCGTCATTGACGTCTCGGTGGTCGTGCCGGCGGGCGCGGCGCCGGGCAGCTACACGGGCTCGACCTCGAACGTCATGGCCACGGTGGGCGGCGTCAACGTCGTGACCGACGGGGCCGCCGGCACGCTCCAGATCGCCGGCCTCGAGTTGACCCTCGAAGTGATCGACGATCCGGTCATCGCCGGCGCCGAAGCGACGGTGCGCTACACCATCGAGAACTTGAGTCCGACGCTTGACGCCACCGGGCTGCTCTTCACCCAGAACTTCAGCCAGGCGCTCGCCGGCTTGACGGCCGTCGGGACGCCGATTTCGGACGCGTGCGGGGTCGGATCCCAGGTGACCGGCGGGACCTTCCTGATCTTCGTCGGCGGCTCGGTCACCGCGGGCAGCTCCTGCACCTTCGACGTCGGCCTGCAGGTGCCGGCCGGAGCGGCTTCGGGCTCCTACGGCCTCGTGACTTCGAATCTCACCGGCACCCTCGACGGGACCCCGGTGGTCTTCGATACCGGCGCGGGGACGCTGGAGGTCTCCTCTGAGCTGCTCGGTCTCAGCAAAGCCTTCACCGACGGTCCGGTCGGGCCGGGCGGCATCGTGACGCTCGAATTCACCGTCGACAATATGGCGGATGACACGGCCACCGGCCTGTCTTTCACCGACGACTTGGACGCCGCGCTCTCGGGCTTGGCGAGCGTCTCCGGGGCCCAGTCCGACATCTGCGGCGCGGGCTCTTCGCTCAGCGGTACCAGCGTGCTGACCTTCACCGGCGGCAGCCTCGCCGCCGGGGCGAGCTGCACTTTCTCCGTGAGCGTCGCGGTCCCGCTGGATGCGACCGGAGGTGACGAGGTGACCAACATCACCGGCGAAGTTTCCGGCACGGTCGGCGGTCTGGCCGTGACGGGCCCGCCCGCGATCGCCGATCTCCAGCTCTCCGCCCTGAGCTTCACCAAGGCGTTCGACGGCGCCACCGTCGCCGGCAGCTCAGTGCAGCTCACTTTTACGCTGGAGAACCCGAGCGCGGGAACGGTGATCGACCGCATCGGCTTCCAGGACGACCTCGACGCCATGCTGCCGGGCTCCCAGGCGATCGGGCTGCCGATCATGGACGTGTGCGGCGAAGGCTCGGCGATCGACGGCACCTCCGTGCTCTCGCTCACCGGCGCCACGCTGCTGCCGGGCGGCACGTGCACGTTCTCGGTGACGGTGACGACGCCTTCGGACGCCGAGCCGGGCGACTACCTCAACGTCACGGAGGCGCCGGAAAGCAACGGCATCGATCTCGCGGTGCCGGCGACCGCCACCCTCACCCTCGAGGAAGGCTGCTCCGTCCAGGACAACTTCGACGACGGCGTCGTTGATCCGGCCTGGACCTTCGAAGGCGTCGGCAACGCCAACCAGCTCTCGCTGGCGGAGGAAGACGGCGTCCTGAAGCTGACGGCCGACGGCGCCACGGCTTTCTTCGGCGCCGACAACGCGGGCTTCTTGTACCGTGAGTTCACCGGCGATTTCCGGATGGAAGTCACCATTGACGGCAACCCCATGACCACCGGCGGCCAGTACCGCAAAGCGGGCTTGATGGTCCGCGAGAGCCTGGATAAATGGGACATCCGCCTGATCGCCCAGCTGGTGCCCTTCTGGGAGAACACCGACGAAACGCACCTGCAGTTCGTCGCCCGCGAGTCCTTCGGCACGCCGGGACGTCTGCCGGTGGCCCGCGATGTCATCGGCGTGCCGCGGGTGGTCCGCCTGGCGGTGGAGCGGGTCGGCCAGGTGCTGGCCGTCGAGTACTCCATCGACGGCGGCGACACGTGGATCCGGCCGACCACCGGCCTCGGCGGCTCGATCCTGATCGACGGCCTCTCCGACACCATCCTGATCGGCATGGACATGGTCTCCAACAACATTTCAGTGACGTCGACGGCCCACTTCGACGACTTCCTGATCTGTAGCCCGGGTGAGCAACCGCCGGGCCTGCCGACGCCGACGGCGCCGGTCTCCGGCCGCGGCTTGGTGCCGTAGCAGGAACCGATCCATCGGGGTCGCCCGGCGATCCACGTCGCCACAGCGCCGGCTGGTTCTCCAGCCGGCGTTTTCCGTTTCCTCGGTTCTTGGGCTCGGCCGAGTGCGGCCGGCGCCGCCGGGGCTGCGCCGGCCCTGGGCCAGACGGAACGCTTCGTCGATCTCTCCCCACGCCGCCGAGTTGGGAAGGACTCCGGTAGACTCGGCGATCATGCCCCGTTTGCTCCATCAGAGGTCGACTGCGAGGTCTTTCACTGGCCTTGCGATCTTTCTACTGGCGACTGCGGCCCTGGTCGGATGCGATCTGCGGGCCACCGACTCGGCGGCGGCGGCGAACGTCAGCGCCACGAGCGACGTCGCCGCCTTGGGACGGCTCGAGCCGGGCCTCGGGGTTGTTGAGGTCGGGTCACCGGCGGGCGACCGCGTCGCGGCCTTGACCGTCGACCGCGGCGACGCCGTGGCGCCGGGTCAGGTCCTTGCGGTGCTCGAGAGCCGGGACGTGCGCCGCGCGGAGCTCGAGCTCGCCGAAGCCGCCCGGGCTGAGGCGGAAGAGACCTTGCGGCGGGCGCGACGCAGCGGCCCGTTGGCTGTCAAGACCCTCGAGGCGGAGGTCCGGAGACTCGAAGCCGACCTCGAGCTGGCGCGAAGCGACCTCGCCCGCACCGAGACGCTTGTCGACCAGGAGGTTCTGCCGTCGCGGGACCTCGAAGTCCATCGCTCGCGCAGCGCCCAGGCCCGGGCGAGCCTCGAGCGGGGCCGGAGTCGCCTGGACGAGCAGCGGCAGGCTGCGCGGCTCGATATCCGGGGCGCCCGCGCCGCCCTCGCCCGCACCGAAGCCTCGGTCGACGCCGCCGCCGTGCGCCTCGAGCGCACGGAACTCCGCTCCCCCATCGCCGGCACCGTGCTCGACTTGAGGCTCTTGCCCGGCGAGGCCACCGCCGGCGGACCGGTGATGACGGTCGGTGAGGTCGGCCGCATGGTCGCCGTCGCCGAGGTCTACGAGACGGACGCCGGCAGGGTCCGGGTCGGCCAGGCGGCGGAGATCACCAGTCCGGCCCTTGGGGCTCCGCTGCGCGGCACGGTCGAAACCGTGGCGTCCATCGTGCGTCGCAACGATGTCCTGAGCCTCGACCCCGCCGCGCGGACGGACGTGCGGGTGATCGAAGTGCGAATTCTCCTCGAAGATCCGGAGACGGCGCGGCGATTCGTGCACCTCCAAGTCGACGTGCGCATCAACACCGGCGGCTGATGCGCACGCGCCTCGCTTGGCATGACCTGCTGCATCGGCGAACGCGGACGCTCGCCGCGCTGCTCGGCGTGACCTTCGCCATCACCCTGCTCTTCATGCAGGCCGGCTTTTACCAAGCGTGCCGTGACTCGGCGATCCGCATCCATCGACTGCTCGAGTACGACCTGGTGCTCACCTCACCGAGCTATACCTTCATAGTCGCCTCCGGGCAGATTCCGCGCGAGCGGCTCCCCCAGGCCGAAGCTGTCGACGGCGTGAGGGAGGCGATTCCCCTGCGCGTCGGCGGTCGACTCTGGCGCAATCCCCAGACCGGCAACAGCTCTGAGGTTCTGATCTTGGGCGCGGTGCCGGCGGACCGGCCGTTCAGTCTCGAGACCCTCGACCCCCAGCTGCCGAGGCTCGGCGCTCCGGACCGGGTGCTCTTTGACCGGGGCGCCCACCCCAGCCTCGGCGACAATCCCGTCGGCACCGAATCCGAGATGCTCGGCCGACGCCTCCAGGTCGCCGGCGAGTTCGAGTGGGGCGCGGGTTTCATCGGCGACGGCCTGGCGATCACCAGCGACGAAACGTTCGGCCGGATCTTCGGCCTCGGGCCACATGACGTCGAAATCGGCCTCCTGCTCCTCGACCCGGAGGCCGACCGCGAAGCCGTCGCCCGCACGCTGCGCTCGACCCTGCCGTCGGATGTTCGGGTCTGGACGCGGGGCGGTATCGAAGCTCGAGATCGCCGATTCTTCCTCCAGGAACGCCCGATCGGCCTCATGTTCACCTCCGGAGTGGTCTTGGCGGTCTTGGTCGGCGGGGTGATCCTGTTCCAGATCCTCGCCTCCGAAGTCACGGCACGACGCGCCGAGCTGGCGACGCTCCAGGCCCTCGGCTATTCCAGACGCGACGTCTACGGGGTCGTGCTCGAGCAGGGCCTGCTCTATACGCTCTTCGCTTTCGTCCCGGCGGCGATCTGCTCCGCCGGAATGTTCTTGGTCACGGGCCACATCGCCCGCTTGCCGATGCGCCTCGGGCCGACACTGCTCGCCCTGGTCTTCGGGCTGAGCTTGCTGATGTGCGTGCTCGGCTCCCTCTTCGCGAGCCAAAGGGTCCGCTCCGCGGATCCGGCGGATCTCTTTTGACGGCGGGTCTCTAGGTGGCTGGCACGACGTCCAATCCCCGCGGCCGAGGCCCAAGGCCCACGCCCCTCGCCTGGCTGTCCCTGACCCACGACCGGCGTCGGTTCTTTGCGTCCACCGCCGGCGTCGCCTTTGCGATTCTGCTCATGTGGGTGGAGCTCGGCTTCCTGAACGCCATTTATGACAGCACCACGCTGCCGGTGGAGGCGTTCGCCGCGGACCTGATCGTCGTCTCGTCGCTCAAAGACAACACCAACCCGTCGAAACCATTCCCGCGCTCCCTGCTCTCCCGGGCCGCGGGGAGCGAAGGGGTCGCGGCGGCGGAACCGCTCTACCTCAGCCGCTGGGGCCAATGGCAAGGCCACGGGACCGCGACCCAAGACAATATCCGCGTCGTCGGCATCGACCCCGGCCGTCGACACTTCAAGGCCCCCGAGATCAACGCCGGCCGCCGAAGCCTGCAGCGACTTGACACCGCCTTGGTCGACCGACGCCACCGCGACTCCTACGGCGCCTCCCTGCGCCTCGGAAATTCCGGGGAGCTCAACGGACACCGAATCGACATCGTCGGTGATTTCGAGCTCGGCCCCGGGCTTGAAATGAATGCGACGCTGATTGTCTCCGACCGCACCTTCGCCCGTGTCTTCGCTTCACCCGAACGGCAGGATCCTCTCCAGCGCGTCGACTACGGCTTGATCCGGCTCGACGAGAGCGCTTCTGCCACGGCGGTAAAGCGCGCCCTCAACGATCGTCTCGGCGCCGCGGTTAGGGTCCTGAGTCCGGATGAGCTGATCGCCGACATCCACCGATACTGGACCCTCAACAAGCCCGTGGGCGCCGTCTTCGGGCTCGGCGTCGTAGTGGGCTTCCTCATCGGGGTCGTGATTTGCTACCAGGTGCTATTTACCGACGTCCTCGACCACCTGCCGCAGTTCGCCACCCTCGTCGCCATGGGCTATTCCGCCCGTTTCCTGGTTCGCCTCGCCGTGGGTCGCGGCCTGCTGCTCGCCGCCTCGGCGACGGCGGCGGCGGCGCCGGTGGGATGGTGGGCCTATGGCCTCTTGGCGAATCTCACCGGCCTGACGTTCCGGATCAGCGCCGGTCGAGCCCTCCTGGTGGCGTCGTGCGCGGCGGCCATGTGTGTGCTCGCCAGCCTACTCGCCATGCGGAAAGCGCTGAACGCCGATCCCGCCGAGCTTTTTTGACGATTTTGATGTGGGCCCCGAGCTGAACCGACACCCCGAGGACCTCTGAACAGCAGGATAAAGACGGAAGATGGGTACTTCAATCATCGCCATGACCCGCCAGCTGCGGCTCGGACTCGAGCTGCAGGAGGCGGCCGTCCAGGTCGCCGGGGTCAACCACGACTTCGGCTCGGAAGGGCGCCCGATGCCGGTGCTCTTCGATATCGACCTGCGCATCAGCCCCGGAGAGCTGGTCATCCTCACGGGCCCGTCGGGCTCCGGCAAGACGACCCTCCTGACGCTGATCGGCGCCCTGCGCTCAGTGCAGAACGGCAGCCTCAAGACCCTCGGGCGGGAGCTGCACGGGCTCGACCGTCAGGCGCTGGTCGAGGTCCGCCGCGGCTTGGGATTTATCTTCCAGGCCCACAATCTCTTCGACTCCCTGACCGCACGGCAAAATGTCCGATTGGCGCTCGAGCTGGACGCAGAAGAGCCGTCCACCATCGACCGACGGGTCGAGGAAATCCTGAGCCACGTCGGCCTGTCGGACCGCATGGACCACAAACCCGACGCCCTGTCGGGGGGCCAGCGCCAGCGCGTCGCCGTAGCCCGCGCCCTCGCCCGACGTCCAGCGCTGGTGCTCGCGGACGAGCCCACCGCCGCCCTCGACCGAACCTCAGGGGAGCAGGTGATGGAGCTCATCAGCCAGCTCTGCAAAGAACAGGGCACGGCGACGCTGCTCGTGACCCACGACACCCGGGTTCTGGGCAGCGCGGACCGCATCGTCAATATGGTGGACGGCCGCACCGTCTCCGACGTGCACGTCCGCGAGTCCCTCGAGATTTGTCAGTTCCTCACCCGGGTCCCGCTCTTCTCAAGCCATACACCGGGCGAGCTCGCAGAAATCGCCGAGCACGTGGAACACCTCGACTTCGTCTCCGGCCAGGTGGTCTTTCGCCAGGGGGACGACGGCGATCGCTTTTACATGATTCGCCAGGGTTCGGTGCGCATCGTCGATGAAGAGCAAGGGCGAGACCTCGCCCTGCTCGGCTCCGGTGACTTTTTCGGCGAAGTGGCGCTGGTCGCCGACGAACCGCGAAACGCCACGGCCGTGGTGGCCCAGCATGCGGAGCTCTACACCCTGGATGGAGCCCGCTTCGAATCGGCCCTCAAGCGCAGCCGGTCGCTACGGGAGCAGATTCTCGACATGATCAGCACCCGTCGATAGTGAAGCCGCTACCGACGCCCTGCTTCAGGTGGGCCTGTCGCAGCTTGAAGCGCTGGATCTTGCCGGTGACCGTCTTCGGCAGCTCGTCGACAAACCGCCAGGAGCGCGGATACTTATAGGGCGCCAGCTGCGATTTCACGTGCGCCTCGAGCTCCGACTCTAGGCCCGCGGTATCCGCGTCGGGATCTCGACGCACGACCCAGGCCTCGGGCTTGACCAGGCCGTGCTCGTCGGTCGCCGCCACCACCGCCACCTCCAAGACGGCCGGATGCTGGATGAGGGCGGCTTCGATCTCGATCGGCGAGGTCCAGATGCCGCCCACTTTCATCATGTCGTCCGAACGCCCTTCATAGACGAAGTACCCGTCCGGATCCCGGCGGTACGTGTCGCCGGTGTCGAGCCACCCCTCTTCGAGCATGGTCGCCAGCGTCTTTTCACGCTGATTCCAATAGTGCGATGCCACTGAATCGCCTGCGATTTGCAGGCGCCCCGACTCGCCGGCCGCCACCGGGTGTCCCGCGTCGTCGACGATGCGCGCCCGGTATCCGGCCACCGGGCGGCCGCTCGTTCCGGCGCGGTAGTCCGTCGGGGTGTTGGAGATAAAGATGTGCAGCGCCTCCGTCGAGCCGATGCCGTCGAGGATCACACCCCCCGTCCGGTCGCGCCAACGCGCCAGGATGTCGGCCGGCAGGGCTTCGCCGGCGGAAATAAAGAGGCGAATCGATTCAAACCGGGCGTCGCCGTCCTCCAGCGCCGAAAGCTGGGCGGCGTAGAGCGTCGGCACGCCGAAATAGACGGTGGGCTTGAAGTCTTCGATGATCTCGAAAGTGAGGGCCGGCGTCGGGCGCTCCGGAACCAGGATCGCCGTGCCGCCCACCCACAGCGGGAAACACATCGCGTTGCCCAGGCCGTAGGCGAAGAAGAGCTTGGCCGCCGAGAAGAAGGTGTCCTGCGGCCGGAGGCCGAGGGTCTCGACGCCGTAGCGCACGCTCGTGACCGCCAGGGACCGGTGACGATGGACGGCGGCCTTGGGAAATCCGGTGGAGCCTGAGGAGTAGAGCCAGAAGCAGTCGTCCTCGGGCCTCGACGGGAAGGCCATCAAGGTTCCGGCGGCGGCCGAGGCTTGTTGCATCGCCGCCCCCAGCGACAGGACGTGCGGCGGCCGATAGTCGCCGTGGTCGGCCGCCTGCAGCACTTCCCCGCCGCAGGCGACGGCGTAAACCAGGACCGCCGGCCTCGCATCCTCGAGCATGTAGCGGTAGTCCTTCGCCCGGAGGAGGGTATTCACCGGAACGGGAATGACGCCGGCTTTGATGGCCCCCCAAAAGAGGAAGAAGAACTCCGGGGTGTCTTGGATGACCATCAGCTGGCGTTCGCCGGGCTGGACGCCCAGATCCTTCAGCGTCCGTCCCCAGCGATCGACCTCTTGGCTGAGCTCCGCGTAGGTGACCTCACGGCCGTCCCGCGAGCGGATCGCGACCTTGCCGCCGCGGCCTTCGCGGAGGTGCCGATCAACAAAAGGGACGGCCGCGTTGAAGGCCGGGCCAAAGGTGAAGCCCGCCGGCCCCACAACGAATTCGTGGTCTTGCATCACAGGTCTCAGGAAACGGCCGCTTCGAACGCCGCCGGGTCGTCGATCGTCAAGGCGATGCGGTCGACCCGCCGAGTCATTCCGTAGAGGCCTTCCACAGTCACGGGCTCCTTCAAAACGAGGAGCCGGTTCGGTTCGCCCATCAAGACAGCGCTGAGGACGTCTTGACGATCGCGGATCTCGGACCGCTGCGCCGGCGTCAAAGCCTGGACCCGGGCGATATTGGAAATATCGATGTCGACCGACCACCGCAGACCCAATCGGAAAGAAAAGACACCGCGCGCCACCGACGAAGGCTGGAGGCGAACGGCACGGAAGTCGCCCACCAGCCAGGCGAGGCCGTATAGCGAGAGAGCGCTCAAGACCCAGGCCGCCGCCTCGCTCCAACGCATGACCAGGAAATGAACGCCGACCAGCTCGGCGACCGCGGCGATCAGAATGCCCCAGAAAAAGGTGTTGTAGAGGGCCAGACGGTCATGGGTCACCCGCAGCTCGCCGACCCCGGTTTCCGGAGCCCGCCGACGCCAGGCCGCCAGGGCGAAGTAAAAAACGGTCGCTTCGGAAGCCACGATCTTCGAGACTCGGCCTTCCCCCAGCATCTTCCCCGTCATCCGGCGAAGCTCGGCCGACACGTCCACGGCCCCGTGGGCTCCGGTGACGAGTCGATGGACTTTCCAAAAGAGGAAACCGACGAAGGTAATTTCCAGCGGGAAAGCCACGAGCTCGAGGGCGCCCAAAGCCTGATGGTACTGCGACGGAACGATCGCCCCGGCGGCGGCTAGGCTCAAGACGGTGATGGGGATCACCGGAAGTCGAGGTCCCCCGGCGCGGACGACCAGAAACCAATACAGCGACGGAACGACCACCACCAGGTCGAGGGTCAGGCCCCACGCGACCCACGCCGCGTCGGCACCCGCGATCGACTCCAGTGAGGAGGAGAGGTGCGCGGCCACCGCGTAGATGCCCGAGGTGAGCAGCGAGAAGGCGGCGAATCGACGCCGAAGCTGGGGCGATCTGAAGCCGTCTGGGCGAGCTAAAGTTGCATTCATACAGGAATTCTATTCGTTTTGGCCCCCGTCTTCGATGCACTTTCTTGTCCCCTACGGTCGGTCCCACGGCCGTCGGCTCGGCGTGCGCCTCGCGTCGCGCCGCGACGAAAAAGGCGCCGCGGATGCGGCGCCTTTTTCGAGCAGTGTCGGCGAGCGAAGCTCGCTTCCGACGGGACTCCGTCATGCCCAGGCCGGCGCGGAGTGCCTGGTACCCCGCGCCTTTGGCCCTATCGAGCTTCCAGCTAGAACTTCACGCGAGTGCTGACGCCGAAGGTACGGGGCTGGTTGGTCAAATAGCCCACGCGGGCCAGCGTGCCGCGCTCCTGGTCAAGGGCCAGGAAGGCGATCTCGTCCGTGAGGTTGTTGATATAAGCGGCCACCTCCCACTTCTCGTTCACGAAGCCGAGGCGCAGGTTGACGATCTCGTAAGACGGCAGCTCGGGATCGAAGGTGAATTCATCATCCGTGAGCGGACCGCCGATAGTGTTCGGCAGCGCCGTCAGGTCGACCGTACCGAAGCCTTCGGCTTGGTCGCCGATCTGGGTGAAACGCTCACCCACATGCTGGAAGGTACCGATGGCATAGCCGGCCCAGCCGTCCTTCATCTCCCAGCGGTAAGAAGCCGCCAGGGCGAGCTGCATCTCCGGCACCGTCGGCAGACGGTTGCCTTCCTCGATACCCGAGACCACCGACACGCCGCCGTCGGCGTCGACCGAAGTCAAGGTGGACTTGAGCTCCGAGTCGATGAAGCTCGCAGAGATCGAGATGTCGAAGAAGTAGTTGATCGGCAGGGTCAAGTCGACCTCGATACCGCGGGATTCCGCCTCCGGCACGTTGAAAATGACGCGCGAGGAGCAGGAACCGGCGGTGACGGTCGCCTGGAGGTCTTCGATATCCATGAAGAACGCGGCGATGTTGAAGACGCCTCGGCCGTCCTGGAAGGTGCGCTTCACGCCCACCTCGTAATTCCACAGCTCTTCGTCTTCCCAGGTCTCGCGTCCGCCGAAGGTGATGAGGTCCTGCGGCGTGCAGAGCGGCTCATTCAGCGGATCGTTGATGCCGCCGAGGCGGATGCCCTTGGACACCTGGGCGTTGAAGTTGACCTCTTCGTTGACCTGGTAGCTCGCGATGAGGCGCGGAGCGATGCCGTCAGACGACGTGTTGCCCGGCGTTGAAACGAGAGCCGTGCCGTTGTCGTCGTTGCCGAAAATGCCGTCGAAGATCTGGTCACGGTCCTCATCGAAATCGTAGAAGCGGAGGCCGGCGGTGAGGTCGAACTTGTCGTTGACCGCGTAGGTCAGCTCGCCGAAGAGCGCCGTCTGCTCGAGGTCGTAGGAGAGATCGGAGAAGAAGAGCACGTCGCGGGGGGCGCGCAGACCCTGGGTCGGGATGCCGCTCAGCGCTTCGAAACCGTCGACGAGCAGGCTTTGGCCGTACTCACGCTCGGTCGAGCTGTAGAAAAGACCCGCCACCCAGTCGACCCGGTCGGTGGAGCCGGAAAGGCGCAGCTCCTGGGTCAGCACCTCGGCCTCGGTGGCGTCGTCGAGCGGGCCATCGAGGCTGTATACCGCTTCCGGCAGACCGATGGAGCCGCCGGTGATCGACGCCGTCAGAGCCGTGGCGTCGCGGACCACCAGGACGTCGCGCTGGGTGAACGAGGTGATCGAGGTCAGGGTGAGGTCGTTGTCAAACTCGTAGTCGATATTCAGGTCGAAGAGGAAGAACTCGTCCGTAAAGGTCTCTTCAAGCTGCGTGAACTGCTGGCGCTCACCGAGATTCACCGACGGGCGGGTGGTGGTGAACGGATTGGCGAGGATGTTGTAGTCGTCGATGCGGTTCCAGCCGTCGGTCTCAATCTCTTGGTAGATGATGCGCGGCGTGATGGTGAGCTTCTCGTTGGGCTCGAAGCGGAACGACAGCCGACCGCCGATGCGTTCGCCGCCGTTGACGTCGTCGTTGACCCCGAGACCGGGCTGCACGGCGTCGATATAACCGCCGAAACCGGTGTAGTAGCCCACGAAACGCATCGCCGCGTTCTCACCCATCGGCACGTTGACGGCCACCTTGGCGTCGCCGTTGGTGTCGCCGTCGTCAATGGAGTTGAGGGCGAACTCGCCGAAGGACTCGGAGATACCGAGCTCCGGCTGGTTGGAGATGTAGCGCACGGTGCCCGAGAGGGATCCGGAGCCGAAGAGCGTGCCCTGGGGGCCGCGCAAGACCTCGACGCGGTTCATGTCGAAGAGGTCGATGTCCGGCGTGAACAGGGAGAGCGAAATCACGGACTCGTCGAGGTAAACGCCGACCTGCTCTTTAACGCCCGGCTGGTCACGCACGATCTGACCGGCGGAGACGCCGCGCATGGCGACCTGGCTCTGACCTGGACCGAGATTCTGAACCGTGAAACCGGCGACGTTCGCGGACACATCTTCACGGGTCACCGCACCGCGCTCACGGAGCTGGTCTTCGGTCGGAGCCACCACCGAGAAAGGCACCTCCTGGAGCGACTCTTCGCGCTTCCGGGCGGTGACCGTGACCTCTTCAGTGAAGGTGTCCTGGGCCGCTTCGGCTTCTTCTGCAGCTTCGGTGGCCTCTTGCGCTGAAGCCGGCAGACCGGTGAGGAGGACGGCCGCGCAAAGGCCGAGAATCATCCAGAAAAATTGCCCGCGACGACGCGGGGCCGCAACCTGAGTCACCATCAATTTGTCTCCTTCCAATGCCGAAATGTGTGTCAGGCATTCTAGCGGTCGTCTTCCCAGAGTCAACCAAGAAAGGCCCCTGCCCCCGCCCGACTTATACTCTTCGCCCGAGCGCGGATTTTGCAGATAATCCGCCAAAAACAGCGCCCCGACGGAGCCCCCATGCCGATCCACATCCTCAGCCACGACGCGTGCCTACTCCACGACAACGGCCCCGGACACCCCGAGCGCCCCGATCGACTTCGGACCCTCACATCGCTTTTCGCCGACGACGCCCTAGGGGTCGAGCTCAAGCACCACGAAGCGCCGGAGGCGACGCGTCAACAGATCGAGCGGCTGCATCCGCCGGCCCACTACGACCACGTTCGCGACACGGCCCTCTCCGGGGGCGGGCGCCTCGACCCTGACACTTCGGTGATCGAAGCGTCCTGGGAGGCCGGCTTGCGCGCCGCCGGCGCCGGCATCCGCGCCGTGCACCTCGCTTTTTCAACCGGCGAACCGGTCTTCGCCGCCGTCCGTCCGCCGGGCCACCACGCCGAGGCGGCCCAAGCTATGGGCTTTTGCCTCTTCGGCAATATTGCCTTGGCCGCCGTCGAGGCGCGGGAGGCGGGACTTGCGGAGCGGGTCCTCATCCTCGACTGGGACGTTCACCACGGCAACGGCACCCAGGCTTTGGTCGAGCACGAGCCGGCGATTCGCTTCATTTCCCTGCACCAGTCTCCGCTTTACCCCGGCACCGGCCGCGAAGACGAACGCGGCGTCGGCAACGTGTGGAACGTGCCGCGCGAGCCCGGTTTGCCGCCGGAGCAGTACGTCGAGGCCCTTCTCGCCGCCGTCGACGCCTCCATCGAGGACTGGACACCGGACCTGCTGATGCTGTCCGCCGGCTACGACGCCATGCTGGGGGACCCGCTCGCCGGATTCACCCTGCGGGCGGATCACTACGCCGAGATTGTGGCCGAGCTCCGTCAGAGGCTCCCCGGCGTCCCGATCGTCGCGATGCTCGAAGGTGGATACGACCTCGACAACCTGCGCGCCGGAGTCGCCGCGACGCTGCGCGCCCTCGACGCCTAGCCGGCCCCGCGGAGCCGAGGTTCGACCGCCGGGGGCCGCAACTCCCCGGGGCGTATGACGCGGGCCCTCGGGGTGGGCGGCGGGCGACGGCAGCCGCATTTGCCAACCTACCTAGTGGTAGGTAAAATAGGAGCATTATGAGCACCCGGGAAGCCATCCTCGATTCAGCCCGTTCCTTGATCCAACGCCGCGGCACCAACGGCATGAGCTACGACGACATCAGTCGGCAAGTTGGCATCCGCAAAGCGAGCATCCACTACCACTTTCCCACCAAAAATGACCTGCTCGCCGAGCTCGTCGAGGGTTATACCGATGTCTTTCTGGAGTCGGTCGCTGAGCACACCCGAGATGCCGAGAATGGAGCGGCCCAGCTCGCCGGTTTCTTTGAAGTCTTCGCGGCCACCCTCGAAGGAAGCAACGGTTGCGCCGTGTGCCTCTGCGGCATGATGGCTTCGGAGGTCGGCAGCCTCAACGACGATTCGGTGGACGGCGTCCGAGAGTTCTTCCGCAAGTCCATAGAGACTTTGGCGGGCATCCTCGACGTCGGCGTCGAAGACGGCAGCCTCCGGCTCGCCGAGGGACTTTCCCACCAAGACGCCGCGGACCTGATCTTCTCGAGCTTGGAAGGTGGCCTGTTGTCCGCACGTCTCGAAGGCGGCGTCCCCCGATTCCGGCGCCTGACCTCCAGCTTTCTGGCGATGCTGAAAGCGCCTTGAACATCGCCGGGCGGTCCGCAGGGTCTTGACGGTCAAGTTCCGCGACAGAAACCGATAGCCCAACGGAGTCCGGAGGCTTACTCTGTCCCCGTCGCGGACACCGGAGTCCCGTCGATTCCCTGGAGTCGCCATGACCAAACCCGAGAGCCCAAACCCGCAGTCGCCAGCGAAACCAGTCACCTTCCCAGCTTTGGACCCTGACCGATGCTGGCGCGCGGTCGAAGACCGGGACGGAGCCTTCGACGGACAGTTCTTTTTTGGCGTGCTGACCACCGGCATTTTCTGCCGACCCTCGTGCTCCGCCCGCCGCCCCCTGCGCAAGAACGTCCGCTTCTTCAGCGATGTGGCGGCGGCGACAGAAGCCGGCCTTCGAGCCTGTAAGCGGTGCCATCCCCTCGACGTCGGTAAGGAGTCCGCGGAGGTCGAGACGATCCGCGCGCTGTGTGCGTTCATCCGCGCCGGCGCCGATAGCGGCGATCCGATGACCTTGGAAGTCCTTTCCCGCGAGTCGGGCCTTGAGGTTCCGGTCCTGCGTCGGCAATTCAAGCGGGTGACCGGGCAGACGCCGCGGCAGTTCGTGGAGATGTGTCGATTCGAGATCCTGCGCGACGGCCTGCGTCGCGGAGACGGTGTCACCGACGCGATCTACGCCGCGGGCTTCAACTCCGCCAGCCGCGTCTACGACCAGAGCGACCGGCGGCTCGGCATGCCGCCGTCCCAATTTCGCGCCGGCGGCCGGGGGGCCGAAATTTCCTATGCACTCACGGACTCAAGCCTCGGTCGCTTGATGGTCGCGGCCACGGATCGGGGCCTCTGTTTCGT
This sequence comes from Acidobacteriota bacterium, assembly GCA_038747035.1. Lineage (GTDB taxonomy): Bacteria > Acidobacteriota > Thermoanaerobaculia > Multivoradales > J023 > JAUIJL01. Next base: position 694 of record JBCDKB010000098.1, on the reverse strand, counting down.
GGCCCTCGGCGACGACGACGGGGCTCTGATCGAAGAATTGCACGGCGACTTCCCCCGAGCCACCATCCGCCCGAGCGCGGGAGACTCGGCGCTGCTCAACGAAAGCTTCCGGCAGCTGACGGCCCACCTCGACGGTTCCCTCCCCCACCTCGACCTCCCCCTCGACGTTCGGGCGACGGCCTTCCAAGCGCAGGTTTGGCGATATCTCCAGTCGATCCCCTTCGGCGAAACCCGCACCTATACCGACGTCGCCCGGGCCCTCGGGCGCCCGAAGGCGGCCCGGGCGGTCGGGACGGCCTGCGGCTCGAACCCGGTATCGCTCGCAATCCCTTGTCACCGCGTGCTTCGGTCGAGCGGCTCCCTCGCCGGCTATCGCTGGGGCCTCGAGCGCAAGAAGACGCTGATCGAGAACGAGCGCCGGGCTTTGAAAGCTTAGCCCGAACTTGGGCGAAGGCCGGCCAATCGGCGATTTCGGACCTACCGCGCAACCCCGGGCCGGGGCGACCCGTATACGCAATATACGTATACGTTTTTTGCGTATACGCACAAACCGTATACAGTCGAGACATGCCGATTGGCCGGCCTTCGCCCAAGTTCGGGCTAAGCTTTCAAAGCCCGGCGCTCGTTCTCGATCAGCGTCTTCTTGCGCTCGAGGCCCCAGCGATAGCCGGCGAGGGAGCCGCTCGACCGAAGC
>JBCDKB010000097.1:0-21556 GCA_038747035.1 Acidobacteriota bacterium | reverse complement strand
CGCCCGCGTCGACTTCGAGCCCCGCTCGGCCCTCGCCGTCCAGCTCGCTTCGGTCGCCATGCCTTACCCCTATGTCTGGCGCGGCGCCAGCCAGCGGATCGAGACCGTCGAGGTCGGCGGCCTCCCCTTGGGCCAGCGGCTCGGCAGGCGCCCGCGCGCTGAGCACATCCTCTTGGCGCCGGATGATTCGCTGATCTTCGTCTCCGACGGGCTCGTGGAGCGGTTGAATACCAGGCACGAGCCGTGGGGATTTGATGCGGTCGAGAAAGCGATCACCGAGCTCGGCTCCCGAGGTATCCTGACGCCGGCGGCGCTGTGCAATGCGCTGCTCGCGGCCTGCGACCAGTGGGCAGATGGACTGGAGGCGGACGACGATATGACCGTCCTCGTCGTTCAGGCCCGCGATCTCCGTCGCGCCACCACCCCGCGCGACGCCGCGACGCCGATGCGGTGACTGCGCTGACCTCGATGAGCTCAAGACGTAAGGGTAAGCAGCGGGGACGAAGGTCCTGGTACCGACACCGCTGGCCTTGGGTGGTGGTCACGGCGGTCGTCGCCATCGGCGCCTGGCTTTTCTTGCCTTTTTGGCGGCTCTCCGGTCAGTTCCAATCGCAGCCGAGTCAGCAGCCCTCGCGCCTCTATGCGAAGCCCGAGGTGATCGAGCCGGGCCGCGCCCTCACCGCGGCGGAGCTCGCGACGCGACTCGAAGACGTCGGCTACCGCCGAGACTCGGCCCTACCGACCGCCGGCACCTTCCGCGGCGGTCAGGTCCGTGAGGGCGAGGAGGCGATCGAGCTCCGCCGGCGACGCTTCGCAAGCCCCCGCGGCATGGTGGGCGGCGACTCGCTGCTGGTACGTTTCAAAGCCGGGCGCGTCGAACGCATCGTCCGGGACGGGGTCGACCTGGCCGGCGTTTGGATCGATCCGCCGCTGCTCTCGAGCTTCTACGGCCCCGACCTCCAGGAGCGCCGTCCGATCGTGCTCGAAGATCTGCCGGAGGATCTGATCCTCTCGGTGCTGGCGGCCGAGGACGCCTCTTTTCTCGAACACCCCGGCCTTTCCCTGCGCGGCATCGTGCGGGCGGCGTGGGCCAATCTGCGGGCCCAGCAGGTGAGCCAAGGCGGCAGCACTTTGACCCAACAGCTGGCGAAGAACCTCTACCTCACCCACGAACGCCGGTGGGGCCGGAAGTTTCAAGAGGCGATCCTCGCCATTCTGCTCGAGTGGCGCTACGACAAGCGGCGCATCCTCCAGGCCTACCTGAATGAAATCTACTGGGGCCGCTCGAGCAGTGTCGACGTCATGGGCGTCGGCGCCGCCGCTTGGGCCTACTTTTCAAAGACCCCCGACCAGCTGACGCTCGCTGACTGCGCCCTCTTGGCGGGAATCATCCAATCGCCGGGCAACCACTCGCCATTCGCGTCCCTGGACGCGGCGAGGGCGCGGCGCGACTTCGTACTCGGACGACTCGCCCAGCTGCAGTGGATCGAGCCCGGGCGACTCGAGTCGGCCGCCGCCGAAGAGATCACCGTCAAGCGCGGCACCCTCCGGCGCGGCGCCCCCTACTTTGCAGACGCCATGGTCCAGGAAGCGCGGCGGCGGTTCGGGGTCGAGAACCTGGCCGACGCCGGCTATATCTTGCACTCCACCCTCGACTGGCGGGCCCAGCGCGCCGCCGAAGCGGCCGTGACAAACGGCGTCGCCGAGCTCGAAAAGCGCTACGAGAAAGATCGCGGCGCCGAGCTCCAGGCGGCGCTCGTCGCCCTCGACCCGCGGGACGGCGGCATCCGCGCCTACGTCGGCGGTCGCAACTACGGCCGCAGCCAATTCGACCGTGTCCAAAAAGCCAAACGGCAAGCCGGCAGCGCCTTCAAGCCGATCGTCTACGCGGCCGCCTTCGAAAAGCGCCTCGCCAACCCGGCGACTTTCCTACAGGACGAGCCGTTCGCCCTACCCGGACCCACCGGCACCTGGCGACCGAAGAATTCCGACGGCGTGTTCCACGGCTGGGTGAGCGTCAGAACGGCGCTCGAGAAGAGCTATAACGTGCCCACCGCGCGCCTGGCGGTGGACATGGGCCTGGACGCCACCGTCGATATGGCCAAGCGCCTCGGCATCAAGCGCTCACTCCGCGCCCTGCCGGCCCTCGCCCTCGGCGCCCAGGAGGTGAGTCCGCTCGAGCTCGCCACAGTCTATTCAACCCTCGCCGCCGGCGGCGTGCGGCGGGAGCCCTTCGGACTGGTGGCGGTTTTTGACCACCGCGGCGAACAGGTCACTGGGCAAGGCGCCGCGGAGGCCGCCCGCGCCTTGCCCGCAGACGTCGCCTATATCCTCACCAAAGTGCTCCAAGGCGTGCCGATTCGCGGCACGGCGAAGCGCCTCCGGACCGACGGCTTTAAGGACCCTATCGCCGGAAAGACCGGCACCAGCAACGACCGGCGGGACAGCTGGTTCGCCGGATATTCTCCAGATCTCGCGACCCTCGTCTGGGTCGGATATGACGACAACGCCACCACCCGGCTCTCCGGCAGCCGGGCGGGCGTTCCAATCTGGGGTCTCTTCGCCGAAGCCGTCCGGCCGCGGGCTGGCTTTAGGAACTTCTCGGCGCCCGACGGGGTGGTCTCGGCCCACATCGACCCGCGCACCGGCGGCCTCGCCCATGAAAGCTGCGGCGAGCGCGAGCGAGAGTTCTTCCTGCGTGACTTCGTTCCCGGCCCCTACTGCGCCGACGATTCTTCATGGCGGCAGCGCTTTCAATCCGAGCCGCGCCAGAAAAAGGACCACCCCTTCCGTCGCTGGCTGCGCATGCTCCGGGACCGGGACGGTGACTGAGTTCCGGTTCGTCGACCCGTTTACTCGTCGGCGCTCGGCGCCGACGCCGGCGACGCCGCGCGGTCGAGCAGCGGGTTCGGGCCTGACGCAGGACGGCGACCGCTCGGCAGAAGCCACGAGCGGCGCAGCGCGTTGGGTCGCTCGCGCAAAAGCGTCTGCCGCTGCTCGGGGCTGAGCAGTTCGAGGATGCTGATTTTTAGCTCGACGTCCGCCTCAATGGTCGAAGACGCGTCGGTACCGAGCTCGACGACCAGGCGTCGAGCGTCCGGCCAGCGCCCGTCGCCGAGGGCGGTCGATAGCTCGCCGCGCCGCGCCGTCGTGGCCTGGCGATCACGTCGGGCGGCGTCGATGGCGGCCTGGCGGCGCGTTTCCATCACCGAGAGCTCGGCGTCTTCGAGGCCGAGCAGGTTGACGAGCTCGCCGTCGTGCCAGAAAGGGCGACGGGCGAGCGTCCCGGGCCGCGGGTCTCCGGCCCGGGGTGGTGCGCCGGACCTGGACGCTGTGGACGCCTGTGGCGCCGGGTCCGACGCTGCTGACGGATTCGACGCGCCCGGCGCGTCGACGGGCTCATCCGAACTCGCAGGGGCGTCGCCGCAGCCCACGAAAAGGGCCACAGTCACCGCTCCGGCCAGGGCGAGCTTCCACGGCACCACCGTCCACCGGGTTCTTCCATCCGCTTCAGTCCGTCCCACGATGCAACTCCTCTCCGGTCGAGGTGATCACCGGCTCCTTCGCCAATATCTCGCGGGCTCGATCCAGCTCCTGCGGATGCCCCACGTGGAGCCGCTCACCGCGCAGGCGAAAGGCCCGCACGTCGTGGCGGTCGACGAGGTGGGCGATATACCGGCCGATTTCGTCCCGCGGCCCGCCGTTCCCGAGGTACGCGCCTACACCGGCGAGCGCCGCCCGGTCGAGGCAGTAGCACGCCGGAGAGGCCCACTGGGACGGCGGCTCCTCGGGCTTTTCAAGCAGCTCAACGACGCGATCCCCGTCGAGCCTCAGGACGCCGGTGCGACGCAGCCGCGCCTTGTCTTTCTCTTCGAGGGCGAGGATCCGCGTGTGTCCGGTGTCGCGGAAGCGGCGCCAGAACCGATCGAGGCCGAATCGCAAAATATTGTCCCCCGCCGCCACCAGAGCTCCGTCGGGGATCTCGGGCAGCCGCCCCAGCACAAACTCGAGGTCCCCGATGGCGCCGAGACGGTCCCCGTTGGAGGTCGACCCGTCGTCGTGAAGGATGAGTTCGGCGCGCAGCGAGCCTTTCCGTTCATCGGCCCACGCCGAGAAAGCCGGCGCGTGTCGGCGGTTTGTGACGATGTGAATCGACCCGAGGCCAGGGAGCCCGTCGAGCTGATCGAGCAAGGGGTCGAGCAGCGCTCGGCCCGCAATATCGAGCAGCGGCTTCGGGGTCTCGGCGGTTAGTGCCCCCATGCGGGTGCCATAGCCGGCGCACAGGAGAAGGGCCGCGTAGGTCATCGGCGATATTGTACGGCCATGGACCCTCGAATCGTGCTCCTTGGTACCGGCACCTGCCAACTCGATGAACGGCGCCGCGCGTCTTCGGTGCTCATCGAGCTCGACGGCCTGCGGGTGGTCTACGACCTCGGCCGCGGCATCGCCGACCGACTCGCCGACCTCGGTCTACGCCAAGACGACGTCGAGCACATCGTCTTCTCCCATTTCCATCCGGACCATATCTCCGACCTCATTCCCTACCTGCACGCCGCCGCGTGGTCCCGGACCGACCCCAGGAGTCGCGATCTCCACCTCTACGGCCCCCGCGGCTTGGAGGTGCAGATGATGCGCTTGCTCTCGCTCTTCGGTCCGGACACCTTGGGTCGGGAGCACTGGAACCTTCATCTGCATGAGGTTCGCGGTGACGAAATCGAGATCGAAGGGAGGTCGTTTGAATTCCTCGACCTTCCCCCCGCCGGTAACCGGGGACTCCGATTCCGGGCCGGTGAGACCACCGTCGGTTTGACCGGCGACTCCAATTTCCATGACTCGGCGATTGCCTTCTTAAGTGGCGTTGACCTCGGGATCTTCGATTCCGGCCACCTCACGGACGACGACATCGTCGAGCTGGCGTCGGCGAGCAATTCGCCGCGCTTGGTGTGTTCCCACGTCTATCGTCCCCTCGACCTCGACGCCCTCGGCCAGCGCGCCCGCCGGCGCGGCTTTAGCGGCAACTTAGAAATGGGGAGCGATCTCCAGGTCTTTCCACTATGAGCCTCTCAACGCCCCTCGAGAACTGCGCCAGGTGACATGACTATTCTTTCGGGCTAAGCTGTAGTTGCCATGGTTATAGGGATCAATACCGTCTACGAATTCAACGGTCGCTCTTTCCATCTCCAAGCCGAAGACTTGGGTATCGACGCCAAAGTCTTCGAAGTGCGCATCTACGACAAAGGCTCCGTGCTCTGGCAAAAGCGCATGGCCTACGACGACCTACTCGCCGACGACCTGCCGAAGTCCGAGCTCGAGCAAGCGCTCCGCGCCAAGATGGAGAAAACCCTGCGGACCGTGGAAGCGGCGATCGCCAAAGGCAAGATCGGCTAGCGCGTTAGAGAGTCCCGCCGAAAGCCACCGATAGAACCTAGGCTTCCGGCTCGGACACGCGGCTCGCCAGCTCACGCAGCGTATTGACCAGCGGCTGAAGGTCATCGTCCAGCGCCGCCTGGATCCGACCCTGCATCTGGGCCTCGAGGTTCAAGGGCTCATCGGAACCTTCCGCATATTGCGGGTCCGGCAGCCGGTCGACCAAACGTCGCAAGCGCTGGTCCCACCGGTCCAGGATCCCCGCGAGGACCTCGAGGGCATTGCCGACATCTTCGACGGTCGACGGCATCTTAGGCCCGGCCTCCCGCCGACGGTCGACCGTCGGGGAGTCGAAGCTCGGGCGCGGCTCCGGCATGGATTCGGAGGGTCATCTCACATTCCTCGGGTCAAACAGCAACGAGGTGGCGGGCACACATTAAAACCCGGCGATCTGCGTTCAGCCGGAATGCCCAAGGTTCATCAGTCGGTCACTCCCGAGTACACCAGGGTGAGATGTCGACCACAAAAAATGGGTCCCTATCCATGAGATGCCGACCGAACGTTCAGGATCCCCGTTCGGCCGGCCCCTAGGCGCTTCGACTGGCGGATCAGTCGAGGTCGGCGTAGAGCGGAAACCGGTGGGCCAACACCTTCACCCGGTCCCGCACCGCCGCCAGGGCGGATTCGTCTTCGGGCGCCGCCAGCGCATCGGCGATGAGGTCGCCGACCTCATCCATCGCCGCTTCATCCATGCCGCGGGAGGTTAGCGCCGGCGTTCCCAGGCGAATGCCCGAGGCCACCAGGGGCGGATTCGGGTCATATGGAATGGTGTTCTTATTGACCGTGATGGCCGCCTGCTCCAGGGCCTCTTCGGCGATCTTGCCGGTCAGGCCCCGGCTCGAAACGTCGAGCAGGAAGACGTGATTATCGGTGCCGCCGGAGACGATGCGGAAGCCTCGCTCCGCGAGCTTGGCCGCCAGACGCTGGGCGTTCTTCACGATCTGCCGCTGGTAGGTGCGGAAGTCCTCCGAGAGCGCTTCCTTAAACGCCGTCGCCTTGGCCGCCACGACGTGCATCAACGGTCCGCCCTGGATGCCCGGGAAGAGCGCCCGGTTCACCGCTTTCCGGTGCTTCTTCTTACACAGAATGAGGCCGGACCGCGGACCGCGGAGGGTCTTGTGGGTCGTCGTCGTGACGAAATCGCAGTGCGGAACCGGAGACGGGTGCACACCCGACGCCACGAGACCGGCGATATGGGCGATATCCGCCATCAGCAGGGATCCGCTCGCGTCGGCGATGGCGCGGAAACGCTCGAAGTCGATGACGCGGCTATAGGCTGAAGCACCGCAGATCAACAGCTTCGGCCGGTGCTCGAGCGCCAGACGCTCGATGTCGTCATAGTCCAGGCGCTCGGTCTCACGGTCAACGCCGTAGCTGATGACATTGAAGTCGCGGCCGGAATACGACAGTGGGTGGCCGTGGGTGAGGTGACCACCGCTCGCCAGGTCCATGCCCATGAGCGTGTCGCCGGGCTCCAGCATGGCGAAATAAACGGCCATATTCGCGGTGGTGCCGGAGTGCGGCTGGACGTTGGCGTGCTCGGCGCCGAAGAGCTCTTTTGCGCGGTTCCGCGCCAGCACTTCGACTTCATCCACCACCTCACAGCCGCCGTAGTAGCGACGTCCCGGGTAGCCTTCGGCATATTTATTGGTCAGCACGCTGCCGGCGGCTTCGAGGATCGCTTCACTGACGAAATTCTCGGAGGCGATGAGTTCGAGACCGTCCGCCTGGCGACGGCGCTCTTGCACCACGAGATCATAAATATCGGGATCGGTGTCCCGTAACTTGGCGTAGCTAGGCATGCTCTTTCCTCGATGAGATCGAGAGATCGTAAACGTCGATCCAGGACGGATCAGGCTTCGAGCTGGTGGATCTTATCCACCCGGCGGGCGTGTCGTCCGCCTTCAAATTCGGTCGAGACAAAAGTCCGCACCACCTCAGCTGCGACGCCGGCGCCGAGCACCCGGGATCCGAGGGTCAGCACGTTGGCGTCGTTGTGGCTGCGGGCCATCTCGGCGGTGAAATGGTCGTGGCAGGTCACCGCACGGATCCCCGCCACTTTGTTGGCGGCGATCGCGACGCCCAGGCCGGTTCCGCACACCACGACGCCGAGCTCAGCGTCGCCGCCGGCCACGTGCTTGGCCACCGCTTCCGCGAAGTCGGGGTAGTCCACGCTCTCCGGACCATAAGTCCCGTGGTCTTCGACCTGGTGGCCGTCCGCTTCGAGCATTCGCCCGAGCTCGTCCTTCAAGGTCACTCCAGCGTGGTCGGCGCCGAGGGCAATTCGCATGTCTACTCCTTCTTTGGACCGTCGTCGTCCGGCGTCTCGTCTTTCTTACGACGCGATGCGCTGTGGCGATGGTCCACGATATTGCCGTCTTGCTGGCTCTTGAGCCGCTTCTTGCGGCGTTGGCGACGGCGGCGCAAGGCTCGATCTTTTTCGCGCATGGTCACTGCCCTCGGGGTCGGAGTGAGGAGTCCAGAGATTCAAACGACGATCGATGTGGCGGGAAGGCGGCCGCGCCTCCGCAAAGGTCAAAGCGGGATATTGCCGTGCTTCTTCGGCGGCAAACTCGAGCGTTTGCTGCCGAGCTGACGGAGTGCGCGGATCAGGTGAAAGCGGGTGGATCGGGGCTGAATCACGGCGTCGATGAAGCCGCGCTCCGCCGCGATGTAGGGATTGGAGAATTTCTCACGATACTCGGCGACTTTCTCGGCCCGGAGCTTCGCCGCCTCATCTTCGGTGGCGCAGGCGGCGAGCTCACGGCGGTAGAGGATATTGACCGCCCCCTCCGGACCCATCACCGCGATCTCCGCCGTCGGGTAGGCGAAATTCGCGTCGGTGCGCAGGTGCTTGGAAGCCATGACGCAGTAGGCGCCGCCATAGGACTTGCGGGTAATCACCGTGAGCTTGGGCACCGTCGCTTCCGCATAGGCGTAGAGCAGTTTCGCGCCGTGCTTGATGATGCCGCCGAACTCCTGCTGGACACCCGGCAGGAAGCCCGGAACGTCCTCGAAGGTGATCAGCGGAATGTTGAAGGCGTCGCAGAAACGCACGAAGCGCGCCGCTTTCACCGAAGCGTCGATATCGAGCACGCCGGCGAGGAAGGCCGGCTGATTGGCGATGATGCCGACGCTCTGGTTGGCGAGGCGCCCGAAGCCGATCACGATATTGCGTGCATAGTCGGGCTGGATCTCGAAGAACGCGCCGTCGTCCACCACCGCTTGGATCAGCTGTTTGATGTCGTAGGGCTTGTCAGGGTCCTCGGGGACGAGGTGATCGAGACTCTCGTCTTCCCGCGCCGGATCGTCGTCGCTGTGGCCCAGCGGCGGGTCTTCGAGGTTATTCGACGGCAGAAACGACAGCAGCTGCCGGACCTGGCCGAGACAGGCGGCGTCGTTGGGGGCGGTGAGATGGGCGACGCCGCTCTTCGAATGGTGGGTGCGGGCGCCGCCGAGCTCTTCTTTGGTCACCTCTTCATGGGTCACCGCCCGGATCACGTCGGGGCCGGTGATGAACATATAGGAGGTGTCTTCGACCATGCAGACGAAATCCGTAATCGCCGGCGAATAGACCGCGCCGCCGGCGCACGGGCCGAGGATGGCGCTGATCTGCGGCACCACGCCGGAGGCGAGGGTATTGCGCAGGAAGATATCGGCGTAACCGCCGAGGGATGCGACCCCCTCCTGGATGCGGGCGCCGCCGGAATCGTTGAGGCCGATCACCGGTGCGCCGTTTTCCACCGCCAGATCCATGACCTTGCAGATCTTGCGGGCGTTGGTCTCCGAGAGCGAGCCGCCGAAGACCGTGAAGTCCTGCGCGAAGAGGTAGATCAGCCGACCGTCGATGCTGCCGTAGCCGCAGACGACGCCGTCTCCTGGGATGCGCTGGCCGTCCATCGCGAAGTCCGTACAGCGATGCACGACCAGAGCGTCGAGCTCGACGAAAGAGCCCGGGTCGAGGAGAAGATCGATGCGCTCGCGGGCCGTTAATTTGCCAGCTGCGTGCTGCTTGGCGATTCGCTTCTCGCCGCCGCCCGCCTTGGCGGCTTCGAGCCGGCGCGCAAGCTCGGCTTGGGGAGTCGAAGGTATGTCGGTCATGGGGGGCGCCATTCTACTCGAAGACCGGCGTCGTCGAGCGCGCCTGGGGGCGTAGAATGCCAGTCCGGCCCCCGTGTCGCCGAGCGCATCGCCTATGGAAACCCACCGACCCGATCCGATCCTCGAGCCGGAAACCGAGCTCGATACCGCCGCCGTCTCCCGCGTCCTTTCCCAGCTCGCCGAGCGTCCGGGCGACGCCGCCGACGTTTACTTCGAGCATACGGAAGACGTGGAGCTGCCCAATGGCGGCGAGGCCCCCGGCCTCAGGGTGTGGCGGGAGGGGGGCTTGGCGGTGCGGCTGGTGCGCGGCGGCGAGACGTGGCTGGCGAGCCGTGATCGCATCGACAACGAAAGTTTCGGCGACGCCGTGCGCCGGGTGGCGAGGACGATGCCCTCAACACCGTTTCTTCAGCCCCAAGTCGGCCGGTTCGTCTGGACCGCCCAGCCCGAGGCGCCCGAGGTCCTCGGCTTTCCGAGCCTGGTCCGCCGCGCCCTGCGCGCCCAAGACGTGGGCGTACGCGTCCGCCTGCGCGTGCGCCGTCACCGGCGGTGGGTTCGGGTCATCGGTCTCCACGTGGCCTCCGGGCTTGAGCGGGAATGCTTCTACAGCGCCGTCGCCGAGGGGCCATTCGGTCAGTGCGGGGCCCTTTTCATCGGCCTCGACGGGGCGGCGGCGGAGGTGCTCGCGCGGCGGGTCGCCCGCGCCATCGCCGCGGAAGACGCGCCGGCGGCCCCCGAAGGCGAGACCCGCTGCGTCTTGGGTTCTGCAGCGACCGCGGTCTTACTCCATGAAGCGGTGGCCCACGCCCTTGAGGCTGATGTTTTGGCCCGCGGCGGACATCCTGAAGCGGCGATCGGGGTCCAGCTCGGCTCGCCCCTGCTGAATGTCTTCGACGACCCGACCAGCGCGCCCCTTCCGGTCCGGCGGCGGGCCGACGATGAAGGCTACCCGACGCTCCGGCGATGCCTCCTACGCGCAGGCAAAGTCGAGCAGCCCATCTCCGACTCCCTCTGGGCTGGGCGCAGCGACCTGCTCGTGCCCGGCGGCGGACGTCGCGGACACCGGCACGCCGGCCCGACCCCGCGGTCACTGCACCTCGAGCTCGCCGCCGGCGATCGGTCGACCCAGGAGCTCTTGCAGGACGCGGACGGCGGCTTCTTTTTTCCCGAAGCCGAACGCGGTTGGCTCGATCCGGATAGCGGCCACTTTACGCTGCGCTTCCCCTACGGACTGCGGATCCGAGACGGTGCGCCGTCTGAGCTTTTCGGTCCCTGCTCCGTGAACGCCCACGTCAGCGAGCTGCTGGCCAAGGTGAATGGCGTCGGCCGTGAATCCCGTGAAGCGGGCGCCGGGTGGTGCGCCAAGGGCGGCGTGCGGCTCGCGGTGTGGGCCAATGCCCCGGCCATGAGCCTCGACACGATGGAGCTCGGACCGTGAGGGTCGAAGGCGGGCTGCTCGATGTGCTCGAATCCGTCGCAGGCCGCGGCCTTTCGGAGATCGAGGTCTTCCACAAGCGCGGACGCTCGCGCAGCCTGCGACGGGAGCTGGTCGGCGAGACTTCGAATCTCAGCCACGAAGAAGGCTTCGCCGTCCGCGCCGGCGACGACCGTCGCTCTTTCTTCTACGCCGCCGCCGGACCGCCGAGGGCGGAGACACCCTGGCCCGAAGCCGACGGCGCCGGACTCTCGCTACCGGAGCCGCGCCCGATTCCCGAGTGGAGCCCCGCCGATGATTTTGAGGCTCCACTCGTCGGCGAGAACGAAGCCCGGGCGCTTCTCGATCAGGTCGAGAAGGAGCTGGACCGCGAAATCCCCGGGGCCAAAATGCTCTTCGGCTTCCTCGAGGACGGCGCCAGCGAGCAGCAGATCGCGTCGAGTCGGGGCGTGCGAGTGCGCACCTTGCATCGCGCGGCGTCTCTCTTCGTTGAGGCGCGGGGACCGAATCGACGGTCGCGCGCCGTATCCTTGACCGTGGCCGAGAGGGAAGCCCGACGGTTCCGTCCGGAAGCCCTCGCCCGGCGACTCGCCGACCGGCTGTTGATCCACGAACGGGGATCGTCACCGGCCCGGGACCGCGGTGAGTTTCTACTCAGCCACGACGTGATGTCGGCTTTGCTTTCCCGCCTCCTCGGTCTTTTCGTCGGCGGCGAGGCGGCGATGCGCGCAACCCGCCAGACCGGACCCCAAGGTCGGCGCGCCGGACGACAGGTCACGCTGATTGACGATGGGCGGCTTCCGGGTGGACTTCTCGAGTCGCCGGTGGACGGGGAAGGCATGCCGACCGGCGCCGTCAAGCTGGTGGAGGAAGGCGTCTATCGCCAGCCGTTGACGGGATTCGGGGGCGTGCAGCCCGGTGCGCCGCGCCTCGAGCCGACGGGGTGCCGTCGCCGGCCGGGTTGGCGTGACTTGCCCGTGGAAGGGGCGAGTCACTTCTACCTGCGACCGGATCCGAGTGTGGGGGTCGCCGACCTGCTCTCCAGCCTGAGCCGCGGCTACTACCTGCTCGGCGTCGAAGGCGCCGTGCGCCTGGAAGACGGCCACCGCCGATTCGCCGTGCCGGTGAGCGGTTTCGCCATCGACGGCGGCCGCGCCACCGGTTCGATCGCCGGCGCGTGGCTTACCGGATCGGTTCCGAGTTTCTTGGGTGGCGTCGTCGCCCTAGGACGCGACCTGATGTTTCAGCCGACGAGCTCGGCGCTGGTCGGCTCGCCGAGCGCGATGATCCGCGGCCTCGAGCTCCGCCAGAAGCTCTGAACCCGCTACATTCCCCGGGCGCCGCCTTCGACGTCGTCGAGTAGCTCTAAATCGAGGCTGGCCGAGCTGCGCCGGCTCGGGCGGTAGCTCGGCGTCGGCGCCGGGCGGTCCGGTGCGGCGGTGACGCCGCGACTCGCCGGCACGCGCGGGGATTCGGATGTGGTCGAACGGCCTCGCAAACGCTCGCGGATCGCGTCGCGTCGCGACTGGTCGTCAACGCCCGCCGGCGGTTGGGCCCGGCCGACCGGCTGCGAATCGGTCGAGCGGGCCGTGCCGGCGGTTCCCGCCTGGGCGCCGGATCCGCCGATGGCGATTCCGCTCACGCTACGGCCGCCGCGGAGGGACGGCTCGTCCTCCTCGTCGTCGCCTTCGTCTTCATCCTCACCGAAGCCGCGGCCCAACGGCGGGTCATCGGAGGCGCTCTCGGTTGGCAGGGTCGAGCGGCCGGAAGTCGCCGAACGCCTATCCCGGGGACCCGGGGCCGCGGCGCTCTCGCCGTAGAGTTCTTCCTCGACCTCGGCCTCCGCTTTCATTTCAGCCTCGATCTCGGCTTCCATCTCCGCTTCGGCCTCTTCGAGCATCACCTCGCGGAGGCGGGCCCCTTCACCGTAGGACCGCGGGATCGTAGAGGCCGCCGAGCGGCGGAATTGGCTCGACCGCAAGAGAGCCTCTGTCGCCAGCTCGTTGTCGATGATGTGGGGATTGTTGCGCTCGAATGTCAGGGTCGGATCCAGGGCGAAGGATCGGGCGTAGAACTCGAGGGCACCCGAACGATTGCCCCGGGACACCTCCAACATGCCGAGCTGATAGTGGGCCCAGGCGTGCTTGGGTTCGATCTCGATCAACTCGCTGAGCTCGGTGAAGGCTTCGTCGAAACGCTCCTGCTGCTGGAGCAAGAGACCGAGGTTGAAGCGGGCGGAAGAGTCGGCGGGGGAGAGTTCTTTGGCTTTCCGGTAGGAGCGCTCCGCCTCTTCGAGGCGCTCGGCGAGCACCAGCAGATTCCCGAGGTCGTTGTGGACCGAAGGGTCGCCGGGCCGCGCCGCGACTTCTTCGAGCTGCGTGGCGATCACGCGGTCGAGGTTGGGCACCGCCTCGGCGCGGGTCGCCACGAGGACGATCGAGACGAGGACGGCGAGACGCAGAGCGTTGTGGATCACTTCGTAAGCTCCTTGGCGGCGCGCTGTGGGCGCCAGGGTTCGATACCGGTGGACGGCCTCAGCGACGGCGGATGGGCCGCGCTTTGATCTTTGCTTTGCCGTCATCCTGCACGTCGATACGGAATTGGATGTCTCGGCAGCCCGTCTTCTCGCGAATCGTGTCGGCTTGGCGATGGATATAAGTCCGGAAGCGCTCGAGGTCCATGGCTGGATTCCGCGTTCCGGACTTGAGGAAGAGCCCCTTGTAGAGGCTCTCCACGGCGTGACGGTCGCCGTTTTCGCCGACGATGATGCCCTTGGCCGGATCCACCTCCTCGCGGATGGTGCGGTGGCGTCTGGCCTTGCCTTTCTCACTCTCGCGCATGCGGCGATTGTGCAGCTCGCGGTGGCTGTTGTATCGAGCCTCCAGCGAGTTCAGGCGGAAATTGTCGGCGACTCCGCGGATGCCCCGGACTCGCAGCTTGCGAATCGTGGCGGCAATGCGCTCCATCAAGTCTTCTGGCGGGATATCGAGATCGCCGGCGAGGAAACGCCGCGAGTCCACGTGGAATTGCTGAATCTCGCGGTCGAGCTTGTCCAGCTCGCGGTCGAGATCCGGCTTCGGCGTGGCTTGTTGACTCTTGGCGTTTCGACGCACGTTTCGTTCAGGTGGGGCTGTTTGGGGGGCTGATCTTCGGGGACGGACATGCCGAGCGCTTCGCCGGGTTCGGCTCAGCTAGAATCTGGCAAATGACGACCGTTCCTTTGCTTCGTCGCCTGCCGGCGGTGGACCGACTGCTCAGCGAGCCTGCGCTTGCGGACGTCATCGCATTATACGGAAGGGCCCTCGTAACGGTCCAAGCGCGACGCGAGCTCGATGCGCTTCGCCGGGACATCCGTTCCGGAACAACGGACCAGGAGACCCTCTCCCGCCGCCTCGACGGCCTCGCCGGGCGCATCGCCGGAGATCTCCACCGGCGCTTGGGCGGCCTGCGGCGCGTTATCAACGCCACCGGCATCTTCGTGCACACCAACCTCGGACGAGCGCCTCTGCCCGCGGAGGTCATGGCGGAGGTCGCGCCCCTGCTTTCCGGCTATTGCGACCTCGAGATGTCGCTCGATACCGGTCGACGGGCTGAGCGCAACCGCCGGGCCAGCGCCCTGCTGGAGGCGCTGTGCGGCACCCAGGCGGCGCTGGTGACCAATAACAACGCCGCCGCGATGGTGCTCGCCCTCACCGCCCTCGCCCGCGGACGGGAGGTCATCGTGTCCCGCGGCGAGCTGGTGGAGATCGGCGGCTCCTTTCGGATTCCCGACATCCTCGAAGCCTCGGGGGCGACGCTGGTCGAGGTGGGCACGACGAATCGCACCCGCGTCGACGACTACCGCCGGGCCATCACCCCCGAGACCGCGCTTCTCCTGAAGGTCCACCCGAGCAACTACCGCATCATCGGCTTTACCGAAGAGGCCTCCGCGGCGGAGCTCGCTTCGCTCGGCCGGGAGGTCAACGTGCCGGTCTTCGTCGACGAGGGGAGTGGTTTGATCCTCGACGACGACCGTCCGCAGATGCGCGATCACGACAGCCTCAAGCGTCTCCTCGACGTCGGCGTGCATTTGGTGTGCGGCAGCGGGGACAAGGTTCTCGGGGGTCCCCAGGCCGGCCTGCTGCTCGGCGACGCGGATCTGGTCAAACGCTGCCGCAAGCATCCCCTCTACCGCGCGGTGCGTCCCGACGGTTTCACCTTCTCGACCCTCGAGGCGGTCCTGCGTCGCCGGCTGGCGGGCAAGCCGATGCCCCTCGATCGGCTCTGGCCGGAACCGGAGGTCCACCGCACCCGGCTCGGCCGATTTGCGGAAAAACTCGCGGCGCTGGGTCTCTCGGCCGAGCTCATCGACGCGTCGGCCTACCTCGGCGGCGGAGCCGGCGCCGAGCGCCCTATCGCCGGCCAAGCTCTCGCGCTCGACGCCGGCGAATCCGTACTCGCGGCGCTGCGTCGCGGAGAGCCCGCCGTGCTTGGGTATGTTCGCGAAGATCGCTTGATCCTCGACCTACGCACCGTTGAGCCGGAGGACGAAACGGCGCTCGCCGACGCCGTTGGCCGCGCCTTTACGTCGGTCCGTAGGATCGGCGACCGACCGACCGCCGATCCTGCCTCCGAGGGGACCCCGTGACGCGGAAGAGCTCCAAGGGCCACCTGCTGATCGTTGAAGACAAAGCGTCGCTACGCCGGATGCTTGAGATCGCGCTGCGGGGCGAAGGCTATGGCGTCACCGCCGTCGAGACCGTGGCGGCGGCGCGGGACGGCATCGGTCGAGCGCCCGACGCCGTCCTTACCGATCTCCGCCTCCCCGACGGCACCGGCCTCGACGTGGTGGAGGCCGCCCGCTGCGCCACGCCGAGGGTGCCGGTGCTGGTGATGACCGGCTACGGCTCGGTCGGCTCGGCGGTCGAAGCCATGAAGCGAGGCGCCGTCGATTTCCTCGAGAAGCCCGTCGAGCTCGATGAGCTATTTCCCCTAGTCGAAGGCCTGCTCGGCGGTCACACCGACGACGCCAACGTTTTTCAACCCCCCGGCGACGCCCCCGCCATCGTCGGCAGACACCCCCGGCTGCGGGCCGCGCTGCGCCTGCTCGAGCGGGTCTCGCCCACCGACACCACCGTACTGCTCACCGGCGAAAGCGGCACCGGCAAAGAACTCTTCGCCCGCGCCGTGCACGCCCTCTCCAAACGTTCCGATGGCCCCTTCGTGGCGGTGAATTGCGCTGCAATCCCGGAGTCACTCATCGAGAATGAACTCTTCGGGCACGAAAAAGGGGCCTTCACCGGCGCCTCCAGTCGACAGGCGGGGCGCTTCGAGCTAGCCCGCGGCGGCACCATCTTTCTCGACGAGATCGGGGAGCTGAAGCTTGAGGTGCAGGGCAAAGTCCTGCGCGTGCTCGAGGAGAGGGTCTTTGAGCGGGTCGGCGGCGGGCGACCGGTGGCCGTGGATGCGCGGGTGGTGGCGGCGACGAACCGCGACTTGGCGACGATGGTGGATGAGGGAACCTTTCGACAAGATCTCTACTACCGGCTCGATGTCTTTCCGATTGAGCTCCCGGCCCTGCGCGAACGGCCGAGCGATATCCCCGCCCTGGCCCACTTCCTCATTCGACGCATCACGGATCGACTCGGTTTCGAGGTTCCCGTCATGCCCCAGACTTTCCTGGACTCGATCGAGCCGCTGCCGTGGCCGGGCAATATTCGCCAGCTCGCCAACTTCCTCGAGCGCGCCGTCATCATGTGCGATGGCACTCTCCGGCCGAGCGATGTGGACACCCTACTCGGCGTCGGACAGACCGAAGACGACGAAGGCGAGCGCCTGCGTCAGGCCCTGCGTGAGACCGACGGCGACAAGAAGGCCGCCGCCCTCAAGCTCGGCATCAGCTACCGGAGCCTCCAGCGCAAGGTGCGAGAACACGACCTCGAGGGATTCCCGCACTACCGTTCGTAGCGTCTGAACGCGGCCGGCCCTACCTAACCTGGCCGCCGGGGGATCAAAGCTCGCAGGCCGGCCCGATGCCCCTCAGGGCCTGATGTCTTCGTCCTCGCCTTCGCCTTCTTCTTCGCTCAGCCCGTCGTCCGCGGAGTCCGGATCGTTGCCCGCGTCCGTGTCGGCGTCGTCCGCATCCTCGGCCTGGGTCCGCGGGCGGGCCGCGCCGCCGATGGTCACCCGACTGCTCGTGACTCGAAACTCGGGGTTGCCGTCGAAGTCATCGACTTCGGGGAGAACGATTCGAAATGTCGAAGAGCGGCCGGAGACCAGGCTGCTGCTTCCTAAGAACGCATTACCGGTGGCAATTTCGTTGCCTTCTTCGTCTTTGACCGTCGCCTGGACCCGGATATTCGCCGCCACCGAAGCGCCCGTATTGCGGACGGCGCCGCGGAGCTCGACGCCCTCTTCGACGTCGAATCGCTTCCAGCTCACCACCTGCACCGGTTCCCGGTCGGCGATGCTCGGCAGCGTTTCAGGCTTCGGCTCGCCGTCGCCCCCATCGGCCTGGGCGGCGGCGATGTCTTTATTGGTCAGCACCAGCACCGGCTCGGGAAGCGGCTCCTTGACCGACTCCTCAGCGGCCGACGGCGGCGGCGCTAACGCCGCCGATGTCGCCGCTTCGCTGGCTTCGAAGTCGATCTCCGAAGCGCGCATCGCCGAGAGGGTGCCATTCGGCTGGGTGAATAGCACCCTTCGGCCTTCGACCTTCCAAGGGCCCTTGGTTTCGATCCGGGCGCCGTCCGTGGTGACGAGCCAGTCGGCCGGGGCCGGCGTCGTAGCGAGTGCGGCGCAGGCCAGGAGAGCCGACATCTTCGACCGAAGGCCTCTTCCAGTCATGGTGCTTCCGTTTCTCTAGTTCTTCCAGTCGCCCGGGCAGATCAGCAGCGGAATGCGGGCGTAGACGTTCAGTCCGGTGGAGTTGCGTAGCGCGGAAACCAGGATTTCATACTTCTCGTTGAATTGGCAGGTCCTCGGACTCAGGTCGAGGACCGCCTCCCGGATGGCGTTCGACAACTTCCGTTCCCGCTCGGTCTGCGGTCGGTTGTGCGAGGTGGTCGACGGGTCACCGTCGTCTTCGAAGCTATCGATCGGGTTCTTGCTGACGGAGCTCTCCGTGTGGATCGCCGTCGTGAACTCGTTGATGACCTCGCAACGGCCGCCGCAGGAGTTGCCGCTGGCGTCGGTGCCGCTGCCGGTGTCGGTGCCGCAATCGCCGGTGTCGCAGTCGCCGGGATCGGTCGTGTCTCCGTCGTCGTCATCGAGCCCCTCTTCCTCTTCGATCAGAAGCGGAGCGGAGCTGTTGAGGAAGACGACGAAGGCGTAGGTGGTACCGCTCCGTGAACAGACCGTTTCCGAAGAGACGCTGACGTCATCGTCGTCGCCGCCCAAATCTTCCACGGTGAAGTTGAGCGGTCTGAACATCGAGAAGACCATCACGTTCGTGAGCGAGAAGATCTCGCCCGTGGCTCGGAATTCCTCAGGGAAGACCATGGTCCAACCCGGCCTCGGCGCCGGAGAGTTGGTCAAGAGATTCTCCGTCGACGCGGCCTCGATGGTTTGCTCATCGCCAGCGCTATCCGTATAGGCGCCCTCCGTGGAGTCCCACGGGAAGCGCGCCAAGTCGGCGATGGTCAGCGGTAGACCCACGGAATCCGGCGTGAAGCTCTCGTCGACGCCGACGACCACGTAGCCGATCTGGCCGTTCTCTTCCCACAGGTCCTCACGGTCACCGGTGGCGATCGTAAAGCCGTACTGCTCCCGCTCGGGGATCCGGAAGAGCGTCGGCGGGTAGTAGATCGGTTCGCCGATATCGAAGATCACATAGGGTTCCCACGCCGGGTGGATGATGCGGTTGACCTCGAACTTACGTTCGGAGGCGTCGGGCACCGGGACCGGCGGGTCGACGGAGAAGTCCAGATCTTCCCAACCGACGATCTTGGCGTCGCCGATTTCCTGCTGGCGGATCGACGGCACCTTGCCGCTGTCTTCCAGGGCCCGCAGGTCGATCTTGTAGAGCTTGCCGGCGGTGGTGCCGACATAGACGTAGTCGAGGATGCCATCGGCATTCGTGTCGAGCACCGCCGGATCCGACGGCACCGCCCCGTCGACCTCCTGCTTATAGATCACTTCACCGGTTTCGATATCGAGGAAGTAGATCCAGTTACCGAGGACCGGGCTGTTCTTATGCTCCGGATCCATGCCGCCGCCGAAGATCGCGACCCAGCGGATCTCAAGGTCCGTGCGCTGGCTTGCGTTATTCGAGTCGCGGCGGCATTGGTTACCGCCGTTGCAGACCATGATCTGGCCAATCACCGGCGTCGACCACGTGTCGCCGAGGTCTCGGAAGCCGTTGATGTCTTCGTCCAGCGGATAGCGGATGCCATCGACTTCCACCGTGTCCTGGAATTGCCAGAGCTCGAGCGGGAAAGGCACCGCGTCGCCGGAGAGGGTCTCGCAGCCTGCGACCGTGGTCTGCAGACCGGAGTCTTCATCAACCGCCATGCACTCCGGCAGGAAGCGGCCAGGATTCCGTGGCACCCACGGCGCGAACTCACTGAGCTCGTTGCCCGCGCTATCCGTAGGCCGGACCATCGGATCCGGATGCGAGACGTCGAGGGCGTAGTAGCCGCTACGGAAGTCCAAGACGTCATTCGCGGCGTCGAAGACATCGCCCGCTTCCCGGACGCCGCCGATCATGACCGTCCGCCACTCGCGATCGTTCACTTCGTACTCACCGAACTCATTCGGCAAGGGATCGATGAAGACGTCCGAGGTCCTCGGCGACCCGTCCATCGAATAGATGTGCTGGGTGCCGACTTCTTGGTCGCCCTCATTCGCCTGGTCGCGGACGATCGGCATGACCATGCGCGGCATATAGGAGAAGAGTTCGTAGCCCGAGCCATCGGTAAAGACGTCGATGGATTCCCCGGCGTTGGTCGGGTCGTCCACCTGGATGTATTTACCGGCGTCGAAGAAGTGGAGCTGTCCGTCATTGGTCGCGGTCGCCAGCAGGCGCCGACGCCAGGTCGTGCGACGGGTGTACTCGCGATAACCGCGGGCTCGCATATCGGCGGCCGACGAGAACTGCTCCGCCGGCACGCAGCCGCTGGCCGTACCTTCGGCGACGGGTGTGCCGCAAAGGTCCTGGCGGAAGAAATCGAAATCGTTGGCGCTAACCACGATCTGCGGGTTGGCGTGGAAGACGTCGCCCATGACGTATGTGCAGGGCTCGCTCGTATCGGTCGGGTCACCGGTGCACTGGATCTGTTCCCCGTCTTCGTCGAGTAGGGTCACCTGCTTTTTCCGCAGGAGCTGGGAGACCGTGAACTGGAGATCACCGTCGAGCGCTTCGTCGACGGAGTCGCAAGTTCCGTCATCAGGGTCGCAGGTGGCGATATCGGCGTTGTAGTCGACCCACTCATCCGTCGGCACCAGCACCTCGGCGAGGTCGAGCCGGTAGGGGCCCGCATTCACGTCGTCGTAGGAGTTCGGCCAAAGCAAACGCAGCGGCTGAGTGCGGTCCATGGTCGGGTTATCCATCCCGTAGAAGACGCGGCGGCTGCTGGCGTTGATCTGGAGTTCTTCATTTTGATCGGAAGTGGTGATGTCGTCGCCACCGATCTGGATCCTGAAGCGCTCCGCCGGCGACAGGCTGAAGTTATCGATGGTGTCGTCGTCCGGCGCCTGATCGAGGATCCGCTCGGCGAGGTCGTAGAGGTGGCACGCGGACTGGCGATCGTCGCTGCAGGTGGCGCTCACGTCGGGGCGTAAGTCGTCGGTGAGCGGGACCGGCGCCCGGAAAACGTCGAGGCGGCCCGGCCAGAATCCTTGGTCCGGAACCGGGAAAAAACTCGTGAAGTAGTTCTTGTCCGCGGCCGCACTCTGGACCGCCGGGATCGAGGCGGAGGCGAATGCGCGCTGCTCGGCCTTGACCTGGGAGAACAGAGCGAGCAGCGCTTCGACGAGCTCGTCCTTATTCTTCGGCAGGATCGGATCACCGGTGCCGCCCTGTTCCGCCATGCACTGTAGGGCGTTGTCTTCATCTTCCGGCAAGCCGAAGCCCACCACGAAGGTGCGCACGCCGTCGGTGAGCAGGTCACCGGCGGTGTCGCAGGCCGGGTAATTCTCATCGCCGGACGGCAAGTCACAGGTCTCATCGCCGTCGGTGATCATCAGGACGTACTTCTGGCGGCAGTTCCAATTCAGGTCGAAGACCGCGGCGTATTGGCACCAGCCGATCGGATTCTCACCCGGGTCCAGGTCGCAGGACTGGTTCGGACCACCCTGATACCAGAGCTGGAAATCCTGGAGGGCGCCGTTGAGCGGCGTCATGCCGCTCGCCACCAGCGGCCGCTCGCTTTCATCCCGCAAGCGCAGGCGACGACGACGATTCGAGGGATTTTCGTCGTAGGTGTCTTTGAAATAGACCGCCGTCCGGAAGTCCGGGAGCTCGCCGGTGGGCGTCAAGACGGTGATCGATTCGTCCGGCGCGGTCGTAAGCGGCGGCGCTGTCTGCTGCGTTGTTGTGACGCGAGGTTTCGGCTGCGATGTCTTGTCCACGCCGGGCCGTGGCGTCGGCGCTATCTACCGCATAGAAGGATTGGG
>JBCDKB010000096.1:0-21561 GCA_038747035.1 Acidobacteriota bacterium | reverse complement strand
GCTTGATCAGCTTGACGGTGTCGCTTTCGGTGATCGTCGACTCGGCGGCGATCGTGTCCGGAAGATTCTCCCTCTTGTCCTGCAGGTAGAGGACCTTCGCCTCGTTTTCGAGCACGCGGGTTTCGGTCGCCACGCGATCGGCTTCGAGCTGGGAAAGGACTTTGCGCAAGTGGGCCTCATCGCCCGAGAGCCGGTCGGCGCCGTGTCGTTTGCGGAACTCGCTCAGCGCCTCCTGGGCCTCTTTCCAGCGGACGTAGAGCAGGTTGCGCTGCTCCAGGTAGAAATTCGACGCCCTCGCTTCTTCGTTGAATTTGGCGATGCGCTTGATGTGCTGGTCGACGAGGTCATTGACGAAGCGCGCCGTCCAGGTGGGCTCGCCGCCGCCGAGGGCGATCTCGATGACGTTCGTTCCGCTGATCGAACGCGGGACGAGCTTGCCCTGGAGCTGCTTCGCGCGGACGTCGAGGTGGGTCGCCGGCGGCGCTTCGTGGACCTTGCCGTAGAGCGCCCGGAGGCGCTGCTGCACCCGCTGGATAAAGCGCTGGAGCGGCGGCGGGTCGGGGCGAAGCGGCTGCCCGGTCTCCTGGTAGAACTCGAGGACTTCCCGGATCAAAACCGGGCTCTTGAGGTGGTGGAGCTCGGCCTTGATCTGGGTATCAGACATCGCTTCTTCGCGGGGGCCGGAGACGGCCTGCTCCGTGAGCAAGATCTTGGCCCGGGCGATGTAATTGGGCGGCAGAAGGATGGAAAAGACCGCGGCGCCGAGGAAGCCCAGGGAGGCCAAGATGCCGATGAGCCACTTCCGTCGGAAGAAGATCTCCAGCAGCTCCTGCCATGGAAGCGGCTTCTCCTCGATCATGGTTGCCCTGCGAGTTTCATGGCGTTTCGGGATCCGGAGCCGTGGGAGTGTCCGCGGTCGTGGAATCTTCTTGGGTCAAATCAGCCAAGAGCAGACCGCCCAGCACGTTCTGGAGGGGGACGATTTCGTCGATGTATTGCTCGACGAAGAGAGCGACGCTGGTGATTTTCGTGCGCGGCACAAAAATGATGTCGTTGGCCGCCAGCACCACGTCGCGGTTGGGGTCCTCACCGGAAAGTACTGGCATCAAGTCCACGGCGCGGGCGACGGCTTGACCGTCCGCGGTGGCGCGGATGACCACGACCTGCTTTCGCTTGGCGGTGGTGGTGAAGCCGCCGGCTTCTTGAATCGCGCGGAAAAGCGTCAAGCCTTCGCTGATCTCGAGCGCTCCCTGCCGACCGACTTCGCCGCCGATATAGACCCGCGGCGGCATCGCCTCGCGGACGATGACGGTGATATTCGGCCGGGCGAGCTCGCCGGCGTAGAGCTCGGTGAGCGTGGCGTCGAGCTGGTCTGGCGTATAGCCCGCCGCCGCCACCTCGTCGATGAACGGGAGGGAGATCTTGCCGTCTGGACGGACCCGGACCTCTTCGTCTAGCTCGTTGACCCCCCAGAACCGAACGGCGATCAGGTCGCCTGGCTGTAGGCGGTAGGGGAGGGACGCCGCAGGAGGTAGGGGTTCGGTGACAATTTCCGGGGCGTCGACCGGAGTGCGGGCTGCGCATCCGCCGATGAGGGCAGTCGTCAGTGCCAAGGCCATGGCTCCAAAGCACCATCTTCGGCGTCCATCGCGAAGGACTCGCGAAGGGGCTGCCGAGGGGGTCGGACGACGATGCAGGGCAGAAAAAGGGCTCATGGCGAGGGGCGGCGAGGGCGGCCAGAGATCGGGCTGACCTGGAGCGGCCATACCGAATGCGAAGTTGGCACGCCGAAGTATAGCAACGCTGCAATTTCCTATGGGCACAAGGTTTAGCCCGAATCCGAAGAGGTCGGCGTGGTAACGTTCCTTCGTGAGATTCTCTGGTCTAAAGACCTCTTGTCCAGCAGCTCCACGTCTCGAGAGTTTCCGCGCATGTCGTGGCGCCGGAGGCGATCGGCGTCGGAGGGGCGCCGGTCTACGGGTGGGGCGGCGGAGCGTCAGTCGATGACCGATACGAGCTCCATCGGTCCGGGGTGGCCGCCGGCGGTGAGTTCCTGCCATCGGATCAAGGGAATCGACACCCGAGGCGTGATCCGCGAAAGCGCGCAGCTCGGGGCGCTGCTCGACTCTCTCGAGGCCGAATCGGAGCGCCTTAATCACCCGGACGACGGGGGCTGCGATCGCCTTAGCCTGAGGGCTTTATGCGATGAATCGGTGATCGCTCGTTCATTGCCCCGTATTGAACCGTGGGCGGAGGCGGTGCTACCGCTCGACGACGGGAGTGGCCGACTCTTGGTTTACTTCGGCCGCAATGCGGGGTCCCGGCCCTGTGACGCCGCGGATCTCGACAGGGCGCTCGCCAACGTCGAGATCGCGGAGCAGCGCGACGTGGAGAAAGCCGCAGCGATGCTTCGGCGCGTCTCCGACGGCGGTTACGGGCTGCGTATCCTCACCGCGGACGAACGCCGCGGCAGTGAAGAAGTGCTTCTCGGCGTGGCGGACCTCTATCGGCGTTTTGGTTGGAATCGGGACGAAACGCGCGACATTCTGCAGAACCCGGGGAGCCTGATCGCCGTCGCCAGTACCGGTGGCCCGGGGCGGCGGGGGGAAGAGATCGTGTGCGCGGGCATTGCGGAGCTAAGCCATCTCGAGTTCGGGGATGGGGAGGAGCTGAGGATGGCCGAATTCACGGAAGCGGCGACGCTCTCGACGCACCAAGGACGCGGCCTCTATTCGGGGGTGGCGGCGACGCTCATGCTCGAGCTGGCCCGCCGGTCCGCCGGGCAGGATCTGCTGGGCGGGGAGCTGGATCTCGGCTTCGGGGAGTGCAGTGGCCACGACCTCGGCGTGCTGATCGCCGCCCGTCGTTTGGGTCGTCGATTCGCCCGCACGGCGTCGAAGCAGCGGGCTTGGCCCGTCCGCGGATTCCTGCCGCAGCACGTGCCGATCGCCGGGGCGCCGCGTTCGACGCGCTATAACGACCTTTTCCCGACCTATTTTTCGCGACAGACGCTCTATCGCTTCGCGGAAAGCCGCTCCGCTGTTTGAAACGAAACGTGGAAGAGTCGGGGGCTGGCCCCAGATGAAAGAAGGCCCCCTCCGACGAGGGGGCCTTAGCTGTTGAGAGCTAGCCCGAGCTGTTGAGAGCTAGCCCGCGGGCTAGCCGCCGGCCCGCGTTGCTCTCTTCCCGGCGGCGGCCGCGCTACGGGTCCTGCTGAACCAAAGCATCCCAAGCGGAGAAGTCTCCGCTCTCTAAGCCGTCTCGGAAAATGGCCCCCGTCGTGCCGAGCACGCCGAGTGTCGCCGAGTCGTTGGCGACGTTGGAGTCGTTGCTGCCGGTGACGGTGGCGGTATTGCTGAGGGTTCCAGCGAACCCGCCTTGGACGGTTCCGGTGGCTTGATAGGTGACGAAACTCCCCGGCGGCATGGTGGCCGTTTCGGAGATATTTCCGCTACCCGACGGGTTGCCGCACGTCGCGCCGCCGAGACCTTCGCAGGTCCAGGTCACGCCCAAAAGCTCAGCGGGGAAGTTGTCAACGACCATGGCATTCGCTTCGTCCGCCGGCCCCAGGTTCTGCACTTGGATAAAGAAGGCGAATTCTTCGCCGGCGACGTAGGTCGCGGGTCCGCCGCCCACCGTGATCGCGAGGTCGGCTTCACCTTGAACTTCCGTTGTTTCCGACGCGGTTTCGTTGCCCATCGCCGCTTCGACGGTGTCGGAGCTGACGGTCGCCTGGTAGGTCAGTGTTCCGCTCGCATCGAGATTGGCCGTCACCGTCAGGTCAAAGGACGCTGTCTCGAGGAGAGGGAGGTCGCCGAGGGTGCACGTCCCGGAACCCGCAGGGTCTTCGGCGCAGCCCGAGGTGCTGACGAAGGTGGCGTCCCCGGGAAGGCTGTTTGTGACCCGCACGTTCTCCGCCTTCCAGTCGCCGTCGTTGCGAACGGTGACGGTGTATGTGATCGTGCCGCCCGGGTTGACCGGGTCCGTGCTGTCGGTGATCGACTCGATTAAGAGATCCGCCGACGGCGTCGCGAGGGAATTGACGTCAAACGGTCCGGAGACGGTGTTCGGTGTCCACGCGAGGCGGACCGGCGTGTCCGTGTCACGGTTCTCGGCGGTGCTCGAGGCTTCCGTCACGTGGGTGACCTGGAGGCTGTTCAGGCCGCGGCTGGTGAAGTTCGAGGTGGTCTGCACGACCGCAAAGTAGGTCCTCGGCGTTCCCTGCTGGATCTGTACGTTCACATCACCGTCGGTGAAGGGCACGGACTGGATGCCGGCGTCGAGATCCAGGGACGGCCTCGACACCGTGGCGACCAGCGTGTCGCCGGGGAGAGCCCACGTGCCATCCTCGTCATCGTCCAGATAGACGAAGACGTTCTCGATCACCGCCATGGCCTCGTTGGTGGTCAGCGGGTCGCCGGACGTCTCTTCGAAGAGCAGCTCGAATGTGGCGAGCTCGAGGTCGGCGTCGCCGGCAATGCCGAGGTGGGTGGCGGTGATCCGCAGCAGGTCGTCCGTGATGTTGTTGCCGAGGCTGGCCGGCGCCGTCACGAGCGTCTCCAGGGCGAACTGACCGCCGAGGTTCGGCAAGAAGGTCACGTCATCGTCGGTCTCAGCGACGGCGATCACGTCGACCAGACCGTTGCGGTCCACGTCGCCGAGCGCTAGACCGGCGGCGCCTCCGAAGGTTAAGAGGAGGTCTTGGGCGGCGCCCCAGGCGGAGCCATCGCCGACGGTATTCTCGTACCAGACCACCCGTCCACTGGAGAGGCCCTCGGTGGCGGCGACGTCGAGGTCGCCGTCGCCGTCGAAGTCCGCGGCGCCGACGGCGGTCGGGCCAGAGATCAGGTTCTCAGAGATGAACTGGGCCGCGCTCCAGGCGGAGCCGTCGCCGGCCGTATTCTCAAACCAAGCGATGTCGTTACCGTCCTGCGCAGCGGCGACGACGTCCATATCGCCGTCTTCGTCGATATCCGCGATCCAAACGCTCGACGGTCCGTCGAAGTTGCCGTCGATGGTGACGGAGCTCCACGTGCCACCGTCGCCGGCCGTGTTCTCGAAGAAAAGGAGGTCGTTGTCGTTGGCGGTGCCGGCGATGACGTCCAAGTCACCGTCGCCGTCGATGTCGGCGAGACCGATCGCGGAGGCTCCGTCGTGGACCGCAGAGAGGGCCGCGGAGATGGAAGTCTCGGCGAAGGCTGAGGCGTCGCCGTTGAGGTTCGACCACCACGTGAAGTCGTTGGCGTCGAAGGCCGCCGCGGCGACATCGAGGTTGCCGTCGCCGTCGATGTCGCCGAGGGCGACAGCGCGGGCGCCGTCAAAAGTGGCGTCGATGGTGCTCTCGGTCCACGCGGAGCCGTCGCCGGCCGTGTTTTCGAAGAAGGCGACGTCATTGTCGGTATCCGCGACGCCGACGACGTCTTTATCGCCGTCGTGGTCCAGGTCACCGATGGCCACGGCGCGGACGCCGAAGAATCCGGAGCCAATCTGAGTCTGCTGGGTCCACTGGGTGCCGTCGGTGTCGTCGTTGGACCACCATTCGATCGTGTCTCCACTGCCGGCGGCGACTACATCGAGGTCGGCGTCGCAGTCGATATCGCCGATGGTCACGGCGCGGGCGCCGGTGAAGTCTTCGTCGACCGGGCGGACATCGGGGAAGGCCGCGTTGCGTTGTGTGGAGGTGTTTTCGAACCAAGAGACACGATCGCCGCCGGTCGCCGTCAGCACGTCGACTCGTCCGTCACCGTCGATATCGCCGGTGAAGACCCCTTGCGGCGTCGAGAGGGCGCCGTCAACGTCGTATCGGGTCCATACGGAACCGTCGCCGTTTTCGTTGTCCCACATGACCACCGCCCCTTGGGGATTGGGGGGAGTTTCGGTCCGTGCGGCGACGAGAAGGTCCAAGTCGCCGTCTTCGTCGAGGTCGGCGGCGTGCACGTCCCAGGCTTCGTTGGAATCGTCGTCGACCAGATGTTCGGTCCAGGTGGAGCCGTCGCCGGACGTATTCTCGAACCAGAACACGTCGCTGATGGCCCGGGCCGCCGCGACGGCGTCGATATCGCCGTCGCCGTCGAAGTCACCGGCGTCAACGGCCCGGACGCCGTCGATTTGGGAGGTGCTGATCTGGGTTTCCGCCCAGCTGCCGCCGCCGGTTCCGGGATTCTTGAACCACGACACGAGGTCGAGGAACTCGGCGCCGGCGAAAACGTCGAGCAGGCCATCTTTGTCGACGTCGGCCATGGCGACGGCGCAGGGCCCGGTGAAATTGGCGCGGATCGTGTGCTCGATCCACGGATTGCCGGCCGAGCCGTCGTTTTCCCACCAGGCGAGCACGTGGCTGGCGCGCTTACCGCCGCCCACGATGTCGATGTCACCGTCGCCGTCGACGTCGGCGACCTCGGCGACGCAGGTGAAAGGCACGTTGTCGTCAACCGTCACTTGAGTCCAGCTGGTGCCCACGCCGTCGGAATTCAGATACACGATGATGTCTTGGAACCACTCGGTGATGACCACGACGTCCATGTCTCCGTCACCGTCGAAGTCCGCCGCAGACGCCTTGCGGGTTTGCCGAACCACGGTTCCATTGATGATGTTCTTCGTCCACGCGGTGCCGTCACCGGCGGTGTTTTCCCACCAGGCCACTTCGCCGAGGCCGGCGCCTTCGGCTTCGCCGGCGGCGAGCACGTCCAGGTCGCCGTCGCCGTCAAAATCGGCGGTCTCCACCGACGAGGCGTTATCAAAAGGGCTCACGGGCCCCGCGATGTCGATCCTCGACCACGGCTGTTCATCGGCGAGGGAGGGGGCGGCGAGTCCGCAGATGAGAAGAAGATAGGCGAATCCCATACAGATCGCGCGGGAATGGCGGGGGGGCGTTCGAAAGATAGCTTTCCTCAAGCTGGGCAGGCTGAGGGAGGTCCCAAAGGACAGCGGTGAAGGCGTCGAATACATGGTCAAATTGCTCCTAGCTGGTCCATTGGGATTATCGCATAGTCCAACACCTCTCTTCTTTCTCTGGCTTTAAAGTTTTGACCTTGACGCTGCATGCGCCCGTTCAGGCCCGATCGCCGGCGGCTTCGGGAGTCGAGTAAACTGACGGCATGCGCTTTGTCTCTGTCCTGCGGTCCGGCGTCGACGAGTGGCTGAGGGCCGTGGAAGAGGCCGGGGCACGGCCGGTTCGCAGGCGGCCGCTCCTCGTTGCGCTGCTGCTGGGTGTGCTCTCATTCGGCTTTTTTTCGAGCATGGCGCCATCGGCGATGCCGAGCGGCGACGCCGCGCTCTATGCCCAGCAGGCCCGGACGCTCGACCTGTCTGAACGCACCGTCCACATCGGCTATTACCTTGCGGCTTCGGTCTGGGTTTTGTTCCAGGCGGATGCCCCCGATATCGCATTCAACCTGTTTTCTTGCGCCCTCGGGGGCGCCACGGTGGCCCTCGTGATCTTGTTGGGCGCGAACTGGTTCGGGCGGTTGGATCTCGGGGTCGTGGCCGGTCTGTCCCTTCTCGGTAGCGTGACTTTCTGGCGTCAAGCGGCTTGGGCTGAGGTGTATGTAGGGCAGGCTTTTCTTTTCGTTCTGGCTTTCTGGTTGATTCTCCGGGCCGGCCGTTCCTGGGGAAGCTGGACGGCGCCCGGTGTGGCGCTGGCCGGGTCGGTCCTCTTCAGCCCGTCGACCCTATTGGGGGTGCCCGGCCTTATCGCCCTGCGTCCCCGTTGGCGGAACTTCATCGGACTGGGACTTGCGGGCGGAGGAGTCGTGCTGGTCTTCTTGGTCTTCGTCTGGCGGGACTACTTCTTGGGGCCCCGGGGTCTCTTCGGTGCCGCTCCCACATCCGGAGGACCGATCCAGGCGGTGATCAAAGAGGGCGTCGAAGTGGTCTTCGGCGTCGGAGCTTTGCTGCCCTTGCTGGCGCTGGGAGCGTGGTCGATGCTCTACTCGATCCGGGGGCGCGGTTGGCTGTTTGTGCTCGGAGTCCTCTGGGCACCGACTTTCCTCTTCGGCGAGCGCTATCCCGACGTCCCCGTGCAGCTACCGACCTGGATCCTGCTGGCGCCGGTCGTCGCCACTGGCTTTCAAGCCCTTGGGGAGAAGCTCGCCCTCGGCTGGACGGCACGGTCTGTGTGGATGACGGGGGCGACGGTGTTGGCCGCTTTACCCTTCCTGGCCATCCCGTTCATCGCCTCGAGGTCCAGGAGCTTCGCGGCGCTGGGTTCGGAATTCATTGCAGTCCTGCTCACCGCCGTGGTGGTCTCGGCCGCCCTCGCTCTATGGCTGTCTAAGGACCGCCCACAGACGGCCATATGGGTCGTCTTCTCGGCGTGGGCAGCTTGCGGCTCGGCGCTTTCCGTTCAGCTGGTCGGCGATCAGAACGAGAAGTACGAGACCTACCGGGCGCAGGTGCTGGAGCTCAAGGAGCTCGCCGAGGTCGACTACGTCGCGGTGGGAAGCTGGGAGCAGAGTCTTTTGCTCGAACACTATATTTACGGCAGGCCTTACACGGGGCATACGATCAACCTGGACGCCTGGAGCTCGGGTGACGCGGAGGCAGTTCGGGCGATCGACCTAGCCGTCACCGGCGGCCGGGAGCTGTGGCTCTTGCGCTCGTCGCCGGCGCTCGAGGCCCGACTGGCGCCAGCCGGCCTTGAGCCGGTCCGTCGCGGGGCGTTCCAGGTGTTCAAGGCGACGAATCCGAGGACAGGGGGTGACTG
The DNA here is from genome assembly GCA_038747035.1 of Acidobacteriota bacterium. Taxonomy (GTDB): domain Bacteria; phylum Acidobacteriota; class Thermoanaerobaculia; order Multivoradales; family J023; genus JAUIJL01. The sequence continues at coordinate 12,857 of JBCDKB010000096.1, read as the reverse complement.
AGGATGACGAAGCCAGCGAAACCTGCACGGCCCACCTGGCCCTCTTTGCTGATGATCGCCGCCGCCGTGGGGATCCCCTTCTCGCTGGTGATCGGATTCCTGGGCTTGCACAAGCTCGGACGCGTCGGCCCGGTTGAAGGGTTGACCTACGAGGCGACGCTGATCTTGAACGCGTTGCTCTACTGGCTCTTTGCGTGGATCTTGGCGGTGGCTCTTGTCCACCGGGGGTGGGCCCTCGATGTTTGTCGGCGGCAGTGGCCGCAGTTCGCGCTGCTCGCATTTTCCCTGCTGCTTTCGGGGGCGTTTGCGGAGGTGGCGATTCGCTTGGTGCGGCCCGATTTAGGCATGCGACCGTTTGAGCGTTTGGCCTCTCCGACACTTCACCATGTCAACGCGCCAAACCGATCGAGCCTGGGCATGGGCAACCAGAGGGTGGTCACCAACGCCGACGGATTTCGCACAGCCTATTCCCGCGAGGAATTCCTGAAGCGCAAAGAGCGGATTGTGCTTCTTGGGGACTCCTACACTTTTGGCCTGGGCGTTTCGGCGGAGGATGCCGTCGGAGTGGTCCTCGAGCGCCGGTTGAAGGTTTTGCTCCCGGGGGAGGATTCTTCGATCGGGGTCCTCAATACCGGCGTCATCAGCTACTCGCCTTTCTTGGAGCAGCAGATGTTCCTGGAGCGTGCGGCGGCCTATCGGCCGACCTTGACGCTGCTGCTTCTCGACGCCAACGACTTCGGCGACGACTACCAATATGCCCAGGAAAATATCGCCGCGCCGGGGGAGTCGCCCCGGTTTCCGGTCCCGGAGGCGCGGGACGATTCGGGTGGGATCTGCGACCTATCGGCCCTGTGCCGAGCGTTGGGGCCAGTCTGGGACCGGTTGGGGAAACCGGCTTGGGTGATGAAGCGACTCTTCGGCGACGAAGAAAAGGCCTATGACTACTACGATTTCGAGATTCAGATCGCGGGACAGTCTGAGCGAAACCGATTCTTTATTCTCCGTTATCCGCTCGAAGACTCGAGGCCTTTCCTCGATTCCACGTGGGCGAATATCGAAGCGGTCGCCGAGGCGGTCCGGGCGACGGGCTCGGAGTTCGCGTTGGTGGTCATGCCGAGGTACTTCCACTGGAACGACGCGGAATGCCCGAATAACTGGGAGAGTGACCGCTACGGGGTGGACGAGCCTTTTGAGAACGCCTACCTGGAGTACTTCGATGAGCGCGCGTTGGGCGCCGCGTCATTCCCGGTGTGGTCGTTGTTGAGGCCTTTTGAGGAAGCGACGGGGCCGCTTGTTTTCGATCACGATCCCCACTGGAACGCAGCCGGCCACCGAACGGCGGGGGAAGCGCTCGCCCAGTGGCTCGTCGACGATGGCTGGCCGGCGGAGTTTGAGGGGAGGCCCCGATTGTCCTGGCCTCAGGATTCTCAGGATCGTCGGGGGAAAGGTGATGAAGATCGGTCTATGGTCCCCCGACCCTCCCCGCCGGAAGCTGGGGGGCTTTAGGCGTGGAGTCCCTCGTCGTCGGGCGGAGCGGGGCCGTTGCAGTCGTCAAGAGCTGTATTTATAGACATTTGACACTAGAAGCACTGATCTCTAGCATTGGCCGGTCGTTCAAGCTTTATCGCTCTTCTCGGGTCTTAATGGTGAGACCCATTGATCCGCACGACGACCGCGAGCCCCAAGACTCGGAGTGACGGAGGGGCGGCCCGTTCAGGCTGCCTCCGCTCTAGACCTCAGACCAGCTGATGAAACTCTTGCCGACGGGGTCTAGGGCCTCTACGGCGTTGCGTTGTTCTCGCGCTCGATCGGAGTACCCGCCATGGACATCACACAAGTGAAGATCTTTCCGGTGCAGGAAGACAAGCTCAAAGCGTTTGTCTCAGTCGTTTTCGACCAGTGTTTCATGGTCAACGACATCAAGGTGATCCAGGGTAAAGACGGTCTGTTTCTGAGCATGCCGTCTCGGCGCAAGAAAAGCGGAGAGTTCAAGGACGTGGCCCACCCTTTGAACAATGAGATGCGGCGTCGGCTCGAGGAGAGCGTGCTCGCCGAATATCGCGCAATGGTAGACGACCCGACGCCCCGCCGTCCGGACCGCGAAGGTGAGGAGCTCGGCTTTGAAGGCGACGTCGCGCAGCCGCCGCTCGCCGCGGTAGCGGCCGCGCCGCCGGCGGCGCAGGCCGGTGGAACGGGGATGGCTCCGGCGAGCCTTGGCGCCGTCTCCGAGGCTTCGCCAAATGGCAGCGGTCCGGTGTCGGCGGAGGAAGATCCGTCGCAGAAGACCCTGGAGGAGGTGCAAGAAATTCACCTCCGGGACTCCTTCTGGTCGGTTTCCTAGCCGGTTCTGACCCGCTTGGTCTTGACGAAGACGACGGCTGAGAAGAAGATAGCGCGCACGCCGGGACGCTCCCGCGTCATTCCGCCTTCCCCCGTCCCTACCTTCCGCGAGTCGACCCCATCCCATGAACGGTGAGCTGATCATCTTCAGCGGCCGCGCCCATCCGGTGCTGGCCCAAGAGATCTCCGATTACTTAAACGTGCCCCTCGGGCGCGTGAAGTGCTTCAACTTCTCCGACGGAGAGATCTTTTGCCAGCTTCAAGAGAACGTGCGTGGGGCCGACACTTATGTCGTGCAGCCGACCTGCACTCCGGTGAACGACAACCTGATGGAGCTGCTGATCATGCTCGACGCGATCAAGCGCTCTTCAGCGTCCCGGGTGACGGCGGTGATTCCGTACTACGGCTACGCCAGGCAGGACAAGAAAGACGCACCGCGAGTCCCGATCACCGCCAAGCTCGTGGCCGATCTGCTCTCGCAGGCCGGCGCCGACCGGATTCTGACCCTCGACCTGCACGCGGCCCAGATCCAGGCCTATTTCGACATGCCGGTGGACCACCTCTTTGCGGCGCCGGTGCTCCTGGAGGCGATTCGGAAGCTGGATTTGCCCGACCTCGTGATCGTCTCGCCCGATGCGGGCGGCGTCGAGCGGGCCCGCGCCATCGCGAAGCGAATCAATGCCGACCTAGCGATTGTCGACAAGCGGCGGACGGCGCCAAATGAGGCGAACGTGATGCACGTGATCGGCGATGTCGAAGGGCGCCCCGTGCTGATCCTCGACGACATCATCGACACCGCCGGAACTCTGACCCATACGGTCAACGCCCTGGTGGAGAAGGGCGCTTCCCGCGTCTTCGCCGCCGCGGTGCACGGGGTGCTCTCCGGTCCGGCCCTCGATCGCCTACAAGAGGCGCCGATCGAACGGGTCCTGATTACCAATACAACCCCTCTCGACGAGAAGCTTCGCCGGTGCGAGAAGTTGGAGCCGCTTTCAGTGGGTTCGCTGCTCGGCGAGGCCATTCAGAGAATTCATAGAAACAGCTCGGTGAGTTCGCTCTTCGTCTAAACGACGGGGGCGCGGGCCGGGCTGAGTCCCCTGGCTCTAACCCGGGCGCACGATTTAAGAGGATAATTCCATGAGCGATGCCAGCATCCTGGTTAACCGTCGCGAGACGCAGGGCAAGAACGCCAACCGACGTCTCCGCGCCGGCGGTCAGATTCCCGCCGTCGTCTACGGCGGCGACCGTGATCCGGTCAACATTCAGGTCGGACAGCGCGACTTCGAAGCGCTGCTCCGTAAGACGGCGGACGACAATCCGATTTTCCTGCTGGAGCTCGACGGCACGGGTCAGAAACGTCACGCGATGATTCGCGAGATGCACGCCGACACCGTCACCAACCAGGTTCTCCACATCGATTTCCTGCGTGTCAACATGGAGCAGGAGCTGCAGACGTCGGTTCGCCTCGAGCTGACCGGTGAGAGCCCCGGAGTCAAGCTCGGCGGTCTGCTCGACTGGGTCACCCGTGACCTCGAGATCTGGGCCATGCCGGACCGCATTCCCGGTCATATCGATGTGGATGTGAGCAGCCTCGAAATCGGCGATCACCTCGATACGACTGAACTCTCGCTGCCCGAGGGCGTCCGTCTCGCCGACGAGAACTCGCGTACCGTCGTTTCCGTGCACGGCAAGCAGGGCGGCGATGAGGACGAAGACGGCGAAGAAGAGGCCGAAGCCGACGCCTAAGTCGGAGGAGGCCCGTGATGAAGATCCTCCTCGGACTCGGCAACCCCGGCGAGCAGTACGTCGCTACGCGGCATAATGTCGGTTTCCGTGTCCTCGAGGCTCTCGCGGCCAGATCGGGGGTCGCCTTCGCCGATGAACAGTGTCGAAGCCTCACCGCGACGGTCTTGCCGTCGGACGCCGGTGAGCGCTTCGTCTTGGCGAAGCCGCAGACGTTTATGAATCGGAGTGGGTACGCAGCCCGCTGCCTGCTCGAGCGCCTCGATGCGCCGTCGACAGATCTCCTCGTGATCTACGATGAGGTCCATTTGCCCCTTGGGACGCTTCGGCTTCGCACCAAAGGAAGCCCGGCCGGGCACAGGGGGCTGGAGTCGATCCTCGAGAATCTCGGGACCGATGAAGTGCCGCGGCTTAGGCTCGGCGTCGGTCCGCGGGAGGGGGAGCCGCCCGCAGCCCTCGCGGACTACGTTCTCGGCACTTTCGGCGCCGGCGAGGTCAACGACGTGGAAAGCATGATCGCTCGCGCGGCGGATGCTTGCGAGATGTGGCTGGGCACGGGCGCCGATTCGGCGATGCAACGATTCAATGGACCCGCCCCGTCAGCATCGACGACAAAGTCTGGCGAGAGCGAGCTTTAGCGGTTAAGATCAACCGATCTCCGCAGCGACGCGGCGAATGGATTCGCCGCCGCCCCCGTGAGCTAGGCCAACCTCTACCGCATGAGCGCGTTTGGGGTCCGCCTGGTCTCTCTGCGTTTGCTGCGTGCCGCGCCGCGGCGCAAAATTCGCTCCACCCTGTGCAGACCTACCTTAAGTCGTTCGCCTGGACGGCCTTCGCGATCGGAATCCCCACGGATTCATCCCACCCCGAAAGCTCACGACGTGCCCACCGCGGATGGCATTTGCTCTAGCGCCTCCGCTCTGACCCCTGACCTTCCAATCCGAATCTTTCACCGTACGGACCTTGTCCTCGGCGTGTAATGACCGACGGACCTCCGTTTAGGCAAGGAGAAAAGAAACGTGGACAGCCAAATGTTGATGTACGCCGTTCCCGTTAGCGGCGCCTTGGCTCTCATCTTTGCGTTCTTGCGCAGCAACTGGATCAATGCCCAAGATATGGGCACGGACGAGATGAAGAAGATCGCGGGCCACATCCGCGACGGCGCCATGGCCTTCCTCGGCCGCGAATACCGCGTCCTGGCCATTTTCGTCGTGGTTGTAGCCGCCGCTTTGGCCTTCTTCAACGCCGGACGCGAAGATAGCTCCTGGCTGATCGCCGTGTCGGTGCTGGCCGGTGCGCTGTGCTCCGGCCTTGCTGGCTTCTTCGGCATGCGCGTCGCCACCGCCGCCAACGTGCGGACCTCCGCCGCGGCCCGCACGAGCCTCAACGACGCCCTGCGCGTCGCCTTCTCCGGCGGCGCCGTCATGGGTTTCGCCGTGGTCGGTCTCGGCGTCCTCGGCCTGTCGCTCCTGATGCTCACCTACCTGGGCGTCTTCGAAGGCGATTTGGTGCGCGTCATCAATGTCCTCACCGGCTTCTCCTTCGGCGCGTCCTCGATCGCGCTTTTTGCCCGCGTCGGCGGCGGTATCTACACGAAGGCCGCTGATGTCGGCGCCGACCTCGTCGGTAAGGTCGAAGCGGGGATCCCGGAAGACGATCCGCGCAACCCGGCGACCATCGCCGACAACGTCGGTGACAACGTCGGCGACGTGGCGGGCATGGGCGCCGACCTCTTTGAGTCCTACGTGGGTTCGATCATCGGCTCTCTGGTGCTCGGCGCCGCCGCGGCCACCAGCGTCGCCCACGAAGGCGTTCCTTCCCTGGTCGTGCTGCCGCTGGTGCTGGCCGCTCTCGGCATCGTCATTTCGCTGGTTTCGACTTTCCTGGTGAAAACCAAAGAAGGCGGCAACCCGTCCCACGCCCTGCACCGCGGTACTTTCACCGCGTCCGGCGTCATGCTGGTGGCGACCTTCTTCGCTTGCCAAACGATGCTTGAGGGAACCTTCACCCTCGGGTCCGGAGACAGCGCCGTGACCTTCGACGGTATGGGCGTCTTCTTCGCGACACTCGCCGGCCTTATCGCCGGCGTGTTGATCGGCATGATCACCGAGTACTACACGGCGGAGTCCCGCTCCCCGGCCCAGGGCATCGCCAAAGAGTCTGAGACTGGCTCGGCGACCAACATCATCGCCGGCCTCGGCCTCGGCATGCGCTCCACGGCGTGGCCGACGGTCGTGCTGGTCGCAGCCGTGATCGTCGCCTACGAGACCGCTGGCCTTTACGGCATCGCGATCGCCGCCCTCGGCATGCTGTCGACGACCGGCATCCAGCTCGCGGTTGACGCGTATGGACCGATCGCCGATAACGCCGGTGGCATTTCCGAAATGGCTAGCCTGGGCAAAGACGTCCGCGAGCGGACCGACAAGCTGGACGCGGTCGGCAACACCACCGCCGCCATCGGTAAGGGCTTCGCGATCGGTTCCGCGGCGCTGACCGCGCTGGCGCTCTTCGCGGCCTTCCGCACCACGGTCGGCCTCGACACAATTGACGTCTCCGATCCGAAAGTCATGGGCGGCCTGTTCATCGGCGCCATGCTTCCTTTCCTCTTCTCAGCGATGGCGATGGAAGCCGTCGGCCGCGCCGCGGGTGAGATGATCGAAGAGGTCCGCCGTCAGTTCCGTGAGATTGAAGGTCTGATGGAAGGCGAGGCCGAAGCCGAGTACGCCAAGTGCGTTGACATTTCAACTGCGGCGGCGATTCGAGAGATGGTCATGCCGGGCACCCTCGCGGTGGTCGTGCCGGTGGTTGTCGGCGTCTACGACGTGGCCGCCCTCGGCGGCGTGCTCGCCGGTGTGACCGCTTCCGGCGTCATGATGGCGATCTTCCAGTCCAACGCCGGCGGCGCTTGGGACAACGCTAAGAAGTACATCGAAGCGGGACACCACGGCGGCAAGGGCTCCGAAGCCCACAAAGCTGCGGTGACCGGCGACACTGTGGGCGACCCCTTCAAGGATACGTCCGGCCCGAGTATCAACATCCTGATCAAGCTGATGTCCGTGGTGGCGCTGGTGATTGCGCCGCTGCTGGCGGGCTGATTCAGCACCGCGTTCCGAGACGGGGCGGGGGTCACGGGCCCCCGCCTTGCATCTCGGGGCGAAATCGGTACAATCGCGCGTCCGAAGCCGCTGAAGCGGCTGACGCACACAACACACCACCTCTCTGTTCCGGTCGCGCGGCGAGCCGTTTGGGCCAGCCGCAGGAATCGGGACCACGAGGCCATAGGGAGGTCATATGACCCGGACCTACGAGTTGGGGATCATCGTCGAGCCACGGCAAAATGACGATGAAGTCCAAGCCATCACGGATCGCTTCACGGGCATGCTCGAAGAAGCAGGATCCACCGTCACCTACGTGGACAACTGGGGAAAGCGCAAGCTGGCTTATCCGATCCGGAAGTTCAACGAAGGCAAGTACATCTTCGTCTACGTGTCCTCGGAAGCCGCGCCGCCTCCGTGGTCAGAGATCGAGCGCCTGATGTTGCAGGACGAAAAGATCCTGCGCCACCTGGTGGTCCGCACCGACGAAGACCTGAAGCGCGCGTTCCGCAAAGGCAAGGTCAAGCCGCCGGTGCCGGGCGCTGAAGAAGAGGCTGCGGAAGGCGAAGCTGCCGCCGCTCCCGCCGAATCGACCAGTGAAGGAGAAAGCTGATGGCACGTCGTCGCGTTTTCTACCGTCGGCGTAAGGTCTGCAAGTTCACGGCTGAAGGTATCGAGTACATCGATTACAAAGACGTGAAGCTCCTGCAGTCTTACATCCTGGAGCGGGCGAAGATTCTTCCCCGCCGCATCTCCGGCACGTCGTCGCGTCACCAGCGCATGCTCGCCAAAGCGATCAAGCGTGCCCGGCACCTCGCCCTCATCCCCTTCACCGCGGACTAGGAGCACACTATGGAAATCATCCTTCTGGAAGATTCTCGGCACCTGGGACGGCGCGGCGAAGTCATCGAAGTTCGGCCGGGGTATGCCCGTAATTTCCTTCTGCCGAAGGGCATCGCCCTCGAGGCGACGAAGGGCAACTTGGCCTATTTCGAGCAGCAGCGCAAGAAGATTGATGCGGTGCACGCCAAGAAGCTCGAAGAGGCGCAGCAGGCTGCGGCGGATATCGGTGAGATTCGCGTTGAGATCAAGAAGCGTGTCGGTGAGCGCGAGACCCTCTACGGGTCGGTGACCGCCAACGACATTGTCGAAGAGCTCGCCGCGAAGGGCGTCACGGTCGAAAAGCGCCAGCTGGACCTCGGCACGCCGACGCTCAAGACGCTCGGTGAGCATCCGGTCAAGGTGGACCTGCACGCCGACGTTGAGGCGGAATTTACCGTCGCGATCGTTCCCGCCGAGTGATCCCGCTGGGATCTGATGGCTGAACGGTCGAAGAGAAACGAGTCCGTCGACGAGACGTCGGACTCTGGAGTCGGCGCCTCGGGGGCCGCTTCACCCTCAGGCTCCAAGCCCGACGGCGCTGACGCCGTCGGGCTTGGCGTCGTTCAGGCGTCTGCCGAGGCGGCCGCCGGGGGGCCTCCTTCGGTCGATCAGTTCCTGGGAGAGCCCACCCGCGAGCTTGAGGCGTGGTCGGCGCTCTTCACCCACAACGTGCCTTTTCCCGCCGCCGGTGGGGGAGGGCTTCGCGGCAAGCTCGTGGCGCTGGTCAAGCGGGTGCTGCGGCCGTTTGTGCGCGGCGCGACCGCCGATCTATGGGATCGGCAGCGGGTGTTTAACCTCATCGCGATCGAGACCCTGATCCATCAGAGGGATCTGGCGGTAGCCCGCTACAAGGAGCACCAGTCGGCGATCGAGCGCATCGACCAGCGGGCGACGGACAGCCTGCAAGAAGTGATGCTCCATAACGATGCGCTCTTTTCGCGGGTCGACCAGAAGCTCGATCGATACCGTCGAGAGGCGAAAGGGCTATGGAACCAGCTCGGAGCCCTCTTAGCTGCCCAGGCAACCCAGGAAGGGAAGCCGATGTCCGAGGCTTCGGCGGAATCCGGTCCCGCGGCTGGAACCGGAGGGGCGGTGCCGCTCAAGCCGTCAACGGCGGCCGCCATTTTGGAAGAGCAGGGCTACCTCGAGTTGGAGAAGCGATTCCGCGGTAGCGAAGCCGAGATCGCGCGGCGCGTTTCGACGTATCGTCCTTATCTCGAAGACAAAGATTTAGTGTTGGATCTCGGCTGCGGGCGCGGGGAAGCGCTCGCCGTTTTGGAGAGTTGGGGAGTCACGGCGAGCGGCGTTGACGCGTCGAGCGAGATGGTGGCTCGCTGTCGCGAGAGGGGACTCGACGCCAGGCGAGCTGACCTCTTCGCGGCGCTGGCTGAGGTCCCCGCATCGAGCCTCGGCGGGGTGGTCTCGTTCCATGTCATCGAGCACCTACCCGACGTGGCCGTCGGCAGACTCATCCGCCTCGCGTGGCGAGCGCTCCGTCCAGGCGGCGTCCTGATCCTGGAGACGCCGAGTCCGATGGCCTTGGCGATGTCGGCCCGCGATTTTTGGCTTGATCCAACCCATACCCGGCCCGTCCACCCGGGGCACCTGGAAGTGACGTTCCGCGAGGCGGGCTTTGAGCCGGTGCACCGCCTCGACCTGCACCCGTTTGCAGAGGAGAGTCATTTGCCGGAGATCGATCTTCAGCAGCTTCCCGCCGAGCAGCACCAGCTCGCAGACCAAGTCAATCGGCTTCGCGATCTCCTCGACGACCTACTCTTCGGCCATCGCGACTTCGGCATGGTCGGCCATAAGCCGGGGCCGCCGCCGCATTGACGGAATCGGGAGCCTCGCGTACTCTGATGGGCCCTTCTTGCTATCGATTGAGAGCCCTCGGGTAAACGCGATGGATCGTCACGAATACGACATGGTCTTAGGGCGGCTCGCCGTCCATTTCAAAGTGCTCACCAAGACCCAGGTGGGCGAAGCGCTGAAACGCCGTCGACTTGTGGATGAGTCGATGGCCCTCGGGCCTTTCTTGGTTCAAGAGCAGTACGTGACGACGGAAGTCTTGGCGAAGCTGGACCGCGCCCGGGAGCAGTACCTCAAGAAGCAGGGACTCTCACCGCCGGATCCAGGGGACCAGACCCAGCCGGTCGCTCCGGAAGCGCCTGGACCGGCGCCAGAACCGTCACCGCTCGCCATCACTATCGATCCCCCGAAGCCGGCCCAGCCGCAGACGCTGGTGGTCGATCCGGTGGTTGAACCGATTTTGACGCCGGACTCCGCGTCAGCCGGCGAGGCGCCGATCGCGGTCCAGCCCACTCCTGTTCCTGTCGCGGCGACGCCTGTTTCTGTCGCAGCGACACCTGTTCCGGTCGCAGCGACGCCTGTTCCGGTCGCAGCGACGCCCGTTCCGGTCGCGGCGACGGCGCCGACCCCCGCCGTCACTCCGGCGGCAGCCGCGCCGCCGACGCCGGGACCTGTCCAGGTCGGGCAAGGCGAGCATTTGCTGCATGTCGACGGCACGACGACGCTCTCGAACTTGCTCCACCAGGCGCAGCAGCTGGGGGCGAGTGATCTTCACCTCCACAGTACGGCGCCCATTCGCCTCCGGCTCAACGGCTCGATGCGCGACGCCGGGCCGGCGATCGATTCGGAGCGCAGCCGGGAGTTGGTCTTCGGCCTACTGACGGAAGACCAGCGGCGCGTGATCGAAGAGCAGCTCCAGCTCGACTTCTCCTACGAGATCCCCGGGATCGGCCGATTCCGGTCGAATGCCTATAAGCAGCAGCGGGGCTGGGATGCGGTCTTCCGCGTGATCCCCGCCAACCCGCCGTCGCTCGCCGAGCTCGGGCTGCCGGACGACCTCGAGCGCGTGGTGAGCTTCCACCAAGGTATGGTGCTCTTTACCGGTCCGGCGGGTTGCGGCAAGTCGTCGACGATGGCGGCCATGGTCCACCTGCTGAACCATAAGCGGCCGGATCACATCCTGACCGTCGAAGACCCGGTGGAATACGTCCACAAGTCTGCGGAGTGCTTGATCAACCAGCGCGAGGTCGGACACCATACCGAGTCATTCGCCCGCGCGCTGCGCGCCGCGCTGCGTGAAGACCCGGACATCATCGTGATCGGTGAGCTCCGTGACCTCGAGACGATCGAGCTGGCCTTGACCGCCGCCGAGACCGGTCACCTAGTCCTCGGCACGCTCCATACGTCGAACGCGATCCGCACCATCAACCGTCTGCTGGGCGTCTTCCCGCCGGAGCAGCAGAATCAGATTCGCACGATGGTTTCCGAATCGCTGCGGGCCGTGGTGTCGCAGCGCCTGGTGCCCAGCGTCGACGGCGAGCGGCGTGTTCCGGCGCTCGAGGTGCTCATGAACTCGAAGGCGGTGGGCAACCTCATTCGCGAGAAGAAGACTTTTCAAATCGCCTCTCAGATGCAGACCGGCGCGCGCCAAGGCATGGTCATGCTCGATAACTCTCTCGCCGATCTGGTGAAGCAGGGCGAGATCTCGGTGGAGGAGGCGCGTCGCAATGCCGAAGATCCCAAGCGTTTCGCCTGAGGTGGCCCATGGCACGAATCGATGATCTCTTTCGGTACCTGAAAGACAACAAGGGCTCGGATCTCCACATCGCCGCCGGAGAGGCGCCGAGGGTCCGGAAGAACGGCGGCCTCCAGGGCGTTGAAGGCTGGCCGGTGCTGGATCATGCCGGGGTGGAGGCGCTTCTCAGCGAGATCGCCAACGAGGAGCAGTGGAGCGACTACCAGGACTGCGGTGATCTCGATTTTGCCTACGGTCTTCCTGGCGTTGCGCGGTTTCGCTGCAACTTCCTCCGGCAAGAGAACGGGGCCGGCGCGGTGTTTCGCATCATTCCGGAGAAGATCCTGACCTGCGAGCAGCTGAAGATGCCAGACGCGATCAGCGCGCTGGCGGACCTCCAGCAAGGGTTGGTCCTCATCACCGGTCCGACCGGCTCCGGCAAATCGACCACCCTGGCCGCGGTCATTGACCGCATCAACACGCGCTACCAGAAGCACATTCTGACCATCGAAGACCCGGTCGAGTTCGTGCACCCCAACCGGGGTTGCGTGTTTTCCCAGCGCGAGGTCCACCACGACGCCCACAGCTTCGGCGCGGCGTTGAAGGTGGCCGTGCGCCAGGACGCCGACGTCGTGCTGGTGGGCGAGATGCGGGACCTCGAGACCATCTCCCTCGCCGTCACGGCCGCCGAGATGGGCGCCCTCGTCTTCGGCACCCTGCACACCAATAGTGCCGCGAAAACGATCGACCGGCTCGTGGACGCTTTCCCGGCCAACCAGCAGTCGCAGATCCGCACCACGCTGGCGGACTCGATTGCCGCGATCGTCTCTCAGCTGCTCCTGCGCACCAAAGACGGTGGAGGCCGCGTCGCCGTGCATGAGATCCTCCTGCGCACCTCCGGACTGCCCAATGTCATCCGCGAAGGCAACACGCCGATGCTGCAGTCGATTATCCAAGGCAACCGCAAGATCGGCATGTGCGCCATGGATGATTCCATTGAGGAAAAGCTCGAGAAGGGCCTTATTTCCGCATACGACGCCTGGTCCAAGGCCCAGGATAAGAACCGCTTTGACGCCGCCAAGCGCAAAGAGGAAGCGGCGCAACCCCAAGGCTGAAGAAGGCCCTTGACACCGGTCCTTCGTCTGCTAACATCCGCGCTCGCGGCGGCGATCCCGCCGTAGTGCCCCTATCGTCTAGCCAGGTTAGGACACCAGCCTTTCAAGCTGGCGACACGGGTTCGAATCCCGTTGGGG
>JBCDKB010000095.1:0-21581 GCA_038747035.1 Acidobacteriota bacterium | reverse complement strand
CTGGACACCATCGCGCTCACCGCGCTGCACAAAGAGCCGGGGCGGCGCTACGCGTCGGTCGAGGCCCTGGCGGAGGACGTCCGTCGCCACCTCGACTTCGCTCCGATCCGCGCCCGCGCTGACTCGTGGCTTTACCGGGCGGGTCGGTTCACGCGGCGCCACCGCCTCGGGGTCGGTGCGGCCCTTGCCGTCAGCCTGACCGTCATCGTCGCCGCGGGGTTGATCTGGCACCAGCGGCAGGAGGCGAGGCGCCACCAGGCGCGTGCCGAGTCGGTCGTCGAGCTGGTGGCGGAAGATATTTTTGGCGCTGCGGTACCGGCCCGCAGCCGAGGCGCCACTTTGACCGCGCGGGAGGTCCTAGACCTCGGGGCGGAGCGGGTCGAGCGACGGCTCGCCGACGACCTCGAGCTGCGCGCCCGGTGGGGCACGACATAGACTGTACTCGGGTCCTCCGGCGGCGGACCGTAGCTCATCAGCCGGGCCGATTCGCCGCTCTCCAGGCCCCGGAGGACGCACGGCGGAGACTTATCCCTTGGAGATGCGGGCGAGCACGGCGAAATCCGGATTGAAAATCACCTTCTTCGGCGGCGACGGGATCGGCAGCCGGAAGGTCTCGCTCGGCTTCTGCACCGTCACCCGCAGGGTCCCCGACTTCCCGCCGGCGAGCTCCAATCGGACCGGCACCGACATCGTGAAGCCGTCCGGCACGTCTTCTTGGGTCACGGTGAGCTCGAGGAGGGTCTGGTCTCCTTCGTGGACTACGCCGTAGGAATAGGTATAGCTCGGAATGGCGGTGCCGTAGACCCACTGGTCGAAGAACCAGGCCCAGTCGCCGCCGGCCCGCTCCTCGACGGCGCGGCGGAAGTCCTCGGTGCTCGCCGAGCCGCCCCGGTGCTCGGCGACGAAGTCGCGAAGGATCTGGATGAAGAGGGCATCGCCCCGGCCGGGCTCGTCCAGGAGGTGCCGGAGCATGTGCAGGACCATCGGTCCCTTGTAGTAATTCTGCAGCCGGTAGCCTTGGGGCAGCTCCGCGTTCGACGCCCGGTAGCCGTGGCCGATCGGACCGAGGCGCTGCCGCTGTTTGGAGTCGACGCCGGCCATCCCCGGTCGCACGAACCGGTTAAATTGGGCGATCCGCTGGCCCACGAGCAGCTCGTGGTAAGCCTTGACCACGTCGTTGAAGATCTCCGGGCCTTCTTTGACCGTCGCCTCTACGAACATCATCGATGAGTACTCGGCGAAGGCTTCGCTCAGCCACTGGTCGCGGTAGGTCTTCCAGCCCACGAGGTGGCCCCACCATTGGTGGGCGACTTCGTGGGAGCGGAAAAGCTCGGAGGTGTCGGTGGAGTCTTGGGCGAAGGTGACTTCGCCGAGGTGGAGGAAGCCCTCGAAGGCCTGGCCGTGGCGGGCGGCGATGCCGGTCGCTTGCAGGGTGTCGACCTCGAGCTCACTGTCGAAGAGCCACTGGAAGAAGCGCAGGCTGTTGGCGATGTCGGTACCCACGCTCTTGACCATGGACTTCGAACGACTCGAGACCGGCGGCGAGAAGCTCACCACCTTGGGGACGCCCTCGACCTCGATCTCGGTCTCAACGAATCGATCCGCGAAGGAGAAGCCGTGTATCTTCGTGGGCTGTTCCATGGCGTAAATCCACGTCACAGCGCCGTCGTCTCGGGTGGCCTTGTCGACCAAGCGGCCGATGGCCCGGACTTCGGAGCGCTTGCGGGCGGTGAGGTGGAGCTCGGCGGTGTGCAGATCATCGATCGACGCCGGGGGGGCGGGGTACCAGTCGCGGCCGGAGACGAAGTTGAGCAGCTCCTGTTCGTAACGGACGGTGAGCTCGATCGGTCCGTCCCCAGGACCCACGGGGCGATCGAAGAAGATCGCTAGGGAGTTGTCGTTGAGGCGGTCGTCGAGGCTGCGGGTGAGCTCGCCGATGCGCTCCCGCAGGAAGGCGAGCTCGCGGCCGTCCCCGTCGGTGACGGACTCGACTTTGGCGCCGACGCTGAGATTGAGGTCGACGGCGCCGAGTCCGGCGCGGGTGGGGGCGACGGTCACGGTGGCGACAAATTGACCCACCGTGACCGGCGTCCGGCTGTAGCTCACGGCGCCGCGGGTGGAGCGGTCGGTGAGGTCGACTTCAACCCGCACGTGCCGGAGGTCGAGGTGCCGCCGCGGGACGCCATTCGGCCGCCCCTCGGCGGTGCGGTCCTCCGGGCGATCGAGGCTCAGCCAAATCTCAGGGAACTCGTTCTGGTCCTGAAATTTGACCAGGGTGACCTCTTCGAGCGCCAGGTCGTCGTATTGCCAGGTCAGCCATTTGTAGTCCTCGGTGTCCATATCGATCCGGAGGTAGGCGTCGTCGGCGAGGTGGAGTCCCAGCAGGACCCGGGCGTCGACATCCTCGAAACGCTTCAGCAGCCAGTGCCGGTGGCGGTCCGCCGCCGTCTGGTGCTCGGAGAAAGCAGCTCCACGGGGGTTTTTGAGGTCGCCGAGCCAGTCGAGGGCCGACGCCTCCGAGGTCCGTAGAACCAGGCGGGAGAACGGGACGTCGACGGCGTCGAGCTCGGGCGCCTCCGCGAAGCGGCGCAGCTGCCGTAGCTCGTAGCGATCGGGGACGGTCATGTGGAATCGACCGCGGCCTTCAAAGACAAGGCCCGTGGCGACGCCTTCGACCGGTTCTTGGAGGTAGAGATCGCCGAATTCGAAGGTCCAGGTGGCGGTGTCCCGGCTGAAGTTCAGGCCGCCGGCGGGCACCGGCGTCGCCGCGGCGCCATATCGGTGCTCGCGCATCTTCTCGAAGTGCGCCTGAATCGAGTGGTCGACCGCGCCGCCGTCGCCGGCGGCCGGGGCCGAGAGGACGGCATAGAGAACCAGAGCCACGGAGCTCACCGCGCCGGGCGTCGCGGATGGGCCCCTAGATTTTCGTCTTCTGATCATCGTGAATTCCGAGCGACCTTGTGGACGCACCTGCGCGTCGTCCTAAGGAGGGAATCGGCGGCCCCGTGGGATTGTGGGTGTGGCAGACTCTGGCGCAGCCTTGCTCTCTTCTGGTCACTCGGCGTGTAGATCCATCGGTTCGGCTCCATGGGAGCCCTCCGATCCAAGCTGGTATCGAAACGGTGCCGGCGTCCCGCGCCCATGAAGCTCGTCCACGCGGGTCATCAACCAGGAGTTTACGCCATGCCCCCCGCCCCGTCCGAAGCTCTCCGCCGGGCACGATGTGCCCTGATCCCCCTGGCCACCCTGATGGTGCTCACCGCCGGGATCGCCGGTCCAGGGACCCTGCTCGCTGACCCACTCGCCGACCCGCAGACGCCGGATGGAGCCCTCTCCGCGGCCAATCCCTATGTGAGTTTCCTTCCCGTCGGCGTGGAGCCAGACATGGACTTTTGGGAGAAGTTCATGGCGCAGCGGGCCGCCGACCGGCGGGCGGTGCGGAGACCTGCGATAGCCGGTGGCAGCGTCGCCGAAGTGGAACCCAACGACACCCCGGCGCAAGCCCAGCTGCTGGCGGACTTCGGTACGGCCGCGGGCCAGGCGCGCTCCCTGGACGTCGCCGGCAGCTTCGCCGCCGGCGCCGCCCCGGCGGCCCTCGGCCCCTTCGCCGAAGACGAAGGCTCAATTCCCCTGGCGACCGACACGGGCCTCGTCGTCGGCGGGGCCGTTCGGATCTCCGGGACGATCGGCGACGGCCCCTTCGGCAGCGGCGGAACCGGCTCCGGCGACCTCGATTTCTTACGCATTCCGGGTGTCCGCCAGGGCGAGCTGATCGTGGTCGACGTCGATAGCGCTCCCGGGAACCTCGACTCGTTCCTGGCGCTCCACGACAGCGCGGGCAACTTCGTGGTCCTGAACGAAGACGAAAACGCCTTGAATCGAGACGGCTTCATCGCCGCCTCGGCGCCGCGCGACGACGACTACTACCTCTCAATCGCCGGATCGATCGCGCCTTTCGCGTCCGTTCTGAGTGACCCCTTCGACTCGTCGACCGGCTTCGGGGTGGGGAGCGAAGGCGACTATTCCCTCGAGATTCGCCTCGAGTCCGGCGATTCGGACTGGTACGCCTTCGATCTCTCGGCCTGCGACATCCTGGGCGTCAATCTCCAGGGCGGCGGCGATCAGCTGCTTTTGGAGAGCCCGTCGGGGGTTCTGACCGTCGCTTCGACGCTGGACCTTTCGGCCGCCTACCCGCCGGCGTCGCCGCTGCCCGGGGGCGGTGAAGCGACTTTCGCGGTCGCGGTGGAGGAGGCCGGCACCTATCGTCTGCGGGTGCTCGGAGTCCCGGGGACCACGTCCAGCTACGCCCTGGAGCTGCGTCTCCACCGACCGACTGAGCGCTCCGGACCGGGCTTGCAGAAGACTCTCTTCCTCGACTTCGACGGCGCCAGCTTCGACACCTCGATTTTTCCGATCAACGGCGGAGAGCTGGTGACGCTTTCGCCGCTCGCAGATTTCCTAGGCCGCTGGGGGCTCGGACCCGGCGACGAAGACGCGGTCATCGACGCGACGCTGCGGGCGGCCCGCGAGAACCTAGAGAGCGATCCCCTGGGCGGTCCCAACCCGAGCTTCGGACTGGAGATCCGCAACTCCCGCGACCACGTCGATCCGTTCGGTGGGCCCGGGGTGAGCCGGGTCATCGTCGGCGGCTCGATCCCGGAGCTCGGCATTCCGACGATCGGCATCGCCCAATCGATCGACGTCGGCAATTTTGAATCCTCCGAGACGGCCGTGGTCCTGCTCGACCTGTTGAGCGGCAACGACTTTGATCCGAACTCGCTCAACGGCTTCCCCGTGGATCCGTCGACGACCAAAATCGAGTTCGTCGGCCGATCCCTCGGCAACATCATCGCCCACGAGGTGGGCCACTACACCGGCGCATTCCATACGGAACAGCTGAATCCGCAGGCGGATCTGATGGACCGGGGCGGCAACCTGCCCAACACCCTCGGCGTCGGCCAGGACCTGATCTTCGGCACCGCCGATGACGTCGACGTCGACTTTGGCCACGACCTCTACAACGACGCCGAGGGCTTCGCCGGCTTCGAATCGACGCTCGCCGCGGTCGCCTGCGGGTACCTCTCGGGGGCCGTGATCTTCCGCGACGAGTTCGAGTCGGGAGACACGTCGGCTTGGAGCGAGCTGGTGATCTCTGCGCCGCGCCCTAGCCCATGACCTGTCCAACGTCACTCGGCGTGCGGCCTTCCCTTGGAAGACAGGGGACGGTTAGACGTCGGGCTTCGGTGTCGCGGCTCGGGACTCGCTCAGGCCGAGCCGCGGAACGAATTCTTCGACTAGAACGAGAAGGAGACGCCGCCGCGCAGCTCTTCGAGCTCGTAGTCGGCGCGCTCGAGGTCGATGGAGTAGTGCACGAAGAGGCCGGTCCCGTTGTTGAGGTGGGCGATGAGGCCGGCGGAGAAGTTGATGAAGTTCTCGTCGGGCTCGGCCGTCGGCAGCACGAGCAGGTTGGCGTTCGGGTCGTCGAGGAAGCGGGCGCGGATGGGCTCGCCTTGGTCATCGAGCTCCCGCACCAGGCTCAGCTGGACGCTCGGCGTCAGGGTGCCCCACCGGCGCTTGAGGGGCCAGGCGAGGTCGAAGCCGCCTTCGACCATCAGCGACTCGACGTTCTGTTCGAGCACGTCGAGGTAGAAGCCCAGGCCGTCGGCGTCGCCGATTTCCCGGTAGCCGTCGATGGTGAGGTCGATATAGCGACCGCGCAGGAAACCGGTGAGCACCAGCTCGCTCTGGAGCTTTCGGGTGTAGCCGAGCTCGAGCTGGGCGGCGGTCTGGTCGCCGTCGGGGGTGCCGACGGCGGCGAATCGGGTCTTGCCGCGGAACGCCACCGGCAGGTCGATATTGCGCACCGCGTCGTAATCGCCCGTGCCGACGCCGGCGACGCCGTGGAGGTAAACGCCGGAGGCCCAGGTCTTGCCGAGGTAGAGAGAGACCCACTGGGACTCGACGTCGAGGCTACCGGCGTCGTCGAAGAAATCGGCGTCGGCGTCGAAGGCGCCGGCGGCGACGCCGACGACGGCGCTGTCGCCGAAGCGGTAGTCGAGGCCGACGGTCAGGCCGGTCGAGTCATTGTCGAAAGCGGCTTCGTCGAGGTCCCGGGGGCGTTCGGCGGTGGCGGTGGAGCCGGAGATGAAGAATCCCAGACGCTTTTGATCAACGCCGCCGCGGCGGAGGGCGACGAGGCGGGTAGTGACGGCGTCGAGGTGGGCGCGAGCGATTTCCTGGGTGACGGTGGCTTGGGCGGCGATCTCATCGGGCTCGAGCTCCTCACGGACCAGGAGCTGATCGTCTTCGCTGAGGCCATCGACGTAGGCGCAGACGCCGGCTTGACGGCTGAGGTCATCGTTGCAGGCGCGGTCGAAGGCGCTGCGGACCGGGTCGGCTTCGGCGTCTACTTTGGCGGTGAAAATCTCAGACCCGTCGGCGCCGGCGGCGCGCACGGCGACCTGGACGAGGCCGACGCGGCTGCCGAGCAGCAGCCGGTTGCGGGCTTCGCCGTTGGCGTCGCTGGTGGTCACGCCGCCCGACTGCAGCTGGGCGTCGCCGAAGATGACGTTCCACTGGACGGCGGCGCCGGCGATCGGTCCGCCGCCCGCGTCCACGACCCGGACCCGGAAGGAGCGGCCGAGCACTTCGCCGACGGCGCCGCGCTGGCCGTCGCCGCCGAGGATGGTAACCCCGGACTCATCTTGTGCTGTGACGGCGCCGGGGGTGCTGAGACCCAGGACGACCGCGGCGGCGAAGGACAGGGTGCGCCGGAGGGCCAGGCGGAAGAACGGGGAGTGGATCGGCGACGGGGTGTGAGCTCTTGAATTGTGGTGATCCATTTATAATCCCTGCAGACGGAGTCAATCTCGACCTCGTCCGGCGGAGGGGCGCCATGCGACTTCGCAACGGGCCGCGCCAACGGCTCCAGGACTGGGTCGGGAATGGGGAAATTTCACGTCGAGAATAGCATGGGGCTCAGGCGCTCCGGTGCCGGCCTAGGGGCCGGTCTGTCGCTCGCAGGGCGGCGCCGCGAACGCCTGAAGTGCCGCCAATTTCTGAGGTAGAAGGTTGATGACGCACGATCCGGGATCCCGAGACCTAGGAACCGACGCCGGCCGAGCCGGCGGCGATCTGGAAGCCATCGACCTGGCCGTTTTCGAGCGGCTGGAGGACCTCGAAGAGGAGCGCCGCCAGCTCGTCGATTGGCTCGACAAATTGGAAGCCCACCGCGGCCAGACCCCGGACGAGGTGCTCAACGAGGTCCGCCGCGACTACGTCAAGCGGCTGGAGGCGGTGGACGCCGAGCTGAAGCCCCTGAGGAGCGCGGCCCGCGGCGTGCGCCAGCAGGTGCACGCCATCGTCGAGGAGCGCCGCGCGGTCTTTGAAGAGGCCCGGAAGGAGCGGGACATCCTGAACCTGCGGGCTCAGATCGGCGAATTCACCGACGACCCGGAGGGCCAGGCCCGCCTCGAAGCGGCCCGCAACAGCGCCGCGCAGGCGGAATCCGCCCTCGCCGAAGCGACCGCTCGGGCGGAGGCCTTGAAGCCAACCTCCGGGGCCGCCGACTCCGGGGAGTCTGAAGCTGTCAAGTCCGAAGCTGCCAAGTCCGAAGCTGCCAAGTCCGAAGCTCCCAAGTCCGAAGCTCCATCCCCTGGAGCCCCCGAGTCCCAAGCCCCGGCGGCCGCTGCCCCGATCAGCGATGCGGACCCGGCCGTTGAACCGGGGGCCGTCGAACCGGCGCCGTCTCGCGGGCCCGACTCGCCATCGTCGCCCGCCGAGGCCGAGGACGCCGGCGACTCGGCGACCGGAGCGGCGTCGCCGCACGCCGGTGCGGCCGACTCCCCCGAGCCGCCGGCGGACCTGCCCGCGATTCCCGAACCTTCCACCGCGCCGTCGCCGGCTCCAGGGCCTGAGGCGTCGACGGCCGAAGGGCCCGACTCCGCGGAGGCCACCTCCGAGGCTCCGGAGGGCGCGCCGCCGGCGACGCCCCCCTTGCCGAATATGCCCGGCCTTCCGACGTCCGACATCTCACCGGTTCCGGGCGGAACGGTGGTGAATCCGGCGCTGGCCCGCACACCCGACGAGGTGGCGGAAATCTCCGCCGCCGAGAAGTCGGCGCCGGCGTGGAGCCAGTCCAGCGGCTGGGCCTCGAAGTCCTTCGACTCGGTGTCGTGGCCAGACCCGAAGGACGCCGAGGCGCCGGCCCCCGGGGCCCCCGAGTCCCCCGCGTCTTTCGCGCCGCCGCTGGCGGCGATGGAAACACCGGTGGGCCTGCCCGCGCCGAAAGTCGAGTCGCCGGCGCTGCACAGACCTGAGGACTCGTTGCCCACCGCGGCGGTGCCTGAACCGAAGGTGGGTGACGAGCCGAAGCTCACCGGCGCCTCACGGCCGTTTCCGCTGATGCCGTCAACCGACGGGCCGAGGGTCGCCGCGTCGTCCCTCGAACGGATCGATACGCCGGTGGGCAAAGAAACCATCGACGATTTCAATCAAGCGCTGAAACGCGAGACCACCACGAGTCGTCATCGCCTGCTCGGCGCCACGATGGCGATCTCGCGGGCCCACCTGATCCCGGAGCTCCCGACGACCCACAACCGCGTCGTCTGCCTGGTCTCGACCGACGGCGACGACGTGTACTACATCCTCGAACCCCACATGACGGTCGGGCGCCAGCCGACGGCAGGCAACCAGATCGTCATCGAAGATGCGGCGATCTCCCGCCAGCACGCCCGGATCCACCAAAACGAGTCCGGGGATTTCGTGATCACCGACCTCGAGTCGTCGAACGGGACCTTCGTCAACGAAGAGCGGATCACCAGCCACACCCTGGAGCTCGGTGACTCGGTGCAATTCGGCCCGGCGGGCTTTGTCGTGAGTCTGCTGAGCGATTTCGCGAAGCCGCGCGGGTAGCCGAGGTGACCGGCCTCGACGCCGGTGACGTCACCGGCGTCGCTTCGAGCCGACCCACCCGGGGTCCACACGGGCTACTCCAGCGTCTGACGCGCCGCCATATCGGCGAACCGTCCGCCGAGGGCGACCAGCTCCTCGTAGCTGCCTTCCTCGGTGATCTTGCCGTGGTGGAGGTAGAAGATCTTATCGACGTTGCGGATCGTCGACAGCCGGTGCGCGATCACGATGCGGGTGGCGTCGAGGGCGTCGAGGCTTTTTTGCACCGTCAGCTGGGTCTCGTTGTCGAGGGCGGAGGTCGCCTCGTCGAAGAAGAGAATCTTGGGCTTATTGACCAGCGCGCGGGCGATCATCAGCCGCTGCTTCTGTCCGCCGGAAAGGCCGCCGCCGCCTTCGCTGATCACCGTGTGCATGTGCATGGGCATGCGGCGGATGTCGCGGTCGAGCCCGGCCTTCGCCGCCGCCGCCCAGGCCTCTTCTTCGGTCCTCGAGCTGGCGCCGACGATGTTGCGGAAGATATCCGCCGGCAAGATGCGGCTGTCCTGGAGCACCACGCCGAGCTGCTGGCGGAGCAGGCGCAGGTCGAGGGTCGAGAGGTCTTGGCCGTCGAAGGTGATCAGGCCCCGCTCGGGCTTCTCGAAGCCGAGCAGGAGGCGCAGCAGCGTCGACTTGCCGGAACCCGAGCCGCCGACGATGGCGGCGCTGGTGCCCTGCGGGATCTTGAGACAAACATTCTCAAGCACCGGCGGGCCGCTCGGGTCGTAGCGGAAATAGAGCTTCGAGATCTCGATCTCACCGCGGAGCGAGCCGGGGGAGACTTTGCCTTCCGTGGCCTCGGCTTCGGTGGCGATCACCGGCTTGAGGCGCTCGAAAATCGGCACGATGGCGAGCAGGTCGACCGACGCGGCGCCGAGGGCCTGGAGCGCCGTCGAGAAAATGCCGAAGGCGGCCATGAACGCCAGGAAGTCGCCGGTGGTGAGGTCGAAGGGCACGCCCTTTTCGACCGCGCCTTTCTTCAGGCTCGCCATCATCGAGAAGAGAACGAGGGTGGCGAGGGTCATATAGCCGGCGTTCATCACCGACACGAAGTTGCCGATATGGCCGGACTTGAAGCTGATCCGGCGCTGCGTCGAAAAGCGGTCCGCCCACACCCGGAAGGCGTGGGTTTCAGCGCCGCTCACCCGCAGCTTTGAAACGCCGCCGATCAGCTGGACCACCAAGCCTTGGATGCCGCCCTGGAGCTGGAGCTCCTGGCGCTGGAGCCGCACCCGCATGATGTTGGCGGTCACCGTCGCCGCGACGTAGGTGAGCGAGAGCAGGATGGCGGTGGCGGCGAGGGGGAAGCTGTAGGTGGCCATCTGGCCGGCATTGAAGAGCGACGCCACGGAGCCGAGGATGGCGGCGACGCCGATGCGCGACATCAGGCCGCGGATCTTGGAGACACCGGCGGCGCGGTCCGCGAGGTCGCCGGCGGTGTAGTCGCGGAAGAAGCGCACGGGCAAGTCGAGGATGCGGTCCCAGACGGCGGCCTGGGCGGCGTAGTCGGCGCGGCCCTGGAGGCGGAGCACCGCGATCTTCTGGGTGATTTGGAAGGACGTCGTTCCGAACGCCGTCAGCATCAGGCCGAGGCTCAGGTGCAGCAGCATGGTGCGCTCAGACTGGAGCAGGGCCGAGTCGTAGATTTTGCCGGTGATGAACGGCATCGCCATCGACAGCATGCCCAGGCCCAGGCCCATGAAGAGCACGGTCCACATCTCGGGGCCGAGGCCGCGGACGGCGAAGCGCAGGAGCTCCTTGCCTTTGACGGTCAGCGAGGTGCGCGGGAACGGCCGGTAGAGCACGTGGGCGAAGCCGGTGAGCTCGCGGGCGAGCTCGCGGTCCACCGGCTGGGATTCGCCGGTCACCGGGTCGACGCAGGTGTAGTTCACCTTGCGCCGGGTCCACATCGACGCTTCGCCCTGGAGCATCACCACCACCGACTTGCCGCCGTCGCGCGGGGCGAGGAAGTCGCCGATTTCCGTTTGCCACCAGCCGTCCTCCAGCCGGATTTGGCGGACCCGGAATCCCGACGCGATGGCGATATCGGCGAGCGCGTCGTCAAAAGCCTTCTCGTGCTGGTTATAGGGGTGGGGTCGGACGCTGAAGCCCTGACGCTCGCCGAGCACCCGACAGGCTTCGAGCAGGGGCTCGATCGGGGCGTCTTCGTTGCCGCCGGGGCGGTACTTCTTGGTGCCGCCCATCACCGACCGGATGGCGCCGAGCGCGGCTTCGCCGGCCCGCTCGGACTCGCGGGCGCGCTGGCGCAGACGCACCGCGTCGTCGAGGCGACCCATCTTCAGCTGGAGCAGGAAGCACTCGGTAAAGGCCCGGTGGTAGAGCTCGAGGGCGAGCCACGGGCCTTGGCGCGACAGGGCCTCGGCCGTCGAGAAAGCGCGGACCGGCACCTGGCGCTCCGTGCTTTCGAGGTCGAGCCAGTCCTCAGGACCGATCGGAAAGAGCGGCACCGCCGGCTGGTACGAGGTTTCGCGAAAGAAGAAGGGATTGCCGGCGTCGACCCACACCACGTGCTGGGCGCCGAGGATGCCCTTGACCTTTTGGGCTGTGGCGGAGACTTGAAGCAGCGTCCGCTCTTCGGGGACGCGCTCGCCGCGCAGCGAGGCGCTGAGGGCCTCGATCCACTTCTCGAGGCCTTTGGCGATGCGATCGCGGTGGCGGCGGGTGAGCACCTGCAGCTGATTGATGCCGACCTCCCGCACCACCGCCCCTTTGCCGACGGCGATGAAGAGCCGCTCTTCATCGGCGCCGTAATCTTGGGGATCCGGGCAGAAAAAGACGTTGCCTTTGGTCACCGAGGCCACGAAGTCCCGCCGGCCGAC
This sequence comes from Acidobacteriota bacterium, assembly GCA_038747035.1. Taxonomy (GTDB): domain Bacteria; phylum Acidobacteriota; class Thermoanaerobaculia; order Multivoradales; family J023; genus JAUIJL01. Next base: position 9,795 of record JBCDKB010000095.1, on the reverse strand, counting down.
GGGTTCGCCGTCCACCAGCGCCACGGCGAAGATGTCGACGTGGCCTTCGGCGACCCACCAGGACACGTCCGGGTCGATGAGCTCCATCGGTTCGCTGGCCTTGATCGGGAAGCGCCGGCCCTGCTCTTCGAAGGGGTCGGTGATGTTGGCGATCAGCGCGTCGATGCCGTGGATCTGCTGGGTGCCTTCGGGGGCCCGCTGGGCCGCCGGGGAGCCGGGCGCCGGCACTTCGGTGACCTGGCTCTGGAATCGGAAGGTGGAGCGGCCAATGCTGAATTGCTGGCCCGATTCGAGCTCGGCGGTCTTGAGCGCTTTGCCGCTGACCAGCAGGCCGTTGACGCTGCCCTGGTCTTCCACCAACAGCTGCCCGTTTTCCTTCAGGGTCACCAGGGCGTGGCGCCTGGAAAGGGATGGATCCTGAATTTGGATGTCGGCGGCCGCGCCGCGGCCGAGCGCCACCGGCGCCAGCACCGGAATGCGCCGTCCGTTCCACTTCTCGTCGGGCGTCGCCTCGACGACCAGGAAGGCCATATTCATGGAGATCGTCGGACCCTGCACGGCCTAGCCCTCCGCCTTCATGAGTCGGAAGTAGAGGCCCTTTTTTTCCATCAGCTCTTCGTGGGTACCGGACTCCATGCGCTGGCCGCGGTCCATGACCACGATCAGGTCGCAGTCGCGGATCGTCGACAGACGGTGGGCGACGATGATGCAGGTGCAGCCGCGCTGGCGCAGCGCGTTGTCGATCTTGACCTCGGTGATCGGATCCAAGGCGCTGGTGGCTTCGTCGAGGATCAAGATCGTCGGATCTCCGACCAGCGATCTCGCGATCTCGAGGCGCTGCCGCTGGCCGCCGCTGAAGTTGCCGCCGCCTTCTTCCACCACCGCGTCGAGCTTGCCGTCGCGGCCGGTGATCATTTCCCGCAACTCCGCGTCGTCGATGGCGCGGTTCAGCTGGTGGGTGGGTACGGTGGTGTCCCACATCGCCAGATTGTCGCGGATGCTGCCCTCGAACATGAGGATCTCCTGGTCGACGACCGCCAGGCTATTGGTGATCACCCGCCGCGGGATCTCGTCCCGCGGCACGTCGTCGAAGAGGATCTCGCCCTCCTGCTGCTGGAGCAGGCCGCCGATCATCTTGGCGACGGTCGATTTGCCCGAGCCGCTGCCGCCGACCAGCGCCACGCGCTGGCCCGGGAGCACGGTGAGGGAGAAGCCGCGGATCAGCGGCGGATCGAGGTGGCTATAGCCGAAGGTGATGCCCTTCATCTCGACTTTGCCGCGCAGCTTGGCGCCGATCGTCGGGACCGCCAGCTGGGTCTCGCCGCGGCCGGCCTCGAGGGACGGATCCGGGGCGTAGCCGAGCACGTCGTCGATGCGGTTCATGTCGGCTTCGAGCTCTTGGATCGCCGAGCCGAAGGAGACGAGGCTGGTGAGCGGACGGGTGAACTGCCCGGCGAGCAGCTGGTAAGCCACCAGCAGGCCGACGGTGAGGTCGCCGGTCATCACCTTGGTGCCGCCGACGAAGAAAATCGTCGCCGTGGTGATGGCGGTGACCAAGGGCGGCACGATCGACGTCCAGTCGCCGAGGCGCTGGAGCTCCTGCTCGCTGCGCAGCGTCTTGGACTGGTAGCCGGCCCAGCGGGAGAAGAACTCGAGCTCGTTGCCGGTGGCCTTCAGCGTTTCGACCATGCCGAGGCCGTAGGACGAGGTCGAGCTCAGCTTGCCGCGGTCCGCGAGCAGGCGCTGACTCGCGTCTCGCCGCGCGCGACCCGCAAAGAGCAGCGCGCCGACGTTGATCATCGACAGGGTCAGCACGATCAGCGTCAGTGACGTCGAGTAGAGGAACATCAACGCCAGGTAGAAGACCATGGTGAAGCAGTCGATCGCGGTGGTCGCGAGTCGACCGGTGATGGTCTTGGCGACTTTGTCGTTGACCAGCACGCGTTCGGCGATTTCGCCGGCGCCGCGCTGGGCGAAATAGGCGATCGGCAGCTTGAGGATGTGGGTGAAAAACGCCGCTGAGGTGCCGAGGGCGAGGCGCGTCTCGAGTTTTATCAGCGCGCGCTCCTGCATATACGTCAGCAGCATGTTGATGAAGACGGTGACCGCCATCGCCATCAAGAGCGGGTTGACGATGCGCTCGCGCTCGGCGATCAAATACTCGTCGACGAAGATTTTCGAGAAGGTCGGCGCGAGCAGGCCGGGCAGCACCATCGCCAGGCCGCACAGCACGATGAAGGCCAGCGGGATCTGGGAGCTCGAGATGCGGCGCCAAATCGCCGCCCAGATGTGGCGCTTCTCGCCGCCGGGTTCGAAGTCTTCCCCGGGTTTAAAAGTCAGCACCACGCCGGAGTAGGCGAGGTCGAATTCGTCCAGCGGCACCGTGCGCGGGCCGCGGGCCGGGTCGCTGATGTAGGCCTTGCCCTTCTTAAAGCCGCCGAGCACCACGTAGTGATTGCGGTTCCAGAAGAGGATCGCCGGGTACTCGAGGTCGTAGAGGCTCTTGATTTTCGAGTACTTGCGGCCCGAGGCCTCCAGGCCGTAAGACCGGGCCGCCTGCACCACGTGCAGGGCCTTGCTGCCGTCGCGGGAGACGCCGCACTCGCGCCGCAGCTCTTCGAGCGGCACGATTTTGCCGAAGTAGCGCAGCACGATGCCGAGCGCGGCGGCGCCGCACTCGACGTTCTCCATCTGGATCAGGGTGGGGAGCTTGACGTAGCGATTCGGCGGTTCCGTCGGCCCTTCGTCTTGGACCGGGGCCGGAGCGCCGCCGCCGACGACCGGTTCCATTTAAGAGAGTCCGTCCATCTAGGACATCCCGATTTTGTCGAGCAGGAAGGGCACGACGAGCTCGATCGGCGCCCGCGTCGCGACGGTGATGCGCGCCGTGCACGGCGTATTGCTGTCGATCTCGAGGGCCTGACCTTTGGGGTTGGTCCATTCGAAGGATCGATCCCCGTCCGGATCCGGGTCGATGACCACCTCGAAAGGCGTGCCTTCGATGAATTGCTCGACCAGCTTGTCGTTATTGAAGGTGCTGCGCACCTGCTCGGGGGTGACGGGCTGGGTCGAGACCGTGCGCACGAGGCCTTTGATATAGCCGTATTCCTCAGGCTTGACGGTGGTCGGCGCGATGCGGGCGTGCATCTCCGACTTCACCTTCTGGCCCTCCGCCAGCTTGACGTAGAGGATGAGCCGGAAGGGTTCGCCCGCCGCTTCGAGGTTGACGATGCGGGCGCCGGCGCTGATCATGCTGCCCTCGGTGGCGAGCACACCGGCGACGCGGCCGTCTTCCGTGCTCTTGAGGATCGAGTTGTCCGCGCTATTTTCCTTGAGCGTCTCGAGCTTGCGCTTCTCCTCCCGGATTCGGCTGTCGAATTCTTCGACGCCCGTGTCCAGCTGGAGCATCTGGCCCTGCAGCTGGGCGATCTGGCCTTCGATGGCGAGCACGTCTTGCTTGCGGGCGAAGCCGCGTTGCTGGAGCTCCTTCTTCGATTTCAGGCGCTCCTGCAGGCCGGCGAGCTGGGTCTGGTAGCCGCGCCGGGTCTGGGCTTGGCTGCGGTGGAGTCGGTCCCGCTGACCTTGGAGGTCGCGGATCCGGTCATCCGACGCGGTGATCTCATTGCGCAGCTCGGTGAGCTCGATGCGGGCGACTTCCTGGCCCTTCTTGATCTCGTCGCCTTCCTTGACCAAGATCTCGACGATGCGGCCGGACACCGCCGCCTGCACGGTGCCGACGCTATCGCCTTTGAGCAGCATGCCGGTGCCGTCGACTTCGACGGGCAGGGTGCCGAAAATGCCCCAGAACACCACCGCCACCAGGCCGGCGATGATCGCCAGGAGGGCGGTCCAGCCGGCGGGGGAGGTCACGCGCATGGCGAGGTCGAGCTGTTCCGGCGACGAGAGCCGGTCCAGCTCGGCCTTGCGCATCAGGTCTTGGCCGCCGAGCATGGCTTAGCGCGCCTCCGCCGACTCGCCGCCGTGGGTGAGGTCCCAGGAAAGCACGGCGCCGTCGTCATCGACGCGCGCTTTGAACAGCCGCCCCGACTCGAAGCGCAGCTGGGCGTCGAGCTGGGCCACCCGCTCGGCCGCCGAGACGTGGGAGAGCTGGGCGGAGATGAGCTGCTCTTCCGTCACCAGCACGTCGAGCAGGGTGATCTCGCCGTCGCCGAAGAGGTTCTTGCTGGTCTCGAGGACCTTGCGCTGGGCCTCGAGGGTGCGGTCGACGTCGCGCAGCTCGGCTTGGGCTTCGCGCAGCGCCCGGTGGGCGGCGCCGACGCGCAGTCGAATGCTGCGCTCGAGGTCGGTGCGCACGATCTCGTTCCGCGCCAAAGACGACTCCGCCTGCACCAGCTGGCCGCGGGCGGCGCTGTTGCGGAGCGGAATGCGCCAGGTCAGCTGGAAGCCGTAGCTCGGGCCGGTGAGGTCGCCGCCCCAGGCGTCGGAGAGCGCTTCGAGGTCCCACGCCCGCTGGTCGAAGCTCTCGTGCAGCACGTTGTAGGACGCGTTGAGCGATAGGTCGATCTGGTGGCGCAGGTTCTCGGACGCGGCCTCCCGAAGGATGGACGCGGCCTCCGAGGCGCGTTCGGCGGCCTGGAGATCGAAGCGATGGCTGTCGAGGGCGTCGAGCCAGGAGCCGAGCGGCTGTCCATCCTCGATGCCTTCGGGCAGAGCGTCATCGGCGAAGGGCGCGTCGGCCAGGGTCTCGGGCAGCGTGCCGACTTGCTCGGCGAGGGCGAGGCGGGCGGCGATGAGCGCGCGGCGCGCTTCGGCGACGTCCGAGCGGGCCTCCGAGTCCTGGGCGCTGGCGCGTCCACGGTCCGCCGGCGCCATCTCATCGGCTTTGATCAGCAAATCCGTGACCTCGAGCAACTCCCGGCGCGCTTGACTCGACGATTCGAGCCAGCGGACCCGGTGCTGGGCGGCCGCGAGGCTCCAATAGGCGTTGACGGTCGCCAGCACTTCTTCGCTCAGGATGTGCTGGTACTGGGCCTGGGCGGCGCGGTAGCCCGCCTCGGCGGCCCGCTCGGCGGCGGTGACCGCCAGCCGTCCGCGGTTCTTGCCGAGGGGGATCTGCACCTCGAGACCGGCGCTGCCGGTGAAGGTATTCGGCACGCCCGAGTCTCCGAAGTCCGGATCGAGGGGCTTGCCGGCGAAGTTCTCCTCCGTCGCGATGGCGGAGAAGAAAGGCGCGACCGTCAGGCCGTTGCGCAGGCGAATCTCATAGGCCATGCGCATCTCGAGCTGGACTTGCTCGATGACCTCGGGCACGTCGCCGATGCGGGCGCGCTGGGCGCGCAGCGCCTCCGCGGTGCGCAGGATGACTTCAGCGGCGCCGCGGATTTGGGCGGCGATGCCGGCTTCGATGCCGGCGCCGATGCCGTCGATCAAGTCTTCGTCGAGCAGCTCGTTAAGGTCGAGGCCGCTGGTGACGCCCGCCGGGAAGATCAGGCCGGCGACGTTGCCGGAGCTGTCGCGGCACAGGATGTAGGACCCGTCGTCGACGGTGACAATCAGGCGATCTTCAAACTCGGTGCAGTCGGTGCGGATCTCGATCGGCCGGTCGCCGACGTTTTGTTCCGCCAAGCGCGCCAGCAGCTGGTTGCCGGTGAGCTCTAGGGCGCCGGCGGCGATCTCGAGCAGGTTGCGACGGTCGATTTCCGACTGCAGGCGAGTGCCGATCAGCTCCCGCCGGTCGTAGGCGTAGACGCCGGCGAGGGTGAAGCGGTTGTCGAAGATGCCGCTCTGCTCCAGCCACTGGCCGCGACGCTCTTCCACGTCTTGGGCGGCGCTCCGGATCGCCGGATCGTTGGCGATCGTCAGCTCGACGGCCTGGTCGAGGCTCAGGCGGGGTCCGGGCTCGCCGGCGGATTGGGCGTCGGCGGGTGAGGCGACCAGACCGGCGATGAGCAGGGCGCCCGCGCAGGCCATGGCGCCGGCGGCGGAGCGCCTAGCGGGCCTTCGCCCGCGGCGGATGGAGGATTGTGCGTGCTCCATCGTCGATCACTCCGCGCTCGGCAGGGTGGTGAGGGTCGTGTCTTCGACCGCGAATCCGCGGTCGGTGGCGTCGATCAGCGTCGCCGTGTCAAAGCGCAGCTGGGCCAGCAAGCTCGCCACCTGTCGGCGGGCGTCGATGGCGCGCAGACCGGCGTCGGTCTGCTGGTCTTCACTCAAGACCAGGTCGATCAGCGTCGTTTCCTGGGCGCCGAATTTCTCGCGCTCGGCGCTATACGCCTGGTCGAAGGCTTTGACCGCCTCTTCGGCGTAGCGCAGGCGCTCGAGGGCCTGCCCCAGCTCGCCGACGGTCTGGCTGACGCCGAGCTGGGTGGTCCGCCGCAGGTCGGCGTGTTGAATGCGGTCGCGGGCGGCGAGGGCCTTGCGCTGCACGACTAAACCTTCACGCTGCTGGTTGCCGATGATCTTCTCGTACGACAAACCGATGCTGTAGCTCGGGGCTTCCCACTGGTCGGTGGCCTCGGACAGGCTGTCTTCACCGACCGCCGTCGCGTAGAGGCTGCCCTGGAGGTCGAGGCGGTCGCGGGCGGCGCCCTCGGCGCCGGCGACGAGGATACGGCTCGCCTCCAGGCTCTCCCGGGCCGACGCCACGTCGCCGCGCCGGTCGACCGCCGAGCGGCGCAGGGACTCTTCGGCGACGGCGCCCAGGGCGGAGGCATCCGGCGCCGCGGGGAATGACGTCGACGCGTTGATCGAGGCTTCGCCGCTCGTGGACTCGATGCCCATGGCCACCGCCAGGGCGACCTGGCGCTGCACCAGGTCGCGGCGGGCGGCGTTGAGGTTGGTCTCAGCCCGCGCCAGTCCGGCCTGGGCGCGGGCGATCTCCGCGGGGATCATCTCGTCCGCGTCGATCAGCGCCTGGGTGACTTCGGTGATCGTTTTCTGGCGATCGACGGAGCCGGCGAAGAGGGCGACCCGGTCCTGGGCGGCGAGCAGGTCCCAGTAGGCGAAGGCGGTCGCCAAGACCCGCTCCGACGCGGTGTGTTGAATCAAACGGCGGGCGGCTTCGACCTGGCGACCGGCGGCTTCTTCTTGGGCGGCGATCTCTTCCGATCCGCTGCCCCGCATCAGCGGCACGTTGATGTCAAAGCCGACCCGCAGGGTGTAGAGGTCGCGGATGTTTTTGCCGCCGAAGTCGACGAACTCGATGCGCGGGACGCCGAAGTCGACGATCTGATTGCCGTCTTCGTCGAGGGCCGGCTGGTTGAAGCCATTGCGTTTGCCGACGTATTGGGTGGCGGAGTAGTCGCCGTCGATGAACGGGGCGAAGGTCACGCCGTTGCGGAATACCTTCTCGAGCCGCAGGTCGAGGCTGGCGGTGTCGAACTCTTCCTCTTCTGGGGTATCGCCGATGCGCGCGGCGAACGCCATGGCTTCGGTGCACGCGTTGGCGTTGGCCTCTTGCGACGCGATGGTCTCCGCCAGCTCGCGGTTGAGCAGCAGGTTGCGCTGGTTGATCAGCGACGGCAGCTCGGACGGCGAGGCGTTTGAGATCAGGATCTCGATGGCGCGGAGCTCGGCGTTGAAGATCTCGTCGGTGGTGATCGCGACGCCGCCGTTCGACTCGATGGCGGCGGTGAGCTCGCTGATCTTGACCAATTCGCTCTCGGCGGCGCTGCACGTCTCGCCCTGGATGCGGGTGAGGTCATCGCGCCGCTCCTGCTCAGACTCCTGCACGCTTTGGCGCAGCTCGAGGTTCTCGTGCTGATAGGTGGCTTGGCCGGTGAGCGTCCAGTCGAAGAGTCCGCTCGCTTCCTGCTGGAGGCCCAAGCGGAGGGCCGTCTCGGCCTCCTGGATCTGGATATTCGGATCGTTCCGCAGCGTCGTGGTGACGGCGTCGAGCAGGGTCATGGACGTCCCGGCCTCGCCGCCGGGCGCCAGGCGCTCGGGCCGCCACGGCTCGAGCAGCTCGGACGCTTCGGACGCCGTATCGGGCGCCGCTTCCGCGTCTTGGGCCACGGCGGTCCACGGGGCGAAAGCCCCCAAGAGCAGCAGCAAAGTCAGGGGGACAGGGACTCTCCACTCAGAAAGGCGTACGCGCATGAAAGCACTCCTTAAGCCATCGGGCCGTGGGCGCCTCCGCACCGACGCCGACACCTGGGACAGGCGTCGGCTTCATAAGGCGCCGCGATGTTTCCTCGAATCTAGAAGCTGGCGATGGTGGCCGTCTGTCTGAGACTAGCAAAGGAAGCGACCCGCGGTGTGAACCATCTGGGTGTTCCTGAAAGCTGACAGAACCCGGAGACGCGCCGGCCCGAAGACGGGCTGGGCGGATCGGGGGCCGCACGGGTTGTGGGCCGGCAGCGGCGGAGGCGTGCTGGGCCGTCATCTCATCCCAAGAAATCGAGGATTCTCCTCGTGTGAACAATACCCACCGCCCGATAGGTCACGGGACTTCGCGCTTGACGAGGCGCGTCTCGGCGACGACGTGAGATATCGGAGCGAGGTGGCGACGGATGAAGGCTATCATCCGCGGATATTCGAAAGGTGTGGTGAAAGAGCACTCGCGGCAGTCACCCCGGACCTGCTTGAGCACCGCTTCGTAGAGCGGCACGATGCGTCCTTCTCTCGCCAGGTCGCGCCGCATGAAGCTGCAGGTGAAGCGCACCACGTGCCGCTCCGGGCGGTGGGTAATCACCCAGCCGACGACGTCGCCGTGGTGTCGGGCGACGACGCTCGACGGGTCGGCGTTTTGGAGGTCGTAGCGCCACGGGGCGAGGAACGGGACGATCCACTGCTTCTCGGCGTCGGATCGGCGGATCGTCTCGTGGTCCTCGGCGGTGAGCTCAGAAAACGGGCTGATCTCAAGCCCCTCGCGCTGCCGGGCGACGCGCTTTTCGAGCAACAGCCGGGACGCGAAGGCCGCCGCCGGGGTGAAGCGCACGAGCAGGGACTTGCCCTCCGGCGCCGTCCACCCGCGGCCCGCGAATAGCCTTTCGAGCCATTCGATGGGCGGCTTGCCCGTGGTGTAGACCGCCTCGAGGATGCCGCCGCCCCGTCGGGCCACCTCCGTCTCCAGCGCGTCGAGCAGGGCGCCGGCGACGCCGCGGCGTCGGGCCGGGGCGGAGACGTAGATCGAGAGCACCCGGGGGACCGCGTCACCGAAGGCCGATTTCTCCGCCGCCGTCGGTTCGGACGCCGGCCACTCGGCCACGAGCAAGCCCGCGGGGCGTCCGTCGACATAGGCGCCCAGGGCCAGCGGCTCGATGAGGCGGTGGTCGCCTTCGCCGGGGGACCGCTCCTGGGTTTCGAGGCTCAGGAGCCGCTTGTAGGCGTCGTAGGTCATGGCGCGGAACGCATCGACCTTCGAGCTGTCGAGCAGGCGCACGTCCGGATCGATGGGGTCGGAGGCGTCGGCGGGACTGGGTGGGGTGGGGGTGATCATCGGGTGGCCTCAAGCGAGCTCGGCGAATGGCGTGGCGAGCGAAACATTTCTAGGGGGCTGGGCTCGCCCGGGGAAGCTCAAGCGCCAGCAGGTCCGGGAGGTTGACACCGGCCGAGCGCAGCAGGTGCCAGCCGATGCCCGCCAGGCCGCGCAGGAAGTCGGGGGACTGGCGCCGGTCGCGCAGAAGTCCGGACTCAAAACAAAAGCGTCTTCTCTTCGTCGAGCGCTCGACCAGCGCCGCGGTGAGCTCGCGGGCGCCTTGGAGGGCCTCGGCGTGGCCGAGCCGCCTGCCGGCGCCGAGCAGGGCCGCGGCGCGGCCGGCGAGGCCGCAGCAGAGGTGGTCAAGCTCAGGGAGCGGCGCGCCGCGGGTGGTGGCGACGGCGTCTTCGACATCG
>JBCDKB010000094.1:0-21682 GCA_038747035.1 Acidobacteriota bacterium | reverse complement strand
TTTCAGTCTTGGTCTCTCTATCAGCCGCTTTTATCTTCTTCAAACCCCTCGGCCTCACCCTCAACGTGCTGACCCTCGCCGGACTCACGCTTCTAGTCGGTCTGTTGGTCGACAATGTTGTTGTCGTCGTCGAGACTCTTCAGGGGCTGAGAAAAGGAAATTCTGGCGTTCTATGTCAGGAGCCTGCGCTTGGAATCGTGGCCAGACGTTTGACGCTTCCGCTAGCCGGCGCGACGATTTCGACTTGTGTCGCGCTGATTCCGATGGTTTATCTGAGTGGCGAGCTCCGCGAGCTTTTCGGCGCGTTCGCGGTGCTCTCCGCCATTGTCCTGACGATTTCCTTGCTGGTGAGCTTGGTCCTAGCCCCGCTTCTTTCGCGCGGCGTCGGGCTCGAAACCGGATTCGAGATCCCCGGAATATCGGCCCTTCGGAAAGCCACACTCGCGCCTTATCGAGGGGTGATTCAACGGCCTGGGCTCAGTCTCCTCGTCATGCTGATAGCCGTCGGGCTGCCCTTTTCGCAGCTTCCCGATCGATGGCAAGAGCCGAGTCGATGGGAAGAATCGAATCGCCGTGAAGAACCGGGAATGACGCCGTTTTCCGCGATCTGGCCGCAGCTGGCGGAGAAATACAATCGACTGTCAGACCGGCTGGACTGGCCGCGGCTGCGAGCGAGGCTCTCCCCTGTGCTCGGCGGAATAACGGACCGCTTCTTTCGGGATGTGGAAATGGGCGAAGGTTGGGAATTGCCGGAGAGGCCGGAGATTCGGGTCTGGCTTCGGGTGCCGGCGGGAAGTGAGCTGAGCAAGCTCGACGAGCTGATGCGCCCCTTCGAGCAGCGCGCCAACGAGTCGCCAGCCGTCAAGAGGACGTTGATCCAAATCTCCCGCCGCGAGGCTCGCATGACGGTTCTCTTCGAGGAAGAAGCCCTCGACTCAGAGGCACCTCTACGCCTACGGGAAGAGATGATCGGCCAAGCAGCTGGGCTGGCTGGCGTCGATATTTCAGTCTCCGGATTGGCGCCGACGGGATTCCACAGCGGCCTGGGCCGAGTCTCAGGCCACACGGTCCTGGCGATCGGACCGAACTACGAGAATTTAGATCTCCTCGTTAAGAATTTCGCCGCCAGGCTTTCTCGCCGACCGCGGGTCGCAGGTGTCGACGTCGAGGCTGGCCCGGATGATGCGGCGGCTGCCCGCGAGGTGGTGAGGATCGCGTGGGGAGCCGAGGCTTCAGCCCGGACAGGAATCTCGACCGCCCAGCTCGCCCAAACCCTTCAAGCCGGGCTCTGGCGACAGACGCCTGATTTCCATGCCCAGGTCGACGGCATAGCGAGGGTTCCCATTAGGGTCGTCCATGAAAAAATCGAGGGCCAAGATCTCGAGAGGCTCACACAGCGGCCGCTGGTCGTCGAGGGAGGGAAAGTCATCAGGCTCGATGAGCATAGCGAGATTTCCCTCTCCAAAGATCCGCCCACTATCGAGCGAATAAATCAGCGCTACCGCCGAACGCTCAGAGTCTACTATCGCGGCGACTACGAGTCCGGGGAAGAGATGCTCGGGCAAGAGATCGAAGCAGAACCGCTAGCCCCCGGCTACGTCCTCGAGAGACCTTCACCCGGGGCTTTCCAAGACCTGGCGAGCTCACGCAAATGGGGCGTGCTCCTCGGGGCCATCGCTTTGGTTTTCCTGACCGTGGCAGCGGCGCTCGAATCCTGGCGGCGCGCCGCCGTCGTGGTGCTCACGGTCCCCTTTGCGTGGATCGGCATCGCGGCAGCCTTCCTTCTGACGGCACAGAATTTCACCGAGGGCGCCTTCTTGGGCCTGGTGCTCGTCGTCGGCATCGGCGTTAATGATTCCATCCTGCTCGTCGACACTTTTCATCGGCTTCGAAGGCGAAAGGGCCGGCTCCCGGCCAAGAAATCAGCCCTTTTGGCCCTGCGCCAGCGTCTGAGACCGATGTGGCTCACGACCCTGACCAGCATCGCAGGCATGGTGCCCATCCTCGTTTCCGCCAACGGCGTACACTTCTGGCAGGGTCTCGCGACTACTGTGATCGGAGGTCTTCTCGCCTCGACGGTTCTCGGCCCCGCGGTCACGCTTGCTCTGCTGGGTCTCGGCCAAAAAGGGACCGATTCAGGCCCCGGTCTTGGCTAGCCGTCACGGGCGGGCGCCGTATGCGCGGAGCAGCTTCATCACATGGCCGAGGGTCAGTGGGGCGTGGCCCGCGTCGCGGTTGCCGGCGCCGATGGCGAAGGCGAGGCGCCACTGTCGGAAGAGGATACCCCACGCTTCGAAGAGGCCGTGCTTGGGGTCGTAGATATGGGTGGCTTCCGAGCTGACGCCGTTTAGTTCGAGCACCCAGATGTCTTCGCCCCGCCGGAAGTGGTCGTAGGACGGCGCGCGCAGGTCAAATCGGCCGAAGTGGAAGCCGTCGAGGGAGCTCGCCGCGGCCTCGACAGCGGCCTCGAGCTCGGGCGTGCGGTAGGTCTCGCCGTCGAGGAAGACGGCGCCGCGGCAGTGGGTGCCGAGGTCGACGAGCTGCACGGACTCGCCTTCCGCCGGCACGGACTCGGCCCTATCTCCGAGCGCTTCGAGGTAGGTGTCCGCAAGCGCGACGGCGCGCCGATCGGCGAAGATCAGTCGGCGCAGCGTCGAGGTGCCGTCGCCGGTCAGCGACGGCCGGATCTTGTCGGTGATCGAGAAAATCTCCCCCCGGAAGGCGCCGGGGCGTCGGAGCCAAAAGACGCCGAGCTCGGCCCCGGCGACGAAGCGTTGGGCGATGATCGGGCCGGGCGTCCTGTCGAGAAAAGGGACGATGTCCTCGCCCCGGCGGACGACCGCGACCCCGTCGCCGCGCTCGCCGACGTCTGGCTTCAAGACCACCGGGAAGCCCGGCTCGAACGGCGCGTCCGTCCCGTCGACGAAGGCGAGGACGGCGTCTCGCCTGTGATTGACGTCGCCGGGCTCGATCCGCGTCCAGGGCGCGACGGCGCCGGGATCTAGCCCGCGGAGGATCGTCGACTTCGACTCGCCGACGAAGCCGCCGCCGGCGGGGATGCCCGGGTTGGCGGCGGTAAAGAGCGTCAGCGAGCGGTGGCGGAGGGCGAGCCAGGCGACGTAGAGCACCACCGGCGGATAGAAGGCCCAGCGCGGCCAGAACTCCCAGTGGGTCAGCCGGCGCCAGCCGCCGACGAGGCGTCGGCGCCCTTCCCAAGAGGCCAGCTTGCGGCCGAGGAGCAGGGTGATCCAAAGCGCCACCAAAGTGCCGACCATCGCCGGCAGGGCCCACTCTTCAAAGGTCTCGAAGAAACCGAGGATCGGCTCGCCGGCGACCCGCGCTAGGCTGACCAGCAGCGGCGTCCAGAGGGCCACCGGGATCAGCAGGTAAATCGAGAAGGTCAGCGGGTTCATCGACAGCAGGCCGGCGCCGACGTAGGTCGGCAGGCGGGTGCCGGGCACAAAGCGGGAGAGCAGAATCACCAAGGCGCCGCGCTCTTCAAACCACTGCTGCGACCGCTTGAGGTCGGCGGGTTTGATGAACCAGCGGAGCGGCGCTTTGCCGATGAAGGGTCTCCCTAGTCGGCCGATGGCGTAGAGCCCGAGGTCGCCGAGGAAGATACCGGCGCCGCAGGCGAAGACCGCCGGCGCGAAGCCGAGGCTGCCGTAGGCGACCAGCAGGCCGGCGGCGAGGCAGGTCAAGTCTTCGCTCACCAAGGTCGCCACCATCAGGAGCAGGATCCACACCAGCAGCGTCGGTCCGGTGGCGCGGGGTAGGCGCTGGGGCTCGCCCTCGGCGGCCAGGCGCAGGCGCTCCGGCGTGGCGTCGGCCCGCGTCGTGGTGTCGCCGCCCTCCACGCCCTCGACGAACGAGACGATCGGCTCGACCAGCGCCTCCGGCATGGAGAAAGGCATGAAGTGATTGGCGTCGTACGTGACCAGCTCGCTCTGGGGCACAATGCGCTCGTGCTCGAGGGCGGCGGCGTACGGCACCAGGACGTCGCCGTCGCCGTGCAGGATGAGCATCGGCTCGTCCCACGCTTCCAGCAGACCCCGCAGCGGTCGCTGGTCGGAGTCGTAGAAGTTGCGGGCGTAGGAGAGGTGGGTGTGGGACCGGTCCAGGACGCCGAAGTGGGGCACCAATTCCTGGATCGTCTGGAACAGCCCGAGCTGGGCGCCGTGGATCGCGCGGTTGATGGCGAAATTCCCGAGCAGCTCAAGCTCCTGGACGCCGATCGCCGCCAGCAGAATCAGCGACTCGACCTCGGGCCCCGCGGCGGAATCGGCCGCGGAGTGGTCGGCGAGGTGGAGGACCACGCCGCCGCCGAGGCTGAAGCCGAGGGCGTGCACACGCTCGACGCCGAGCGTCAGCAGCAGCTCTCGGCAGTACTCGGCGTGGGCGAGGATCGAATAATCGTCGACCTGGGCGCTCGAGTCGCCGAAACCGGGCAGGTCTGGGGCGATGACCCGCAGGCCTTGCTCGGCGAGCCGCGGCGCGAGGCGGTCGAAATTGCCGGACGAACCCGGGCTCCCATGGACCAAGAGGAGCGTCGCGCCGGGCTCGCCGTCGGGCAGCCACTCCCGGTAGGCGAGGCGCACGGTGCGTCCCGTGGCTTCGAAGGCGGGCGGGTCGTCGCCGGCCACCCGGATCTCTTGAACCTGGAGGCTCGGCAGCGTTGTCGGCGGATCGTCGCCGAAGCGGCCGCCGACCAGGCGGACGAGGTGGGATAGCGCCAGCAGAATCGCATAGGCGATCAGCAGGGCGCGCCCCCAGCGTCGTCGCCGGGGCATCGTCGGGGCGTCGTCGTCCGTGGCCAAGCGGGGCGGACCGGAGGTCGGATTAGGCCGCGGTGGCGGCGTGCAGGCGGGCCAGCTCGATGGCTTCGCCGTAGGCCGTGTCGCACGGCGGACCGTCGGCGTAGCGCATCGCCACGCGGCGTTCTGTCACGGAAAGGTGGGTCGAGCTCACCGTTCGAGCGTCATGGCGATTCATGCACGGGGACGCGGCGCCGTGGCCCGGCGAATAGCTGCGGTGGAAGGCTTCGAGCGTCGCCGAGTCGTTGATGTCGACCGTGGAGCGCCACAGGGCGAGACGGAATCGGGTGGCCTCGTCGGTGTCATGGCTCGAGGACACCAGGGGCGCCTCGGGCACTTCGACCGGATCGAGCAGGTGGCCATCCCACGCCGTCATCGCGGGCGCGACTCCGGGGCCGAGCACCAGGAGGGTGAAAGGCCGGTAGGCGGCGAGCTCGAAACGCCGAAGTCGATCCAAGACCTCAGACTGGTTCGAACCTGAGGACAGGTCGAGCACGAGCTGGCCGCGGCTTCGACGGTCCGGGGAGTCGGGTCTCGGCGGCGTCTTGATGCCGTAGCGATTGAGCAGCGCGACGGTCACCCCGAAGGCGTTGGCGGTCAGCCAGCTGCCGCCGGCGTCGGTGTCGACGGGGGTGAGTACGGGGACGCCGTCGCGCTCGATTTCGCGCGGCGGCAGCGCCGGCTTGCGGCTGCGCAGCTCGTCGCGGTTAAAGAAGAGCTCATAGCCCCCGGCATCCGCGGACCGCCAGCTCACCGTGCACATGCGGCGGTCCCGGTTTCTCCGCGGGCGTCGGAGAAGTGTTCGAGGGTCGACGGGGCGACGCCGAACCCTTCTCCCGGCTCCACGCCTTGGCCGCGTAGGGTCATGGCGATCAGCGCGTAGTGATGGACGGTGTGGGAGAGGAGGAATTGGAGCTCGCGTCCGAGGGTCGAACGGGTCCAGGCGTCGAGGGAGTCCCATGCCGCGGCGTCGCATCGCACCCGCAGCGTGCGATGGCGATCGTCCTCGCCGAGCTCTGTGAGCGCACGCTGGATCTGGCCGAGCCGCTCGAGCGCGCGGTCACGCTCCGCTTCAACGCCGGGGTCGCGCTGGCGGGCGTCGTAGTCGACGCGGCCGTCGTGGAGGCCGGAGAGGAAGCAGCGGTAGGCGTCGAGCACGTGGCGGAGGTGGGCGCCGACGCTGGCGTGGCCGTGGCGGTCGCGGGAGGTGAACTGCCCGTCATCGATGGCGACGAGCAGCTCTCTGGCCTGCTCGAGAAAATGCAAGTTTTGCTGGGCGAGGATCATGACGATCTCCAAAACGTCATCGCGATGTGGCCGAGCGGAGGCCGTTAGCCGAAGAGGGCTTGGGCCTTCTTCTCATCCATGGCGGTGACGTCAAAAAGCACCAGGTAGTCGATAGTCTTAAAGTCCCGGTCGATGGCGGGGGGGCCGCAGACCAGGGCGCCATATCTCAGGTATATACGGAAAAGCTTGGGGATGTGGACGGGTTCATCCCAACGGAGATTCGCCTCGTCGGCCGGACGATAGCATCGATAGGTGGCGCGCGGCTGGACCGTGAAATCGGGTCTGAGGTGGCCGCTGACCTCGAGGTGGCGCATCACCGCCAGGCCCTCGGCGGGGTCTTGACTGGTCAAGGAGCAGCAGCCGAAGAGGTAGCGCAGGTTGTTTTCTTCGAGGTAGAGGGCGAGGCCGCGCCACAGCAGGAAAAGCACCTGGGTGTTGCGGTGGGAGAGGGCGACGCAGGCCCGGCCAACCTCCGTCGCGTGGTCCATGATCTCGCCGGGGACCGCCGAGAGATCAAATTCGAGGTCCGTATAGAGCCCGATATTCCGCCTCGCCATGGCGACGGTCTGGATGCGGTAGGTGCCGACGATGGCGTCGGTGCGTCGATCGGCGACCAGCAGGTGGTGGCAGACGGCGTCGAAAGGGTCGCGGTCGAGGCCGGTTTGCCACGATTCGTCGAGGCCTTCGCCGAGCTCGACATTGAAGACCTCGAAGCGGAGCCGCAGAACCTCCTCGAGCTCGTCGAGGGTGCGGGCGAAGCGCACCTCGTACGGGCCTTCGACGAGGACCTGCTGCGGAATCGACTCGGGGGCAACGGGGTACGTGGCGGTCTCGGTGACGCTATCGGAGCTCATAGCCTCCTCGGGGCGCGCGGGCCGGCGCCGAACGGGCGCAGCTTACACCACTTCGGAGCGCGGGCATTGGGGGGTGGTCTTGGCTAGATCGCTGGCCGACGGGCGGTGGCCCGCCGGCCGGTCAGCGCGGTCGGAAGACGACGGATACTCGGCCTACGGGAGGCGCCGGATGGCCGTCGGCGCCGCCCGCAGCATCCAGAGATCACCCATACGCATGACCTCGCCGCGTATGCGCACCGGCTCGGCGACGTAGTCGAGCACGTGCTCGTTGATCGCTTCACCGTCGGCGCCGACGAGCATCAGGTGGGCGACGGGGAGGTCGCCGGAACGCAGCACGAGGATGGGCGGGATGCCGCCTCGGATGCACAGGGTGGCGCAGGCGCGGTGGGGCTTGGTTTCACCCGGCTTCATGACGCCGAGGTGGCACTTGCTGTCCACGATCTCGCCTTCCAGGGTGAATTCACCGAGGGAGAGGGCGGCCGCCGCCGGGCCGGGGCCGGCGCCCAGGGCTTCGACGGACTCCGGCACGATTTCGAGCATGGTCTGCGCGTCGCGGTAGATCGGCGTCGCTTCGAGCCGGATCCGCTGGCCGTCGAGCTCGCCGACGTCGCCTTCGGCCCCGGCTTTGCCGAATCCGACCAGCATGTAGCGCGAGACCGAGCCGTCGGCGGCGCCGGGGCGGTCGACTTCGAGGACCGGGTGGGGCGATGTGCGCACCACACCTTCGTAGGTCCGGGGAGAGCCGAAGTCGAAGAAGGCCACCGTGAACGGGTTTTGACTCGACGCCAGCACCGCCGCGATGAGGACGCCGATGATCGCGATCAAGACGACGCGCATGCGAACGAATCCGCCGACGCCGCCTGGGGCCCTGTCAAGGTAGCCGATATAGAACTCGTCGCGCTCGCTCATGCCGTGGCTCCTTCGGCTTTCGGGAGGGTGGTCCCGGGGCTGGCGTTCGGGCTGTAGGTCGGATCCAAGGCCGGCTCGACCTCCGTGCCCGGTGGCAAGGGCTGCGGGTGCACGAAAACGCGTCCGTCTTCGACTTTGACGCGGAAGGTCGGTACCTTTTCGGTGAATGGCGGCGGCGACTGGCCGTTGTGGGGCAGGTATTGGTAGCCGTGCCAAGGGCAGACCACGCAGCCGTCGACGATCTTGCCTTCGGCCAGGGGGCCGTTCTGGTGTTTGCACACCCCCGACATGGCGGAGATCTTGCCTTCGTACCGAAACACGGCGACGCGCTCCCCTTCGAGACAGACGGCGCGGGCGCGCTTCTCGGGGATCTCGTGGACGGCGCCGACGTCGACCCAGCCTTCGGCGCCGGCGGAACGCTCACGGTCGCCGGACCGTTCTTTGAACCCGGCGACGAGGTGAAGTCCGAGTACGGTCACCATTCCCAGGACCAGCAGGCTGACCAAGATCGGATTGTCTTCCACCTGCAGCACGCCGAGGGCGACGTGGCCGATCACCAGACCGTAGGCGACGTAGACCAGCATGTGCAGGGCCTTCCACACCGGCGCCGAGAGGTTCGCGAGCCAAAAGTCGTGGCTGGTGGCCGCCATGAGGAAGAAGATGATGAGCGCGGCGAGGCCGAGGGGCTGGAACGGGAATTGGCTCAGGCTGTCGTAGCGGCTGTTGCCCGCGAGGATGTTAACCAGGGGGTTGAGCGGCCCGAGGATGTGAAAAGTCAGGATCGAGAACACTCCGTGGATCAGGGCCGCTAAGAACATGGTGACGCCGAGGTGCCGCCGGTTGTAGAGCAGCGGCAAGAAGCGTTTATCCAGCCGAGCCGCCGGGCCGATGATCAGGATGATGTGCAGCAGCAGCAGGGCGAGGGTGCCGAAGGCGCGGATGATCATCGCCTCCGCGGTGGCGTCGGGGTGGGTCGCGAAGCCGACGCCGATAAACAGACCGAGGTAAGCGAGGCAGCCGACGGCGAGGATCCGGTCGTAGATCTTCTTTTGCCGGTTCCAGCCAACGGCTTGGTAGGCGACGCTCATGCCGCACCTCCAGTGTCGGCATCCGGCGCCGTGGACCCGGCCGGGTCCGCACCCGCCGGTGCCCCATCGAGGGTCCCCTCGGCAGCGGGGACCTCATCCTCTGAGGCTGCTGGGGCCGGGGCGTAGCCGGCGACCGCGTCGAATGCGGCGCTATCCACGACCTGCTGATGGCCCAGGCTGTAGAGCACGAGGTGGCCGGACTCGCCGGCGTCGACGGGGTAGAGATTCGTCCGCGCCGGGTCGACGGCACCGAGCAGGCGGGCGTCAGAAGGCAGGCCGGTCGACGGGTCCGCCTGCGAGGCGGAGGCATATGCGAGGACGTCGGGAGCACGCAGGGCCGAACCGAGCTTGAACCCGAGGGCGGTGGCGTATCGCGTCACCGTAGCGCGGTGGCTGCTGAAGGCCGCGTCACCGGTTACTAGCGGCGCTTCGGGGGTATGCACGTCGAGCTCGCCGGGCAGGCCGTCGCCGGGCATCTGCGGACGGTCGATGAGCGCGGCGGCGAGCAGGATCGGCAGACCGGCGGTCAGGCCCGCCATCATCCAGCGGTGGCGACGGCGCAGTGAAGCGATCATGCTGAGCCTCCTTTGGCGGCGCGCCGGTGGGCGTTCGTCTCGTCCGGAGGCGACGTGACGCCGCCGCGCCAGCGCCGCAGGAGCAGCGGCCACAGGGCGACGCATCCCGGAAAGATCAGGACCTTGAAGCCGCGGGTGCCGTCGGCGGCGACGGGGTCGATGGCGCCGACGCCCCGCCAGATAAAGGCGACGGCGAAGATGACGCCGACGGCCAGATAGAGCTGGAACAGCATCACCAGCCACTGGGCAATGGTTATAGACACGAACGCTCTCCTAGGGTGTGTGATCACTGAGGATATCGAATCGGCGTCCTGGCTTTATAGGCATGGGGAAGTCGCCGCTCCGGCACGGGTGCGTAGGGTCAATCGAGGATGTGGGGGGCCGCGGCGCCCAAAGCTCCTCGGAAGCTGGGGCGCGAGTGCGCGGTGCCTTTCGTCGACACCGCGCGGTGGAGTTGGCTCAGCGCTTGTGCTCTGGGCTCTGGAAGTCGGTGTGGCAGCCCGCGTCCCACACGTCGGGTTGGTTGCCGTGGGCGGGAATGCCGCCTTGATCCTTCAGCATGCGGGCGAGGTGCAGGCAATTCCACACCAGGAAGGTCGTATTGCGATTCGTGAAGTCGTTTTGTGGTCCGCCGGAGCCTTCATCGCGATAGGAAGGTCCGGGGCCCGCTTCGCCCATCCAGCCGGCGTCCGCTTGGGGCGGTACGGTGTAGCCGATGTGGGAAAGGGAGAAAAGAATGTTCATGGCGCAGTGCTTGACGCCGTCTTCGTTGCCGGTGATGAGGGTGGCGCCGACTTTGCCGTAGTCGCGGTACTGGCCTTTCTCGTTGAATGAGTGGGTGTAGCCGTACATGCGTTCGAGCGTCCGGTTGCAGACCGAGGACTTTTCGCCGAGCCACACCGAGGTGCACACGATTAAAATGTCGCAGGCGTCGATCTTGGCCTGGATCTGCGGCCAATCGTCGCGGTCCCACTCCGGCGTATCGGCCATATTGATGCCGAGGCCCGCCGGAATCTCGTAGTCCACGGGGCGCAGCACTTCGGTGGCGACGCCGTTGGCTTCGAAAATCCCTTTGGCGACGTTGATCAGGCCTTCGGTATGGGAGAGGACCGGCGTCCGGTTCAGCGTGCAGTTAAGGAAGAGCACGCTCAGGTCGTCGTACTTCGCCGGCGGTGCGCTACAGAGGCTTTTGCTGATCTTCTCGAGTTGGTCGGTCATCGAGTTTCTCCGGTGGAACAGGGGATAGTGAACGGGGCCCCGACGAGTGAAGGGCTCCTATGAAGGCGGGGCCTTCAGGAAACACCGGAGGCGGGCGAGGCAAATCCACTCGAATCGTGGCGCCGCAGTGATTTCCGGTGTGGCATGTCGTTCGTCGGAGGTGTCTACGGAGGGTAAGCGGCGGCCGGATTGGGGTCAAGCGAGGGGGCCTTCCCTGGGCGGCCCTTGACGCTTGGGGACTTGAGCTGCCCTCTCGTACCAGAGGGGTGTCGATTCGGAATGCGGAGGGAGTCCGTTTGTCCCCGAGTGTGGGAAGATGAAAAGAGAAAATAAAGTCAGCGATGCGTTCCGACGCACATCCGCCCTCGGCACTCCACATCCCGGCGAAAGGGCTCGAGCTGCCCGCCGAGCCGCCGCGGTCGCCCCTGGGTGGATGGGCCTTGAGCCCCTGGATAGATGTCTTCCTCAAGGATGGTTAATGCGTATGCTCACCCAATTCCCCTGCCGCACACAGATGAAAACAACCTGGCTCCGTTTCGGCCTTGTGGCTCTGGTGGTCCTCTCTGGCTGGGGCCTCTCGCCCGGCACCGCCGAGGCCCAGGAACCGGCCTTCAACGCGACGGAGATCAGCACGTGGGACGATCCCGGGCAGGAATTCGCCGACGTCTGGGGC
Organism: Acidobacteriota bacterium; assembly: GCA_038747035.1. Lineage (GTDB taxonomy): Bacteria > Acidobacteriota > Thermoanaerobaculia > Multivoradales > J023 > JAUIJL01. Next base: position 10,264 of record JBCDKB010000094.1, on the reverse strand, counting down.
GCCGGCAACTTCGCGTACTTGGCCCAGAACGGGCAGCGGACCGTGACCATCGTCGACATTACGGATCCCGCGGCGCCGGTTTTCGCCTCGCGCTATGACGCGGTGACTTTCGCGAGTGCGCAGGATGTGAAGGTCCACGACGGCCTGCTCTTTGTCGGCCTCGAGCAGTCGAGCGCCGGGGTGCACGTGGTCGATGTCCGCTATCCGTATGCGCCGGTGAAGCTGACCGACGTGACGGTGCTCGGCAGCGTCCACAATGTTTTCTATGACGAGGGGTGGCTCTACATCGTCGATAGCGACACGACGCAGATCGCCATCGTCGACCTACGGGCCTACGACCCCGACAACCCGCCGGCGGCGATCAATACGCCGACCTGGCGCATTCAAAACGTCGGCAACCTCTTCGTCCATGACATCACCGTCGCCAACGGTCGGCTCTATGCGTCGGCGTGGGACAGCCTCCGGATCTACGACGTGTCCAACATCGCGAACGAGGAGCCGCCGCTGCTCGGCTTCGTGCACGGCGAGAACGCCCACGCGGCGTGGCCCACAGCCGACGGTCAATTCGTGGTGGTGGCCGAGGAGCGGGGCTCCGGTGGCATCGCACTCTATGAAGTGATCGAGAGTGGCGCCGACGAGGTCACCATCGAGGTGCGTGACTACTACATCGTGCAGCCGGAATTCGCGAGCTCGTCCCACAATCCCTTGATCGTCGGCAACCGCGTTTATGTCTCCTACTACGCCTCGGGTATCCAGGTGCTCGAGATCGATCCGGTGACCAAGACGTTCTTTCTGGTCGCGTCCTTCGACACGACGCCCTCCGACGGCAGTGACGGCACGTTCGCGGGCTGCTGGGGCGTCTATCCGTTCCTCGGCGAAGACCTGGTGCTGGCGAGCGACCGGTCGCTGGGCCTGAACGTGATCGACGTCCAACCGAATGTGCTGCGCTTCCACGAGACCGCGACCGTGCCGATGACGGTCCCCTCCGCCGGAGGGCAAGTGACGGTCGATCTTCAAGCCGTCGGCTCGGCGATCCAGGGGGGCTCCGTCGGTGCGCAGGCGTCGCTCGACGGCGGCGCCCCGGTGGCGGTGCCGATGACCCTCCAAGGGGGCAGGACCTTTGCGGGCACGCTGCCGCCGGCGTCGTGCGGAAGTTTCTATACGGTGAGTTTCGAAGCCGACAATCAGCTCGGCACGACCTTCACCGATCCGCCGGACGGTAGCCAATATCTGATCGGCGTCGCCGATAGCCCGACGGTGCTCTTCGAGGACGATTTCAGCCTCGACTTGGGCTGGACGGTGGACAACACCAACCTCACCTCCGGCGCCTGGGAACGCGGCGATCCGGTGGGAACCGGCAACCAGACCGAGTTCGACGCCACCGGCGACGTCAACGGGTCGTGCTACTTCACGGGCAACACGGCCCCCGCCGGCGGCGTCGGCACGAACGACGTCGACGGCGGTCCGACGGTGCTCACGTCGCCGGTGATCGATCACTCCGCCGGCGCCGGCATCGTGTCTTATCGGTATTGGATCTCCGACAGCAACGGGATTGACGCCCTCATCGTCGAGGTCTCGGCCGACGGCACGAATTGGGTCGAGGCTCGGCGCTATGCCGGTGACCTGCGGGAGTGGAATCGGGACGCCTTCCGCCTGGAGGACTTCATCGCCCCGAGCGCCACCACCCAGATTCGCTTTTCGATTTCCGATGAGCCAGATTTCTCGCTCGTCGAAGCCGCCGTCGACTCGGTGTCGGTGGTTGCGCTCGGCTGTAGCGCCGAGATTTTTTCGGACGATTTCGAATCGGGCGACACGTCCGAGTGGTCGGTCAGCTTCCCGTAGGGCAAAGCTCGGAGCGACCAGCGCCGGTTATCCTTGGACTTCCAGGAGTTTTCGATGCATTTGTTTTTGAATTCGCTCGCCGCCGTGGTCGCGGCGATCGCTATGCCGGCGCCGGTTGCGGCCGCGGGCGGGGCCTGCGATCCCGGCGCGATCGCAGCGCCCGCCTCCTTCGAAGGCACTATCCGACCTGCCCTCGCCGTTGACCTCAACCCAGACCCCGACATCGTCGAAGTGGCGTTGACGGCCCGGGAGTCGACCTGGGACTTTGGCCTTGGCGTGGACGTGCCGGTGTGGAATTACAACGGAGTGATCCCGGGGCCGACGCTCGAGGCCAAGGTCGGCGACACCTTGATCGTGCACCTCTGCAACGACCTACCGATGCCGACGACGATCCACTGGCACGGCGTGGAGACTCCGGCCAATATGGACGGTAGCCACATTTCGCAGCTGACGGTGCCGCCGGGCGGGACTTTCCGCTATGAGTTTCCGCTCCTGCGCGCGGGTCTCTACTGGTACCACCCCCATGTTCGCACCCACGTCAGCGTCGAGCGCGGCCTCTACGGGCTGCTCTTGGTGCGCGATCCCGCGGAAGACCAAGCCCTCGGCCTGCCGACCCGAGAGCACCTCGTGGTGCTCGACGACGTGCAGGTGGAGCCGGACAATACGATCCGGGACGCCTTCGTCGGGCCGCGCGAAAATGTCGCGATGGAGATGCTCAACGGCCGTGAGGGCAACCAGATGCTGCTCAACGGCAAAGTCGAGCCGAGGATTCTGCTCGAACAGCGGGTGCCCCATCGGCTGCGGATCCTCAACGCCGCCAGCGCCCGCTTCCAGCGCCTGTCGGTCCCGGACCATCCGTTCTGGCGCATCGGAGGCGATCAGGGACTGATCGAAGAGCCGATCCTCATCGAGCCGGCCGCGACGGCGATCGGCGGCGCGTTCCACACGCTCCATCCGTCGGATCCCGACCCGACGACGGGTCTCTTGATGACACCCGGTGAGCGGGCGGACGTGATCTTTTTCCCGATTCCTGAGGAGAGCACCGGCTCGCTGCACTTCGAGTGGCACGACACCCAGCGCGGCCGCCACTCCATCGACTTCAACGACGACGGTACGGTGGCCTTAGCCCACAACGTTCCGGACGGCACCCGCTCGCCGATCATCTACGGCCTGATCGACCTCTTCGGCGACTCGACGGCGACCTCCTATGAACCGCCGGCGACGCTGCGGACGCTCGAAGCGATCGACCCGACGGGCGCCGCCCGTCTCCAGCTCACCCTCGGTCACACCATTCCGAACTGGGAGACCGGTGAGGTCAAGGCGTTCATCCAGACCGTGGGCAAACCCTTTGCGGCCCTCACGGACGCGGATGTCTACACGCTGACCTCCAACCGAACCTATATTTGGGAAGTTAAGAACCTGACCGGCAGCCATCACAATTTCCACACCCACGGCTGGTCGTTCCAGCACCTGGAGACGGAATTTGTGGACCTCTCGGACCCCGATAATCCGGAAACGAATTTTATCGAGCCGGCGACGCACCTCGAGGACAAGGACACGTTCCTGCTCCGGCGGCGGCCCGGCACCGTGCCTGGCCAGAGTTTCAGCATTACCCGCTTCGTCGCCCGTCTCGACGATACGGGGCGTGAAGGGCAAGTGGCGGCCTACGGCTTCGACGCCACGGCGCAGCGTTCCGGCGGCTGGCTCGCCCATTGCCACATCCTCGAGCACGCGGCCTTGGGTATGTCGACGGTTTTCCAGGTGACGGATCTGTTCTCGGACAACTTCGAGTCGGGGGACTTCTCGGCGTGGTCCGCCGTCGTTGTCGAGTGACCCGTCCCTGACGCGGATATCCCTATCGGAGACGCGGCACCCGTAAAGATCCGGCATGAAGTCGGGCGGGTCGGTTCCTCGACGGCGGCGCTGTTGTTAGCGTAGCTATCATGCGGATCTCGGACCGGGCTTTGGAATTTCTACGAACCCGCGCCGGCGCGAAGCCGCCGGCGCTAGCGCCGCTGCTGATCGTCGCCTCGGTGGCTTCCGGGCTGCTCGGGGCGTCGCCCCAGGCTGCGGCTGAAAACACATCGGCGGGGGCGACGTCGTCCTCGGCGTCGGTGGGAATGAACTACTGGCCGAGCTGGCGCGGACCGCTGGGGACCGGTTTTTCACCCTCGGCGACGCCGCCGGTGACCTGGAGCGAGACCGAGAACGTGCGCTTCAAAGTGCCGCTGCCCGGCAAGGGGCATGCGACGCCGGTTCTGTGGGGCGATCGACTTTTCCTCACCACCGCGGTGCCGGTCGGTGAACCGTTCGAGCCCGTGATGGCCGAAGCTCCCGGCGCCCACGACAACGCGGCGGTGAGCAGCCGTCACGACTTCGTGGTGCTGGCCGTGGACCGGAACGTCGGCGGCGTCACCTGGCGCAGCACGGTGCGGAGCGAAGTGCCGTGGCAGGGGATGCACCGCTCCGGTAGCTACGCCTCGCCCTCGCCGGTCACCGACGGTGAAGTCCTCATCGCGTCTTTTGGCACGCAAGGCGTCTACGGCCTCGACCTCGCCGGCGACGTCCTGTGGCGCCGCGACTTCGGGCCGATGAAGATCAAGCACGCCCACGGCGAAGGCGGATCACCGGCGCTCTTCGGGGATTCGGCCATAGTGCAGTGGGACCACGACGGTCCGTCTTTCCTGGCGGCCCTCGACAAGCGCACCGGTGAGGACCGGTGGCGCGTCGCCCGAGACCAGGGGACATCGTGGTCGACACCGATCGTCGTCGAGCACGGCGGCGGTGCGCAGGTGGTGGTGGCGGGGACGAATTACCTCCGCGGCCATGACCTGAAAACTGGTCGCGAGCTGTGGCGGGCTTCAGGACTCTCGGCCAACGTCGTGGCGTCGCCGGTGGCGTCCGAAGGTCGGGTCTTCGCCGGCAGTAGCTATGGGCACCAGGTCTTCTTCGGCGTGGAGCTCGACGGCGCGTCGGGGGATGTGACCGGTACCGACCAAGTGCTCTGGAGCCGCAACCGCGGCACCCCCTACGTGCCGTCGCCCCTGCTTTACGGTGACGCGCTCTATTTTCACAATCACTACCAGAGCGTGCTCAGCCGCGTCGCCGTCGACAGCGGCGCCGACCGTCCCGGGCCGTTTCGCCTGCCGGGGATCCGCAACGTCTACGGCTCGCCGGTCGCCGCCGACGGCCGTGTCTACGTCACGGACCTCCAAGGGACGACGCTGGTGCTCAGCCATACCGATCCGCCGCAGGTGCTGGCGCGCAACCGACTCGACGACCGATTCGCCGCGTCGGCCGTGCTCGCCGGAGATACGATCTTCCTGCGCGGGGAGCGCTTTCTTTACGCACTCGCCGACGACTCGAAGCCGAAGCCGGCCCCGCAGTCGGCGGCAAAGCGGAAGCCAACCCCGCCTTAGCGCCGCAGTCTGAAAACGACGATGTCCGGACCCGGGGCGCCGTCCGGACCCGGGTCGCCGTCTGGACCAGGCGTTCCCGGCGCCAGCAGCCCGTGCCTCAGGAGGAATGCGCGGGCGTCCTCGGCGTCGGCCTCGAACCAGGCCCGCGCTGACCCGAGGCGGAAGCTATAGCCCCAGCGGTCCATGTCCAGGACCGCGCGGTCAAAGCCGAAGCCGGGGACCCGGTCTGCGAGCAGCAGCTGGAGGTAGCAGACGGCGTTTTCCTCCACATCCTCGCCGCCGGCCTCGGTATCGAGCACGGCCCGGCGCTCGGCGTCCATGCAGATGACGTGGCACGTCTCGTGGAGCAGCGAATGCACCGGCGTATCCCGGCGGGCGTAGAGCCGGTGGCCGACCATGCCCGCTTCCGACTCTTTCCAATAGCTCCCGGGGATCGGCGAACCGTCTTCGATCCGTACCAGCTCGAGGCCGTAGCGCTCGAGCAGCGCCTCGAGGGGGGCGAAGCCGACCTCGTCGCACCGGAGCACCAGATCCGCCGGGTCGACGTTCGATGGCTCCGGGGCGAAGGTGGCCTGGGCCGCGACCTGGGCCTCAGCGGCGGACATGGCGCTCAAAGGTAAAACGGTGGGCGTGGCGATCGTCGGCCGGATGCTCTTCGCTCCACTCGAGCCGCCAGCGGCCCCAGTCGACGGCCGGAAAGGTGACGTCGCCGTCGATCTCCGCGTGGACGCGGGTCAGCTCGAGGCAGGTCGCCGTCGGCAGCGCCGCGGCGTAGAGGCTGTGGCCGCCGATCACGAAGAGGGGGCCGTCCCCGTGGGCGAGGGCGAGGGCGGACTCGAAATCTCCGGCGACGTCGGCACCTGGAGCTACAAAGCTCGGATCGCGGGAAAGCACGATCGACCGCCTCTTCGGCAGCGGTCGACCGATGGAGTCCCAGGTCCGACGCCCCATGAGCACGGTGTGGCCGACGGTGAGGCGCTTGAAGTGGCGCAGGTCCTTCGGCAGTCGCCAGGGGAGATCGCCGTCCCGCCCGATGACGCCGTTTGACGCCACCGCGGCGACCAGCGAAACCGACGGGCCGGTGTCGGAGCTCGTCTGGCCGGTCATCAGACCGCCACCGGCGCTTTGATGCGGGGATGGGGCTTGTAGTCGACGAGCTTGAGGTGCTCGTACCCGAAGTCGTCGATGTCCCGGACCGACGGGTCCAGCTCGAGTCGGGGCAAGGCCCGCGGCTCGCGGCTGAGCTGCTCGTCGGCCTGGTCGACGTGGTTCGAATAGAGGTGGACGTCGCCGAAAGTGTGGACGAAGTCGCCGGGTTCGAGTTCCGTGACCTGGGCCACCAGGTGGGTGAGCAGCGCGTAGGAGGCGATATTGAACGGCACGCCGAGGAAAATATCGGCGCTGCGCTGGTAGAGCTGGCAGGAGAGACGGCCGCCGGCGACGTAGAACTGGAAGAGCACGTGGCACGGCGGAAGCGCCATCTCTTCCAGGTCGCCGACGTTCCAGGCGCTGATCATCAGTCGTCTAGAATCCGGGGTTCTGCGAATGCCTTCGATAGTCGTACGTAACTGATCGATGTGTCGACCGCCGCGCGCCGGCCACGATCGCCACTGGTAGCCGTAGATTGGCCCCAGCTGGCCGTCGTCGTCGGCCCACTCGTCCCAAATCGTGACGCCGTGCTCGTGAAGGTAGCTCACGTCGCTGGCGCCGCGGATAAACCACAACAGCTCATGGGCGACCGATTTCCAGTGAACCCGTTTTGTCGTCAGCAGGGGAAACCCCTCGGCGAGATTGAACCGTAATTGGTGTCCGAAGAGGCTGCGGGTGCCGACGCCGGTCCGATCGGCTTTGATTTCGCCGGTCTCACGCACCAGGCGAAGGAGATCTAGGTAGTCTCGCATCGAGAACTGTGCTCCAGAATCATCGTATTCATAATGGGCAACGAAACTAAGAATAAGGCCGCCGAGGCCGATTGTCATACCCCAATCGAGATCTTGACCGCGGGCGTGTGTCGCCGACCGGTCCAGACCGGAGAAAGTGAATGAGTAGCCAGAAACCCAAAGGCATCCTCAGCGTTTTCGGCGCTGTCTTCCGCGGCGTCGACCTTTCGCGACGCATCCTGTTCAACATCATCTTCCTCTTCGTGCTTTTCCTCATCCTCGGCGCCTTGGCGGGCAGCGGCGCGCCGCCGGTGCCGAAGAAGGCGGCGCTGGTGATTTCACCCCAGGGCGTCCTGGTGGAGCAGCTCTCCGGCGACGCCGTGCAGCGAGCGATCGACGAAGCGATGGGCAACTACGTGCCCGAGACCCTCGTCGACGACGTGCTCGACTCGATCGCCCAGGCGAAAGACGACCAGCGTATTCAGGCCCTCTTCCTCGACCTCGACAGCGTGCTGGGCGGCGGCCTCGACAAGCTGCTACGCGTGTCGGCGGCGATCGAAGACTTCAAGACCAGCGGCAAGCCGGTGATCGCCAGCGGCGATAGCTACGCCAAGGAAGGCTATTTCCTGGCGACCGCCGCCGACGAGATCTACCTCAACGAGCTCGGCATCATCCTGCTCGACGGCTACGGCCGGTGGCGCTCGTACCACAAGGAAGGCATCGACAAGTACGGCGTGGACTGGAACATCTTCAAGGTCGGCGACTTCAAGTCGGCGGTCGAGCCGTTCATGCGCAACGAGATGTCCGAAGAAGCCGAGCTCGCCAACCGCGAATATATGAGCGACCTGTGGGTGGCCTTTGTCGACCATATCGCCGAGAAGCGCGGCCTGACGTCGGAGAAGGTGCTGGCGGACATCGACAACCTGGTCCAGCTGATGGACGAGGCGAGCGGTGACACCGGCCAGCTGGCCCTGAACACCGGCCTCGTCGACCATATTGGCCCGCGCCAGCTGGTGCGCGACAAGATGGTTGAGCTGGTGGGTGAAAACGAGAAGGGCACCTCTTTCTCGCAGATCAACATGTCGACCTATCTCGAAGCCCTCGGCGAGTCCCGGTACCGCAACAAGCGCAATGGCGACGGCGTCGGCGTCGTGGTAGCCCGCGGCACCATCCTCGACGGCAGCCACCCGGCGGGCACCATCGGCGGTGACTCGACGGCCAACCTGATCCGTCAAGCGCGCAAGGACGACTCGGTCAAAGCCCTGGTTCTGCGCGTCGACTCCGGCGGCGGCTCCGCCTTCGCGTCGGAGGTGATCCGTAAAGAGCTCGAGATGGTGCAGGATGCGGGCAAGCCCGTGGTCGTCTCGATGGGCAGCGTCGCCGCATCCGGCGGCTATTGGATCGCCACCTCTTCGGACGAGATCTGGGCGTCGCCGGTGACGATCACCGGTTCGATCGGCATCTTCGGCATGTTCCCGACCTTCCAGGAGCCGCTCCAGAAGTACATGGGCACGCGGGTCGACGGCGTCGGCACCACGTGGCTCTCCGGCGCCTTCCGCCCGGACAAGGAGCTCGACCCGGAAGCCGGCAAGCTCTTCCAGCTCGGTATCAACAACGGCTACCAAGAGTTCCTCGAGCGCGTCGGCGCGGCCCGCAATATGGAGCCGGCTGACGTGGACCAGCACGCCCAGGGCCGGGTGTGGAGCGGCACGGACGCTTACGAGCGCGGCCTGATCGACAAGCTCGGCGATATCGATGAGGCCGTCGCCTCCGCCGCCAAGCTCGCCGACCTGGGCGAGGACTACGCGGTCAAAGAGGTCACCAAGGAGCTGGAGTTCAAGGATCAGCTCCTGATTGAGCTGATGTCAAAGGCGCACGCCACCTTCGGGCCGATCGACCTCGGTCGCTTCTTCGGTATCGACACGCGGGCCAAGTCTGGGCTCAGCCAGCAGGTCATCGACATCGTCGACGAGCAGGTTGAATTCCTCAACCAGTGGAACGATCCGCGCGGCATCTACGCCCACTGCCTGTGCGAGGTCGAGTGATCGGCCGCAGTTAGCTGCTCTGGAAACCTCTGACCAGAGCGTTCGAGCCCGGGCGCTCGAATAGGACAAGCCCCCTCCGCCGTCGGAGGGGGCTTCGTGCATCAGGCGCTCATCGTTTTTCTGCGGCGCCGAGCTATCGAGGCGCCGCCGCGCCGCGGCGGCAGAGCTCGATCTCGTGCATCATCGGGTCGGCGCTGACCCGGAAGTAGTGCCGACTGCCGTAGCGGGCAAAATTGCGCACCCGCGAGGTGTAGAGGCAGGCGAAGTCGTCCACCTGGGACCCGAAGAGACTCTTGTTGGAGCCCTGCTTGAAGAGTGAGCCCCAGCGCGGGTTGATCGCCGCCGAGATCCGCCCCTGGAGGCGGGAGGCGTGCTGGCGCATGGCCTTGTGGTCGCGGCGGAGGGCCTGGAGCTGCTTTTCGAGCTCCGCCACCGCGCCGTTGTCGCTGTCCCCGTGGAGGCGTCGGTACAGGGCCTGGACGTCTTTGATGCCGTCGATCTGGAAGCCGAGCTCGGTGAGCTCGGCCCGCAGGACCGCCTTATGGCGCATTTGGGAGGCCATGCGCCGGCAGACGTCGAGCTCTTCTTCGAGCTCCGAGACCACCAGCGCGGTCCGCCACGTTGACGCCAGCTTGGTCGACAGGATGTCGCCGTAGATGTGGTCGCCGAGGTAGAGGACCTGTTCGCCCGGCACGTCGAGCAGCTCCATCAGGCCCTCCCGTGAGCCGCCGCTGTAGACGCCGCCCCAATGCGGGGTGTCGACCGAGTCCACTTCCTGGCCGTCGGCGTCGAGCTGGATAAAGGGCGAGCGTTTGCGGAAGAAGCCCGGCTTGGCGGCGGACACGATCACCAGGTCGAAGAGCTCCCGCCAGTTGTCGAGGCCGGGGACCACGCCTTCGAAGAGGTGACGGCAGAGCGCGTCGGTGTAATACCACTCGGAATTGGTGATGAGCAGAAGCTTACGGCCGTCGAGCGCGAAGCGACGCAACGCCAGGATCAGCTGGTCGTCCTGCGGCAGGTATTTGTGCAGGTCGGCGAGGATGCGGGCTTTGAGCGTGCCGTCGCGGTGGATCGAGTC
>JBCDKB010000093.1:0-21774 GCA_038747035.1 Acidobacteriota bacterium | reverse complement strand
GGGTGGTCGCGGCGAGCGCCGCGACCGCGGTCGAGGAAAGAATCTGGCTCCGCTCTCCCCGTAGATAGCGCCAGGCGATGAGCCAGGGCAGGGGGAGCCCTCTCACGAAGCGCTGAGACTCCCGAGGAAGCGGTCGAAGAGGCCCCATGCGTCGTGGGGGCCCGGCGCCGCTTCGGGGTGGTACTGGACCGAAAAGACCGGCTTGCCGTCCACGGCCAGACCTTCGACCGTGCCGTCGTTGAGGTTGCGATGGGTGATGCGGCAGCCTTCAGGTAAGGAGTCTTCGTCGACCGCGAACCCGTGATTTTGGCTGGTGATCTCAACCCGACCCGTGGCCAAATCCTGGACCGGCTGGTTGCCGCCGTGGTGGCCGAACTTCAACTTATAGGTCCGACCGCCGACCGCCAGGCCCAAGAGTTGATGGCCGAGACAGATGCCGAAGATCGGCGTGCCGCTATCGATCAGCTGGCGGACCTCGGCGACGATGTCGGTTAGGGGCTCGGGGTCACCCGGGCCATTGGACAGCATGACGCCGTCGACGCCGATCTCCCGGCAGCGGGCCGCGGTAGTGTGTGCCGGAACGACGGTGACCCGGGCGCCGCGTAGCCGCAGATGTCGGGCGATAGAAGCTTTGGCGCCGAAATCGAAGAGGGCGATGTGTGGCGTCGAGCCGTCCTCTGCGGGGGCCAAAGGCTCGAGGGTCACCTCCTCTTGGGACGTGACCTCGTCCACCAGGGCCTGGCCCGCCATCGGCGGCAGGGCGGCGATTTGCCCACGCAGGCGGGTCAAAGAGTCTTCGTCCACCTGATCGGTAATCGCGCCGCGCATGGCGCCTTTCTCGCGCAGTCGCCGGACCAGAGCCCGGGTGTCGATGCCGGTCAGGGCGGGCACCGTATGGTGCTCGAGGTACTCCAGGAGATCGAGCTCGCTGCCGTGGGAGGACGCCCGCGTCGTAAAGCGCCGAGCGAGGAAGCCCGCGGCCCAAGGATTTCGCGATTCGGCGTCTCCGTCTCGCGTTCCGTAATTGCCGATGTGCGGCTGGGTCATCACAACGATCTGGCGTCGGTAAGAAGGATCCGTGAGGATCTCCTGGTAGCCAGTCATGGAGGTGTTGAAGACGACCTCGCCGAAGGCGGTGCCGGGGGCGGCGACGAGGCCGCGAAAAACGCTGCCGTCTTCGAGGAGCAGGAGACCATCGCGGTGCGAGTTCGAGGACACGGTTTTGACCAGAGTGAGCTTCGAGACTGAAAAGATAGGGCGGCGGAGGCCGGGCGGAAGGGCATCGAGCGCCTGGAAACGGCGCGGCCGGATAATATAGAAAAGACTGCACCCGAGATAGACCAGGGCCTGCGACAGCCTGCCCACCCCTATCCCTCGATCATGCGCACTGGATGGAGCCGTCTATGCCCCTTATGTCGAAGATTCACGCCGTGGTTTGCGTCGCCCTCGCCGCAGTCTTCATCGCGGTCCCCGCCTCAGGATTCATCGTCATCCTGAAGGATGGGAAGCAAATCAACGCCACGGAGATGCACGAACGCGACGGCGACCTGGTGATTTTGACGCTACCGAACGGGACCCAAGCGTCCTACCCGGCGGCTGATATCGATTTCAAGATGACGGAGCAAATCAACGAGGGGCGGAATCTCTCGAATGCCAGGCTGATCGAAGGGGGCGAGGCGAAACAGCTTGATGAGAATACCCGCTTCGAAAAGAGCCGGAAGTCCTTCGCCGAGCTGGTCAACCAGCGCTCGGCGGGCGGCGGCTTGGCGCTCCCGGAGCAAAGCCGACGGGAAGTCGAGGTGGCTTCGAGTGACGAGCCGTCGCTCCCGCGGACGACGGCCGGATTCATCGACCTCACCGCACTACGGCGGGATCCTTTCCCCGATGATGAGGTCGCAGGGGAGATCGTCCGGTATATGCGGTCGCAGGGGGCTCAAGATGTCCGGGTCTACAGCGGAACCGGGGAGGGGCGACCGCTCGTTGAAGTGGTGGCGACCTCGGAAGCGTCGGTCTTCAAGGCGGTCAGAGACTCCGCGAATTGCTTGGTTCAGGTCCGGGGCAAGCACTCCTCCCTCCGGGCCTTCGACCTGTTGCTGCTGACCGATAAGCAGATCTTCGCCGGTCAGTTCTCTTTGACTCCGGATCTCGCCAACGAGCTGGTTACCGGCAAGATCGAGCCGCCGAGCTTTTACCTGCGATACGTCGAGTTCTAGGCCGGCCACTTAGGCGCAGCCACGTTTAAGCGCAGTCACAATTCCGGTTGCTGCCGCCAAGCGCGGCCCCGTGGCCGAGAGCCAACCGAGAGTCCAGCAGGGGCCGGACTCAGTCCGGTCCGTTCAGCGGAACGAGACCTTCGATTTCGACCAAGAGGTCCGGCCGGCAAAGATCCGCACGGACAAATTCGACGGTCGCGTCTGGGGCGAGAAGCTTCGAAAGCCGTTGCGCCACCGTCGACTCCATGTCGGAATCGACGAGGTAGACCCGAAGCGCCGAGTAACGGCGCATCAAGGCCCTCACCTCTTCGGGCTGGAGATGTGCGCACGGCGAGCCCTCGGCCGCACGGACGACAGCGGCGAGGTTATAAAAGGTCTCGTCGAGCTGCCGGCGGAGATCTCCGCGATGGAAACTTTCTTCGCCCCGGACGCTGGCGGTGCCGCCAACCAAGAGCTGGCCGCCCTGGCGCTCGCTGGGCCAGAGGGTCGCCCGGGCGAAGCACGGCGGCAGTGCGCCATACTTTTTTGAATAGCGATAGGCGGGCCGCTGCCGGGGATTTTCGATCGCCGAGCCGTGCCGCGGCGACGCCAGGCAGTGGATATATAAGTCGTCGCCGCAGTGCCCAACCCCGGAAGCCGTGGCCACCTGCGCCGGCAGGTCGGCGTCCCCCAGCCACTCGCGCATCGCCCGGTAGCGCCCGGCATTGAATGCCATGTAGCGATGTTCGTAGGGGCCTAGCTCTTCGAGAATTCCGGGAATGAAATTCCACAACCGGACCGGTTGAATCGTCCCGGACGGCTCCGAATCGACCGCGGACGCGATCCGTCGATAGATGTCGAAGCAGGCCGCTTCGAAATCGGCGGGCTCCAAAGACGCGGCGTCCCGGAGGCGAAACGAAAAGAGAACGGCCCCGTCGACCGGATGGAATTTGGTCCGGAAGCACAGCTCGGAGCTGTGGTTGATCACCCCGCCGTGCTCCGGCACCGCGGCTCGCGTCCACGGAGGGATGTCGATCGGCGCTGGCCTTCGGCGGGACGCCGGAGGCCGACGCCGAAGGGGCTCCGGCTGGGTCGAAGAAGATCGGGACATGGGACTCAGGAAAAAAGGGACACGCCGCCGCCGCGAACCTTCGCGGATAGCAACGGGCCTGCGGAAGGGTAGAGCAATAGACCCCTTGACGCAACGGCGCTGGGGTCAGAGTCCTGGTCATTGCCCCTGGCGAGACGACGCTTCAAATATCAGTACAAAAAAAATCGCCGTCGTTACCCGGTCCGGCAACAACGGCTCAAATGCGTCAGCGTGTTTCACGGGATAGCTAAAGCAAGGGGTGTGCCAGGTCGTGGGCGAGGCTCAATTCCCGAAACTCCAGGCTCTACTGAGGTGTCGATGCCCTCAGGAAGGGTCGAAGCAGCCCAGGGCCCACTGTCTGGACATGTCCATGGACACCTCGGGGCCTGTCCGCCGGGCAGGCCGCCAGGCTGTCAAAAGTCCTCCGTCGGTTGAAGGCGAGCTCTAATCCTCCACGGCGGGCTCTTTCCGCAGCGTCGACCGCCGCCGGCAGAGCGTTTCGAAGCCCGACGGGCAAATATTTCCGCCGGGTCTTGGCATCCCCCGGGCTTTGGTCTATAGTCCGGCTCTCGCAGCGGCGGTGTGGTGGTCGTGTCTCTAAGTCACGAGACCAGCAAAGCCCCACTTGGGCTTGACGGTGGAGCTTCGCTCTGCTAGCTTCCGGCGCTCACGCAGGTTCAGTCGAGACACGCTTTCTCGATGATGGCCGTAGACTGACCTTGCTCACTCCCCCCAGATTCAGTGTGATTCCGGCCCTAGCGGAACATCCCGTCCACGACGGGTAATGCCCGCGGCCAAGGGTCGGCCCGAAAACTCGGACGCCTCGCGCCGAGCAGCGCGAGCCCGTAGGAGATTGGTCGCATGCCGACGATTCATCAGCTGGTGCGTAAAGGTCGCCAGCATCAAAAGGCCAAGACGAAGAGCCCGGCCCTGCAGAAGTCGCCGCAACGGCGTGGTGTCTGTGTTCGCGTCTACACCCAGACGCCGAAGAAGCCGAACTCCGCGCTCCGCAAGGTGGCCCGCGTGCGCTTGACCAACGGCATCGAAGTGACCACCTATATCCCCGGTGTCGGGCACAACCTCCAGGAGCACTCCATCGTGCTCGTGCGCGGTGGCCGTGTGAAAGATCTGCCCGGCGTTCGCTACCACGTGGTCCGCGGCACCCTCGATGCGGTTGGCGTCGATGCTCGTCGCCAGGGTCGCTCCAAATACGGCGCCAAGCGGCCCAAGTCCTGACCGGTTAAAGAAGAGGCCATTTAGAAAATGCCAAGGCGACGCGAAGTACCGAAGCGCGAGATCCTCCCTGATCCGCTCTACAACTCCCAGCTCATCACCAAGTTCGTCAACGTGGTGATGAAAGACGGCAAGAAGACCGTCGCGGAGCGGTTGATCTACAACGCTCTCTCTGTGATCGAAGATCGGACCGAAGAGGATCCGATGAAGATTTTCAAGAAGGCTGTTGACAACGTGAAGCCCCAGGTCGAGGTGAAATCCCGCCGCGTCGGTGGCTCGACCTATCAGGTTCCCGTTGAAGTCCGGCCCTCTCGCCGCCTGGCGCTTTCTATGCGCTGGCTGATCATCGCCGCCAAGAGCCGCGGCGAAAAGACCATGGACCTGCGCCTCGCCAACGAGTTCATGGATGCGGCCCAGAACCGCGGGGCTGCGATTAAAAAGAAGGACGATACGCATCGCATGGCCGATGCGAATAAAGCCTTCGCTCACTACCGCTGGTAGCCAGTTCCTGCGGCTTCGCCGCGGGGCGGCAGAGCGGCGCCCCGGCGCATCGCCGGGGCCGATTCACTCCCGTCTCTCAAACCTCACTGCACTGCCAACTCTCCCCCGATGGCATTTCTGACTGTCCGCGGACCAGCCCGCTTGGAGTCATAGACCACCATGGCACGCGAAGTTTCACTCGAGAAAACTCGGAATATCGGCATCATGGCCCACATTGATGCCGGTAAGACCACCACCACCGAACGCATCCTTTTCTACACCGGTATCAACTACAAGATCGGTGAAGTTCACGACGGTGCGGCCACGATGGATTGGATGGAGCAGGAGCAGGAACGCGGCATCACCATCACCTCCGCCGCGACGACCTGCAACTGGCGCGAGCACCGCATCAACATCATCGACACCCCGGGTCACGTCGACTTCACGGCAGAAGTCGAGCGTTCGCTCCGCGTGCTCGACGGCGCCGTCGCCGTCTTCGACGCCGTCGCCGGTGTCGAGCCGCAGTCCGAAACCGTCTGGCGCCAGGCTGATAAGTATCAAGTGCCGCGTATCGCCTTCGTCAATAAGATGGATCGCGTCGGCGCTGACTTCGGTCGCTGCGTTGACATGATGGTCTCGCGCCTCGGCGCGAAGCCGATCGCTATCCAGCTTCCTTGGGGTGCCGAGGCCGACCTCAAGGGCGTCATCGACCTCGTCAAGATGAAGGGCATTCTCTACTCCGACGAGGCGATGGGTGCCGACTACGAAGAGGTCGATATCCCCGAGGATCTCCTCGCTGAGGCCGAGTCGGCCCGCGAGAAGCTGATGGACGCCGTCGCCGAGTCCGACGAGGATCTGCTCGAGCGCTACCTCGGCGGTGAAGAGATTCCCGCTGACGAGATCCGGGCCGCCCTGCGCAAATCGACGCTCGCCGGAGAATTGCATCCGGTGATCTGTGGCTCAGCCTTCAAAAATAAGGGCGTGCAGCCTCTGCTCGACGCGGTCGTTGACTTCCTTCCGACTCCCCTCGACGTGGGCGCCATCGAAGGCACCGACGTCCACGGTGATGGCAATCTCGAGCGCAACGTCTCCGACGACGAGCCGTTTTCGGCCCTTGTCTTCAAGATCATGAGCGATCCGTTCATCGGTCAGCTCGTCTACGTGCGTGTCTACTCGGGCGTCCTGACCGCCGGTAGCGGTGTGTTCAACGCCACGAAGAGGCGCAAAAACCGCGTCGGTCGCCTGCTCCAGATGCATGCGAATAAGCGGGAAGAGATCAAAGAGGTCCGGGCTGGCGATATCGCCGCTTGCGTCGGTCTCAAGGACGTGACGACCGGTGACACGATCTGCGATCCGAACCACGAAATCGTCCTCGAGTCGATGAGCTTCCCGGAGCCTGTGATCTCGGTTTCGATCGAGCCGAAGACCAAAGCGGACCGCGAGAAGCTCAGCACCGCCCTGATTCGCTTGCAGCAGGAGGATCCGACCTTCCGCGTGCACACCGACCAGGACACCGGCCAGACGCTCATTTCCGGTATGGGTGAGCTTCACCTCGACATCATCGTCGACCGCCTGGTTCGCGAATTCAACGTCGGCGCGCAGGTCGGCCGGCCGCAGGTGGCCTACAAAGAGTCCATCACCCGCGAGGCCAACGGCAACGGCCGATTCGTGCGGCAGAGTGGTGGTAAAGGCCAATACGGCCACGCCAAGATCAAACTGCGTCCGTGGACCGAGGGGCACCTCAAGTTCAATGACCAGATCACCGGCGGCACGATTCCCCGCGAATTCATCAAGCCGATCGAGCAAGGTATCACCGAGGCCATGGAAACGGGGCCGCTCGCCGGCTTCCCGGTTTCGGGCCTAGAGGTCGATCTTTACGACGGTAGCTACCACGACGTCGACTCTTCTGAGGTGGCGTTCAAGATCGCCGGTTCCATGGCTCTCCAGGACGCCTGGAAGAAGGCCAATCCGGTTCTTCTCGAGCCGGTGATGGCGGTCGAGGTGGTGACTCCCGAGGAATATATGGGCGACGTCATGGGTGACCTCAACTCCCGCCGTGGCCGCGTCCAGTCGATGGAGGCTCGGGCAAACGCCCAGGTCATCAACGCCAAAGTCCCGCTTTCCGAAATGTTCGGCTACGCCACGGATCTGCGCTCTTCAACGCAGGGCCGCGCGACCTACACCATGCAGTTCGACAGCTACGAGCAGGCGCCGAAGAACGTCAGCGATGACGTTGTCGCCAAAGCCGAAGGCTGATCCGGACCCCCACAAAATTCGCTTTACACGCTAACGACGACGTCTACACGACACAGTCTTTTAGACAGATTCAGAGGACGACATGGCCAAGGAAAAGTTCGAGAGAAATAAGCCGCATGTCAACATCGGCACCATCGGACACGTCGATCACGGCAAGACGACCCTGACCGCGGCGATCACCAAGGTGCAGGCTGACCACGGTCTCGCCGACTTCACCGCTTTCGACAATATCGACAAGGCTCCGGAAGAGCGCGAACGTGGCATCACGATCGCCACCGCCCACGTGGAGTACGAGACGGCGAGCCGTCACTACGCCCACGTCGACTGCCCGGGCCACGCCGACTACGTGAAGAACATGATCACCGGTGCCGCCCAGATGGACGGCGCGATCCTGGTGGTCTCCGCGGCCGACGGCCCGATGCCCCAGACCCGCGAGCACATCCTGCTCGCCCGTCAGGTGGGCGTGCCGGCGATCGTCGTGTTCCTCAACAAGTGCGACATGGTCGACGACGAGGAGCTGCTCGAGCTCGTCGAGATGGAGATCCGCGAATTGCTGTCCTCCTACGATTTCCCGGGCGACGACATTCCGGTGATCCAGGGCTCGGCGCTGAACGCGCTGAACGGCGAAGGCGACTGGCCGGCGACCGTCGACAAGCTGATGGCCGCCGTCGATGAGTACATCCCGGAACCGCTCCGGGTGCTCGACCAGGACTTCCTGATGCCGATCGAAGACATCTTCTCGATCCAGGGCCGCGGCACCGTGGTGACCGGCCGTATCGAGCGCGGCATCATCAAGGTCGGCGAGACGGTGGAGATCGTGGGCATCCGCGACACCACGTCGACGACCGTCACCGGCGTCGAGATGTTCCGCAAGCTGCTGGACCAGGGCGAAGCCGGCGACAACGTGGGCATCCTGCTGCGCGGCACGAAGAAGGACGAGGTCGAGCGTGGCCAGGTGCTGTCGAAGCCTGGTTCGATCACCCCGCACACGAAGTTCAAGGGCGAGGTCTACGTGCTGACGAAGGAAGAGGGCGGCCGCCACACTCCTTTCTTCAACGGCTACCGTCCGCAGTTCTATTTCCGCACCACGGACGTGACGGGCAGCGCCCAGCTTCCGGAGGGCACGGAGATGGTGATGCCCGGTGACAACGTAACCATGTCGGTGGATCTGATCGCGCCGATCGCGATGGAGCAGGGCGTTCGTTTCGCCATCCGCGAAGGTGGCCGCACCATCGGTGCCGGCACCGTCAGCGAAATCGTCGAGTGATCGCACTCGGAGACGCTAGAAAAGGGCAAAGGATTGCACGATGGTGAATGAAAAAATCCGCATCAGGCTGAAGGCCTTCGATTACCGCATCCTGGATACCTCGACGAGTGAAATCGTCGACACCGCTCGCCGAACCGGGGCGCGGGTAGTAGGGCCGATTCCTCTGCCCACCCACATCTCCCGCTACACCGTCAACCGTTCGCCTCACGTCGACAAAAAGTCGCGAGAGCAATTCGAGATCCGCACCCACAAGCGGCTGCTCGACATCTACGACCCGACGGCCCACACCGTCGACGCGTTGATGAAGCTCGAGCTGCCGGCCTGCGTTGACGTGGAGATCAAGCTCTGAGGCCGTCGGGCCTCAGACGCAAAGGAGCGAGGCGATGAAAGGCATAGTCGGCAAGAAAATCGGCATGACGCAGATCTTCGCCGAGGACGGCAAAGTCGTCCCGGTGACGGTGGTCAAGGCCGGCCCCTGTTTGGTGATCCAGCGCAAGAGCGCCGAGACGGACGGCTACGAAGCTGTCCAGCTCGGCCTCGTCGAAGACAACCCCCCGAAGAAGCCCAACCAGGCCACCCGCGGCCACTTCGACAAGGCCGGAGTCGCTCCGACGCACAGCCTCGTCGAGTTCAAGGTCACGGACGACGACCCGGCCAAGCCCGGCGACCAGGTCAAGGCCTCGGTCTTTGCCGAGAATGACTACGTCGACGTCGTCGGCACGTCGAAAGGTAAAGGCTTCCAGGGCGTTATCAAGCGCCACGGCTTCGGCGGCGGTCGCGCGACCCACGGCTCGATGTTCCATCGTGCTCCGGGTTCAATCGGCCAGTCGGCCTACCCGTCACGCGTGTTCCCCGGCGTTCGTCTGCCCGGGCGTATGGGTGGCAAGCGGGTCACCGTGAAGAACCTCCAGATCGTCAAAGTCGACGACGAAGAGAACCTGATTTACCTGCGGGGCGCCGTGCCCGGTGCGCGCAACAGTTACATCGAGTTGCGTGAAGCCAAGCGCGGCTGAGGCCGTCGAGGTTCAGTGTCATGAAGATCAAGGTCAAAAGCCTCAAAGGTGATGACGTTCGCGACATCGAAGTTCGCGAAGAGCTCTTCGCCTATCCCTACAAAGAGCATCTGATCCACAACGTGGTGAAGTCGATTCTCGCCGCCCGTCGCGCGGGAACGCACAAAACAAAAGTGCGTTCTGAAGTCGCCGGTTCCGGCAAGAAGCTCTGGCGTCAGAAGGGCACCGGCCGTGCCCGTGTCGGCAGCATCCGGACCCCCCTGTGGCGTACCGGTGGCACCGTCCACGGTCCCCAGCCGCGCTCTTACCAAGACAAGGTTTCGGTCCGCGAGAAGAAGAACGCCCTGAAATCGGCGCTGTCTCGCAAACTGGCCGAGGAGAAGCTGATCGTCATCGATCAGATCGAGCTCGATAGCCACAAGACCAAGGCTTTCGTGTCGACCCTCGAAGGGCTCGGCATCGACTCCAAAGCGCTCGTCGTGGACTCCCGCGACAACCGGAATCTCATGCTGGCGGCGCGCAACAACCCCAAGGTCAAGGCGATTGATGCCCTCGGTATCAACGTCTACGAGATCGTGGCCCGCGAGCACCTCGTGCTTTCCGAAGCCGCCCTCGGCCGCCTGGTGGAGGTGCTCTCGAAATGAGAATCGAAGAAGTCATCCGCCGTCCCTTGATCACCGAGAAGGCGACTCTGCAACGCGAGTTCACAGAGACCTATGCCTTTGAGGTTGCGCGGGACGCCAACAAGATCGAAGTGAAACGGGCCGTTGAAGCGCAGTTCGGCGTCAAAGTCGCTGAAGTCCGCAGCGCCAACATGCACGGCAAGCTGCGTCGTCAGGGTCGTTTCTTCGGTCGCCGCCCGGACTGGAAAAAGGTCTACGTGCGGCTGGCCGACGGTGAAAAACCGATCGAATTCTTCGAGGGGGCCTGATCATGGCGATCAAGAAATTTAGGCCGACGAGCCCCGGTCAGCGCTTCAAGACGCAGACCACCAACGAAGAGCTCACGAAGGGCAAGAAGCCCGAGAAGCGCCTGACCAAGGGCAAGAAGCGCATCGGCGGTCGCAACAACTCCGGACGCCAGACCATCTGGTTCCGCGGCGGCGGTCACAAGCGGCGCTATCGGACCATCGATTTCAAGCGCCACGGCAAGGTCGGCGTTCCGGCGAAGGTCGCCTCCATCGAGTACGACCCGAACCGCTCCGCGCGCATCGCGCTGCTGCACTACGCCGACGGCGACAAGCGCTACATCCTGTGGCCCTCCAAGCTGGACGTGGGCGCCACGGTGGTCGCCGGACCGGGTTCGCCGATCGATCCGGGCAACGCCCTGCCGATCCGCAACATCCCGCTCGGTACGATCATCCACAACATCGAGCTGAAGATCGGCAAGGGTGGCCAGATGGTTCGCTCCGCCGGTACCGGCGCCCAGCTGATGGCTAAAGATGGCGACTACTCGCAGATCAAGCTGCCGTCTGGCGAAGTCCGCCGCGTGCACCTCGACTGCTACGCCACCATCGGTGTGCTGGGCCACTCGGAGCACGAGATTCAGTCGCTCGGCAAAGCTGGTCGCAAGCGCTGGCTCGGCCGCCGCCCCCACAACCGGGGTGTGACCATGAACCCTGTCGATCACCCGATGGGTGGCGGTGAGGGCCGGAGTTCCGGCGGCCGGCATCCCACGACTCCGTGGGGCGTCCCGACCAAGGGTTATAAGACTCGCAACAACAAGCGTACCGACAACATGATCGTCCGCCGTCGCGGCCGCAAATGATCTCGGCACCCCATTCAAAGTCTGAAGAAATTCACCGCGAACTGAAGGAAACGCCATGTCGAGATCGCTGAAAAAGGGCTTCTTCGTCGATCCGTCGCTTCTCAAGAAGATCGACGCGATGAACGAGTCCGGTCAAAAGCGGGTCGAAAAGACCTGGTCGCGTCGCTCCACCATCATTCCCGACATGGTCGGGCATACGCTGGCGGTGCACAACGGCACGAAGTTCATTCCGGTCTACGTCAGCGAGAATATGGTCGGGCACAAGCTCGGCGAATTCGCCATGACCCGCACCTTCCGCGGGCACGCTGGTAAGAAAGAAAAGATGGCCGGGAGGAGATGACGATGGAAGTCACCGCACGGCTTCGCCACCTGCAATCTTCGCCGCAGAAAGTCCGTCTGGTCGCCGACCTGATCCGCGGGCGTGACGTCGAAGAAGCTGTGGTCATTCTGAAGCACACCAAAAAGCGTGCCGCCGGCCCGCTCGAGAAGCTCTTGAAGTCCGCCGTCGCGAACGCGGAGAACCGCGATGAGACGGTAGACGTCGAAGATCTCTACATCAAAGAGATCTTTGTCGACGGAGGACCTGCCATGAAGCGGGTCTGGTTCACCACCATGGGGCGGGCCTACCGCAAACTGAAGCGGCAGAGCCACGTGACCATCAAGCTCGACACCCGTCCTGAGGGTGAAGAGCGCGGCAGGAGGAATTGATAGTGGGCCAGAAGACCCATCCCTACGGCTTCCGGCTGTCCTACAACAAGACGTGGCACTCCAGGTGGTACGCCGAGAAGGACTACGCCAACATCTTGCATCAAGATCTTGATCTCCGGGACAAGCTGAAGCGGCGCCTCTCGCACGCCGGCGTCTCCGAGATCGACATCGAGCGGGCCGCCAATCGCCTCCGCGTGACGATCTACACCTCGCGACCGGGCATCATCATCGGCCGCAAGGGTGCCGAAGTCGACAAGCTCCGCGACGACCTGCGCAAGATGACCGGACGCGAAGTCCACATCAACATTCAAGAGATCCAACGCCCCGAACTCGACGCCCAGCTGGTGTCGCAGTCGATCGCCGGACAGCTCGAGCGCCGGGTTTCCTTCCGCCGCGCGATGCGTAAGGCGATGGAGAGCGCTTTCCGGTTCGGCGCCAAGGGCGTGAAGATCATGGTCAGCGGTCGCCTCGGCGGCGCCGAAATCGCCCGCACCGAGTGGTACCAGGAAGGTCGTTTGCCTCTCCATACGCTCAAGGCCGATATCGACTACGGCTTTGCGGAGGCTCGCACGACCTACGGCGCCATCGGCGTCAAGGTCTGGGTCTACAAGGGTGACCTGCTCAAGGAGAAGGCCCGCCGCGCGGGCTGAGGAGGACTAACCGATGCTTCAGCCTAAAAAAGTCAAATATCGCAAGCGCCACCGCGGTCGCATGCGCGGCCGGGCCAAGGGCGGAGACTATTTGAGCTTTGGGGACTACGGTCTCCAAGCCCTCGAGCCCGGGTGGATTACGTCCCGCCAGATCGAGTCCGCTCGTATCGCGATCACCCGCCACATCAAGCGTCAAGGCAAGGTGTGGATCCGCATCTTCCCGGATAAGCCGGTGACCAAGAAGCCCCTCGAAACCCGTATGGGTAAGGGTAAAGGTAACCCGGAAGGCTGGGTCGCCGTGGTCAAGCCTGGTCGAGTGCTTTACGAACTCGAAGGCGTCGATCTCGAGTTGGGCAAAGAGGCGATGCGCCTCGCTTCCCACAAGTTGCCGATCAAGGTGAAATTCATCAGCCGGCAAGAAGCCTGAGCGGAGAAGTGAAATGAAGGCTTCGGAACTACGTGACCTTACCGTCGATGAGCTGCTTGAGCACGACAAAGAGCTCTCCCAGCAGCTTTTCAACCTGCGGCTGCAGCAGACCACCCAGGGTCAGCTCGACAACCCGGCCAAAGTGCGGGACGCCCGCCGTGACCGTGCACGGGTGCAAACCGTGCTGCGGGAGAAGCAGGCTTCCTAGCTTGCCAGGAGTGATTCGAGATGAGCGATCAGAACGAGACCCAAGCGCCCGAAGAGGAGCGCGGACGCCAGCAGGTTCTAGCCGGCGTCGTGGTCAGCGACAAGCAAGATAAGACCGTCACCGTCCGCGTCGAGCGTACGGTTATTCATCCGCTCTATAAGCGGTTCGTCAAGAAGTCGAAGAAATTCGCCGCCCATGACGAGAACAACGAAGCTCGGGAAGGTGACCGCGTGGTCATCGTGTCGAGCCGGCCGCTTTCGAAGCGCAAGCGCTGGCGCGTGCGCGAGATCGTCGGTCGAGTCAGCTGAGAGAGGAGCTGAGCCATGATTCAAATGGGAAGCGTCCTCGAGGTCGCTGACAACTCGGGCGCAAAGCGGATCGGCTGCATCACCGTCCTCGGTGGCTCCACCGGCAAGACGGCGAGTGTTGGCGACGTCATCACCGCGTCGGTCAAGGAAGCGCTGCCGGACGGCACGGCGAAAAAGGGACAGGTTGTCCGCGCCGTCATCGTCCGCACTCGCAACGCCACGCGCCGCAAAGACGGCAGCTACATCCGCTTCGACAACAATTCGGCCGTGCTCATCGACGCCAATAATGAGCCCGTCGGTACTCGCGTCTTCGGTCCGATCGCTCGTGAGCTTCGCGAACGACGTTTCATGAAGATCGTGTCTTTGGCCCCCGAAGTCCTCTGAGACACGGTCGGGCGATCCGCACACCGCTGAAAGACAAGTTCGTAGAAAGCAACGAGCCATGAAGAAATTGAAGATCAAAAAAGGCGACGAGGTCGAGGTGATCACGGGTAAAGACCGTGGCACCCGTGCCAAAGTGCTGCGGGTCGACCATAAGAACGAGACGGCGATCGTCGAACAGGTCAACCTGATGAAGAAGCACACGCGCCCCAATCCTCAGCGTCAGGTCCAAGGCGGCATCCTCGATACCGAGGCCCCGATCCGCCTTTCGAATCTGATGGTGGTCTGCCCCGAGACCGGTAAGCCGACGCGAGTTGGCCGCAAAGAAATCGAGCGCGGTGGCAAAAAGATAATGGTCCGCGTGGCCAAGGTCTCCGGCGCCACCCTCGATTGAGCGCCCTGGCGGAGATAAAGCACCATGACTGAAAGCTACACCCCGAGTCTCAAAGTGCGCTACCGCGATGAGGTCGTGCCGAAACTGCAGGAAGAGTTCGGCATCAAGAACCAGATGGCGGTACCGCGGGTAGACAAGGTGGCGATCAACATCGGCCTCGGTGAGGCGAGCCGCAATTACAAGCTGCTCGAAGTTGCCCAGGTCGAGCTGACGGCGATCGCCGGCCAGCACGCCACTATCACCCGAGCCAAGAAATCGATCGCGGCCTTTAAGCTGCGCGAAGGGATGGCCATCGGGACCCGCGTTACCCTCCGCGGCGACCGCATGTGGGAGTTCCTCGACCGCCTGATCTCGACGGCCCTGCCCCGAGTTCGCGACTTCCGAGGCGTCCCCAACAAAAGCTTCGACGGCCGAGGCAACTACACCTTCGGCATCAAAGAGCACACGATCTTCCCGGAAATCGACGCCACCAAGGTGGACGCGATCAAGGGCATGAACCTCACCATCGTCACCAGCGCCGGCAACGACGAGCGCGCGCGATTCCTTCTTCGCGAGCTCGGTATGCCCTTCGCCAAGAAGAATAACTAGCGCCCAAGAGCGCGTCCCCGCAGCCCAGCTGCACAGCGAGACGCGCGGGAGAGAATCACATGAGCATGACCGACCCAGTTGCGGACCTCCTGACGAGAATCCGCAATGCGCTACTGGCCAAGCACGATCGTCTCGACGTGCCGAGCTCGAAGCTCAAGCGGAACATCGTCGCGCTGCTCAAGCAAGAAGGCTACCTCCAGGACTTCGAAGTCATCGAGCAGGAGCCCCAGGATGTGCTGCGAATCTTCTTGGCTTATAACTACCAAGGTATTCCGGCTGTTCGCCGCCTTGAGCGCGTCTCGAAGCCCGGCCGCCGCGTCTACCGCGGTGCCGATGACATCAAGCCGGTTCTGAACGGACTCGGAACGGCCATCGTTTCCACGTCGCGAGGTCTCCTGACCGACAAGCAGGCGCGTGAGATGCGGGTCGGCGGCGAGATTCTGTGCGAGCTTTGGTGAGGATAGAAAGATGTCCAGAGTAGGCAAACAGCCCATCAACGTTCCGGCCGCCGCCAAGGTTCGTCTCGAAGGCGACACCTTCTTCGCCGAAGGCCCCAAGGGTAAGGTTCAGCATCGAGTCTTCCCGGCCGAATGCCCTGTCGAGATCGACGGCGCGGTGATTACCGTCAGCCGTGTCAATGACACCGGGCCGGTGCGGGCGAAGCACGGCCTTACCCGTGCGCTTCTCAACAACGCGGTGCAGGGCGTCACGGAAGGGTTCGCCAAAGAGCTCGAGATCGTCGGCGTCGGCTACCGTGGAGAAGTCAAAGGCAAGGAAGCTCACTTCTCCCTCGGCTACTCCCATCCTGTGGTGTATCCGGTGCCGGAAGGCATCTCGATCGAGATCGACACCAAAGCCAACAAAGTCAAGATCACCGGCGCTGACCGTCAGCGTGTTGGTCAAGTCGCCGCCGAGATTCGGGCGCTCCGTCCGCCTGACCCGTACAAGGCGAAGGGCATTCGCTACAGCGGTGAGTACATCCGTCGTAAGGCCGGTAAGGCCGGCGCGAAGTAGCGGCAACCCGATTGACTCGATTCCAAGATTAGGACGCAAGTGATGAGCGATTCACACGCCAAGAAAATTATGGCCAAACGGCACCGCCGCCTGCGCGCCCACCGGCGCCTGCGCAACCGGATTGCCGGTACGGCTGACCGGCCGCGGCTCGCGGTTTTCAAGAGCCTGCGCTACGTCTACGCGCAGTTGATCGACGACGCGGGTGGGGTCACGCTGGCGCAGGCCAGCTCCCGGGAGGCCGACCTTCAGAGCGGCCTCGAGAAGTCCGCCGGCAGTCAAGAAGCGGCGACCGCCGTCGGCAAGCTGATCGCTTCGCGGGCCAAAGCCCGCGGTATCGAGACGGTTGTCTTCGATCGCGGCGGCTTCATCTACCACGGGAAAGTCCGGGCCGTCGCAGAGGCTGCCCGTGAAGAAGGTCTCAAATTTTAGGGCCGAGCGGCATCATCCGGCACAGCCCAGCGCTTTGTCGGCAAGGAGAAACTAGTGCGTAGTAGGAATTTTGAGCGCGAGCCTGAGTTTCAGGAGCAGGTCGTCCACATCAACCGCGTGACCAAGGTGGTCAAGGGCGGTAAGAACTTCTCCTTTTCGGCGCTCGTGGTCATCGGCGACGGCTCCGGCCGGGTCGGCTACGGCACCGGTAAGGCCAAGGAAGTTCCGATGGCCATCCGCAAGGGCATTGAGTCCGCGAAGAAGAATCTCATTCAGGTACCGATGGTCGACGGAACCATTCCGCATGAAGTCATCGGTGTCTTCTCAGCCGGTCGCGTCCTGCTCAAGCCCGCGTCCGCCGGTACCGGCGTGATCGCCGGCGGCCCGGTGCGCGCGGTCCTCGAGGTCTCCGGCATCGCCAATATCCTCACAAAATCGCTCGGCAGCACGAATCCGCAGAACGTGGTGAAGGCTACGTTCGAGGGTCTGATGCAGCTGCGAGACGAGAAAACCGTCCGCCGTTTGCGCGGTCTGCCGGTCGGCGAAGATAAGCCCGCGGCCGAAGCCTCGGCCTGATCCGGCTAGGAGATTGATCCATGTCGAGTGAAGAGACCAAGACCATTCGTATCGAGCAATACCGAAGCCCGATCGGCTATCCGAAGCCGCATCGTGAGGTTCTTCGGACGCTCGGTCTGCGTCGGATCCGCCACGTGGTGGAGCGGCAAGACACGCCGGCCGTGCGCGGCGCTGTGAAGAAGATCCAGCACCTCGCCCGCATCATCGAGGAGTGATCCCATGAAGCTACACGAGCTTTCGCCCGCCCCGGGCAGTACCAAGACGAAGAAGCGTATCGGCCGAGGCCCAGGCTCCGGCACCGGCAAGACCGCCGGTCGCGGCCACAAGGGCCAGCGTTCGCGCTCCGGATACTCGCAACGGATCGGCTTCGAAGGCGGCCAGATGCCCCTCGTCCGCCGCGTCCCGAAGCGAGGTTTCACCAATATCTTCCGGACCGAGTATTCGGTTGTGAACGTGCGTGACCTGGCTGAGCTGGCCGGCGAAGGCGACATCACGCCGGAGACCCTGTTGGCGCACGGCAAGGTGCGGCGCGGACGTCCGGTCAAGATTCTTGGCGACGGCGAGATCGAAGCCGGCGTCAACGTCAAGGCGCACAAATTCTCGAAATCGGCTCGGCAGAAGATCGAAGCCGCCGGCGGCACCTGCGAGGAGCTGGGCTCGTGATCGATAGTTTCCGCAATATCGCGGCGATCCCGGAGCTGCGAAAACGCATCTTCTTCACCTTCGCGATGCTCGCGGTCTACCGCATCGGTTGCAATATTCCGGTGCCGGGTGTGGATCCGAGCGCGCTGGTTGAGGTGATGGAGGCCGCGCGTCGAACGATGCTCGGCTTCCTCAACACCTTTACCGGTGGCTCCATCGAGCGCGCTGCCATCTTCGCCTTGGGCATCATGCCCTACATTACGGCGTCGATCATTCTGCAGCTGCTGACGGTGGTCGTGCCTTACCTCGAGAAGCTCTCCAAGGAGGGCGAGCTCGGGCGGCGGAAGATCACGCAGTACACGCGCTACGGCACGCTCCTCGTGTCGTTGATCCAGTCGACCGGTATTGCCTTCGCGGTTGAGAAGATCGCGACGCCGGGCGGCCTGCAGCTCGTCCCCAACCCCGGTTGGGGTTTCCGCTTGATGACGATTCTGACGCTCACCACCGGCTGTGCCTTTGTGATGTGGCTCGGTGAGCAGATCAGCGAGCGGGGTATCGGTAACGGTATCTCCCTCGTCATCTTCGCGGGTATCGTCATCGGCTTGCCGAGCGCGATCGCGAGCACCTGGGCCAAGATGCAGACCGGCGAATTGTCGCCGCTCCTGATCGTTCCGCTGATCGTCTTCATGGGTGCGGTGACCGCATTCATCGTTTACATGGAGCGCGCCCAGCGTCGGATCCCGGTGCAGTACGCCAAGCGCGTCGTCGGCCGCAAGGTCTACGGCGGTCAGAACACCTACCTGCCGCTCCGCGTCAACACCGGCGGCGTGATCCCGGTGATCTTCGCGTCATCCGTGGTGATGGTGTTCCCGACCTTGGCCCAGCTCACCACGTGGGAGCCGATGCAGCGCCTGTCGGACATCCTGTCGATGGGCCAGCCGATCTACTACGTGCTGCTTGTCACGACGATCGTCTTCTTCTGCTACTTCTACGTCTCGATCATTTTCAACCCCCAGGACACGGCCGAGAACATGCGCAAGTATGGCGGCTTCATCCCGGGCATTCGGTCGGGTCGACGGACGGCGGAATATATCGACCGCATCCTGACGCGGCTGACGATGATCGGTTCGATCTACCTGGCGGCGGTATCGGTCCTTCCGGAGATCATGCTCGTCGGCTTCAAGGTTGGCAGCCTGCCGTTTGTGGGCGAAGCGCTCGATCGCTTCGTGCCGGCTTGGATCATCAACGGCATCGGCATCGACTTCTACTTCGGTGGAACGTCGCTCCTGATCATCGTCGGTGTGGCGATGGATTTCGTCCAGCAGGTCGAAAGCCAGCTCGTCATGCGCAACTACGACGGCTTCCTTAAGAAAGGCCGCGTCCGTGGCCGCAAGTAGCATCGTCTTCCTCGGCCCCCCGAATTCGGGGAAGGGCACCCAGGCGGCTCGTTTGGCGAGCCGCCTCGGGATCCCCGCGATCTCGACCGGTGAGATGCTGCGGGGCGCCGTCGCCGCCGGTTCCGAGCTCGGTGATCGCGTCAAGGACGTCATGAACCAAGGCCTGCTCGTTTCTGACGAGCTCATGGCTGAGGTGATCGAAGATCGACTGGGGCAGGCGGACGCCGAGAGCGGATTCTTGCTGGACGGCTACCCGCGGACTTTGCCCCAGGTGGCGACGCTCGACTCCATCATGGAGCGGCGCGGTTCGGCGATCGACCACGTGGTTCTCATCGATGTGCCGCAGAAGGTCCTCGAGGCGCGGGCGCACAAGCGCTTTATCGAACTCGGTCGCAAAGACGACCGGCCGGAAGTGGTCATCGAGAGGCTCGAGCAATATCGGATCAAGACCGAGCCGCTGGTGAATCATTACCGCGAGCGAGGCCTGCTCCGTGAGATCGACGGCGACCAGTCGATGGAAGCGGTCGAGGCTGCGATCGCCGAGGCGGTGGGCGCATAGTGAGCTCCCGGGTCGTGCTCAAAACGCCGGGCGAGCTGGAGCTCATGCACGAGGCCAATGCCATCGTGCACGAGATCTTGGCTGGCCTGGCCGAGCGCGTGGCGCCCGGCGTCACCACGCGGGAGCTGGATCGTTGGGCCTATGACCACATCCGCTCCCGCGGAGGCGTGCCGGCGTTCCTCAATTATCGGGGCTTCCCCGCGACCCTCTGCACCGCCTTGAACGACGTCATCGTCCACGGCATCCCCGATGACCGTCCCCTCGAAGAGGGTGATATCATCGGGCTCGACTGCGGCGTCTTGCTCAAAGGCTACGTCGGCGACGCCGCCCGCACCTATCCTGTCGGCCAGGTTTCCCAGGAAGCCACCGACTTGCTGCGCGTGACGCGGGAAAGCTTGATGCTCGGTGCCCAGCAGATGCGACCGAATGGTCGGCTGGGCGACATCGGCTCCGCGGTCGCGCGCCATGTGCGTCGCAACGGCTTCTCAGTGGTCAAGCAATTCGTTGGCCACGGCGTCGGTATGGCGATGCACGAAGAGCCCCAGGTTCCGAATTACGGAAAACGGGGCACCGGCATGCGTTTGCGTCCCGGACTGGTGCTGGCGATCGAGCCGATGGTCAATGCCGGTCGAAAAGACGTCCGCATGGATAAAGACGGTTGGACGGCGCGCACCAAGGACGGCACGCTTTCTTGCCACTTCGAGTACTCCGTTGCGATTACGGAGGGCGGTCCCTGGATCCTCGGAGTCGGCGAGGCGGAGAGCGCAGAAGTCCTCGGATTTTCTGCCTCGGAACCGAAGATCGCCGCCAACGGCTGATGGCTTGCACCATCAGTCCCACAGCATTTCACCGCTAAGTTCAAAGATTCACCCGATCGAGACTTCTTTCGAGATTGATCTCAACGAAAGGCCAAGATCATGAAAGTTCGCGCGTCCGTTAAGCGCATGTGTTCCGACTGCAAAGTGATTCGCCGCCGCGGAGTGGTGCGGGTCATTTGCACCAGCAATCCCAAGCATAAGCAGCGGCAGGGTTAGATCCATGGCACGTATTTCCGGGGTTGATTTACCCCCAAACAAGCAGGTGTGGATCGGCCTCACCTACATTCACGGAATCGGCCGCTCCCTGGCCAGAGACATCCTGGCCGCCGCCAAGGTCGAGCCCGAGACGCAGGTCAAGGACCTGACCGAGGACGAAGCTCGGCGCATCCGTCAGGAAATCCAAGAGAAGTACCGCGTTGAAGGTGACCTCCGCAAGGAAGTGTCCCAAAACATCCGCCGTCTGATGGAGATCGGCTGCTACCGCGGTGTGCGTCATCGCCGTGGCCTGCCGGTCCGCGGCCAGCGCACCAGCACGAATGCCCGCACCCGTAAGGGACCGAAGCGCATTCAGGTCGCCGGTAAGAAAAAGGTCAGGAAGTGAGCTAGATCATGGCGAAAGCGAAAAAAGACACCAAGCGTTCGGGCAAGAAGCGCGAGAGACGCAATATCGCCCACGGGCACGCCTACATCCTGGCGTCCTTCAACAATACCCAGGTCTCGATCACGGACCCTGAAGGCAACGTCATCGGTTGGGCCTCCGCCGGCAAAGCCGGTTTCAAAGGCTCCCGCAAGGGCACCCCGTTTGCGGCGCAGCTCGCTGGCCGTGACGCCGGCCTCGCTGCGAAGGAGCAGGGCATGCGCACCATCGACGTGCTGGTCAAGGGCCCGGGCGGCGGTCGCGAGTCCGCGATTCGCGCCCTCCAGGGCGTTGGCCTGCAGGTGCAATCGATCAAAGACATCACGCCGATCCCCCACAACGGCTGCCGGCCGCGCAAGCGCCGTCGCGTTTGATTCCAAGTCCGGGTCAGCCCCCGGCTGATCCGCGAGGATTCCGAGATTCCGCCGCGGCGGAGTTTTTCGCTGAGTTCTACAGCCGCTAGTCTCAAAGGAAGGAGACTCCATGCTTTGGAAAGGCTTCCAACGGCCCAAGCGGGTCGATATTGCGCGCGAAAGCGCAACCCCCACTTTTGCTACTTTCTCAGCCCAGCCGTTCGAGCGGGGCTTCGCGACGACCATCGGTAACGCCCTGCGCCGCGCCTTGCTGTCTTCGATCGAAGGCGCGTCGGTTACGGCGGTTTACATCGAAGGTGTGCTGCACGAGTTCTCTTCGATTCCCGGCGTTGTCGAAGATGTCACCGACATCATCCTGAATCTGCG
>JBCDKB010000092.1:0-22002 GCA_038747035.1 Acidobacteriota bacterium | reverse complement strand
GTGGGCAATATGCCCTCGCCGTCGTCACCGCGCTGCCCTTCCTGCTGTGGATCGGCGCCGTCGCTCCGGTCCGCACCGCGGCGGCGATCGTCACCGCGGCGCTGGTCGGCTTCGTTTTCTTGAGACACCTGAAGCGCCGCCTCGGCGGCGTCACCGGCGACTGCCTGGGGGCCCTGTGCTACATCGGCCAGGTCGTCTTTCTGCTCGCGCTCGCCGCCGACCCGGCCGCGGCCTCACCCCCCGTTCCGCCCCAGGTGCCGTGGACGACGGGGCTCCTCGGCCCGTGACCCGGATCGTCTTCATCCGCCACGGCGAAGTGCACCCGCGCTGGCGCGGCCACTGCTACGGCGACGCCGACCTCGGCCTCGGATCCCGCGGACGCGCCCAAAGTCGCCACGCCGCCAACGCTATTGCGCTGTGGATCCGGGACCAGGCCGACGACGTGCCCCTCCTGTCGAGCGACCTCCGTCGGACCCGCTACCTGGCCGGGCTCCTCGAGAAGATCACCGGCCTGCGCGCGACTCTCGACCCGGCCCTTCGGGAGCGGAACTTCGGCGCGTGGGAAAAAAAGTCGTGGGACGCGATCTACGCCGAGACCGGCGACGCCATGGACGGCATGATCGCCGAGCCGGCGACCTGGAGCCCGCCCGGTGGCGAGACCACCTTCGCCATGCGCGACCGCGTGCTCCGCGCCCTCGACGGACACCTCCGGCACCGCCCCGCCGCGGCCGTCGTCGTCGGCCACGGGGGACCGATCGCCGCGGTCCGCGGCACCGCCGCCGGAGCCCCGGTCCCGCAGTGGCCCGACCTGGTGCCGGGCCACGGCGAGTGGCTGCCACACGAATGGTCTCCGCAAACCGAGCGATGACGCGCCGACCCGGCCCGGCCCCGGCCCTGATGATCGTCGGCACCTGCTCGGACGCCGGTAAGTCGACGCTGGTGGCGGCGCTCTGCCGGATCTTCGCCCGCCGCGGCCTGGCGGTGGCGCCGTTCAAGGCGCAGAATATGTCGCTGAACGCCGGCGTCACCGCCGAGGGGCACGAAATCGGCCGCTCGACTTGCGTGCAGGCGGAGGCGGCGGGCATCCCGCCCCACGTCGACATGAATCCGGTGCTGCTCAAACCGGAGGCGGAAAAGCGCAGCCAGGTGATCCTCGAAGGGCGCCCCCACAGCCATCTGCTCTCCAAAGACTGGCACGCCCGGCGCGACGTCTTCTGGCGGGCGATCACGGCGTCCTTGGACCGGCTGCGTCAGCGCGTCGACCTGGTGATCATCGAAGGCGCCGGTAGCCCGGCGGAGATCAACCTCGCCCACAGCGACGTCACCAACCTGCGGGTGGCGGTCTACGCCGGCGCGCCGGCGCTCTTGGTCGGAGACATCGACCGCGGCGGGGTCTTCGCCTCGCTCTTGGGCACGGTCTTGCTGCTCGAAGATGACCAGCGAGAGACCGTCAAAGGCTTCGTCATCAACCGCATGCGGGGCGACGTCGGGCTGCTCGCCGACGGCCCCGCCGAGCTCGAGAAGCGCGCCGGCGGCATTCCGACCCTCGGCGTCATCCCGTGGCTCAGCGACATCGGCCTCGCCGAAGAGGACCGCCTTATACCACCTGAGTCCCCCGAAGGACCGTGCGAGGTGGACGTGGCGGTGATCCGTTTTCCCCGACTGTCGAATTTCGACGATTTCGATCCCCTGGTCAGCGAACCGGGGGTCCGGGTGCGCTTGGTGAGCTCCCCCCGGGAGCTGACGACCCCCGAGGGCGCGCCGACGGATGCCGTCATCCTTCCCGGGACCAAGATGACCCTGGCGGACCTGGCCTGGCTCCGCCGGGTCGGTCTAGCGGACGCCCTCGTCGAGCTCGCCGGGACCGGCGTGCAGATCGTCGGCGTCTGCGGCGGCTTCCAGATGCTCGGCGCGGACATCGTCGACCAGGAAGGCGCCGAGGCGGAGGCCGGCAGCCGGGAGCCGGGACTCGGCCTGCTGCCGACGGTGACCCACTTCAGTCGCCACAAGCACACTCGACTGAGGAAGGCCGAGGTGATCGGCGGCGGGGGGCCGCTCGGCGAGCTCGAAGGCGCCGACGTTAAGGGCTATGAGATCCACATGGGCACGACCCGGTGGCCGCACTCCGAAGGGGGCGGCGCGCCCGACGCCGGACGCCGACGCGCCGTCCTGCGCTGGACCGACGACAACGCTCCGGCCCCAGATGATCAAGCCTCCGCCCTCGACGGCGCCAGTGACGAAGCCGGCCACGTGTGGGGCGTCTACCTCCACGGCCTCTTCGACGCCGACGATTTTCGCCACCGCTGGCTCAGGGGCCTCGGCCGGCGGGGCCCGGGGCGCCGGTTTGACCGCGGCGCCGCCTACGACCGCCTGGCGGACCACGTCGAGCGCCACCTCGACATGGACGCCATCGAGCACCTGCTCTGGCCGGAGTGCTAGCATTCCTCAGCTCGTCCGCTTCGGAGGGCCGGCCAACACCACCCCGGCCGCTCCCTTCTCTGCCTTTGCATTTCTTCAGACTCTCCCCACCCCGTAGATCGATGCGCCCAGCGGAGACCCTGCCGTGAAGACCCTTGTCGCCCAGCTGACCTCGGTCGTGCACGAGCGAAGGAGCGAAGGAGACCTTCGCGCCCTCGGTCGCTTCTTCATCGTGCTCACCGCCATGATCACGGTCTACTCCGTGGTCTTCCACCTGCTGATGCTGCGCGAAGGCCAGGAGCACTCGTGGCTCACCGGCTTCTACTGGACGCTGACCGTGATGTCGACCCTGGGTTTCGGCGACATCACTTTCCAGACCGATATCGGCCGGCTTTTCTCGATCGTGGTGCTGCTCTCGGGCACGATCTTCTTGCTCATCCTGCTGCCGTTCACCTTCATCGAGTTCTTCTACACGCCGTGGATGAAGTCCCAGGCAGAAGCCCGGGCGCCTCGGACGCTGCCGCCGGAGACCCGCGGCCACGTCTTGCTGACCCAGCTCGACGCCGTGGCCCGCGCGCTCATCCGTCGGCTCGAGCACTACAAGCTGAATTACGCCCTGCTGGTTCCCGATATCGAGCAGGCGTTGCGTCTCCACGACGAGGGCATCAAGGTGCTGGTGGGCGACTTGGATGATCCGGAAGCATGGGAAAACGCCCGCGTCCACCGGGCGGCGCTGGTCGCCTCCACCGGCAGCGACGTGGCCAATACGAACGTCGCGTTCACGGTCCGCGGTGTGTGCGCCGAGCTGCCGATTATCGCGTCGGCCCAGGACGAAGCTTCCGTCGACATCCTGAAGCTGGCGGGCGCGACCGAGGTCATGCGCCTCGAAGAGATCGTCGGCCGATCCTTCGCGCTTCGCACCCTCGGCGGCGACGCCATGTCCCACGTCATCGGCGAGTTCGGCGACCTGCTGATCGCGGAAGCCGGCGCCCACGGCACGCCGCTGGTCGGCAAGACCCTCGGCGAGAGCAAGTTGCGCGAACGCCTCGGCGTGACCGTGGTCGGCATCTGGGAGCGCGGTCGCTTCGAGATCGCCCAGGCCACGACCAAAATCTTGGGCAATACGGTCCTGCTGCTCGCGGGCTCGAAAGAGAGCCTCGATCGCTACGATGAGTTCTTTTGCATCTATAACGTGTCGATTGCGCCGGTGGTGATCCTCGGCGGCGGCCGAGTCGGCCGGGCGACGGCCCGCGCCCTCGCCCAGCGCGGCGTGGACTACCGCATCATCGAGATCGTGCCGGGCCGCGTCGAAGACGAAGAGCGCACGATCATCGGCAGCGCCGCCGACCTTGCAGTCCTCGAGCAGGCCGGCATCCGCGAGACGTCGACGGTGATCATCACGCCGCGGGAAGACGAGCTCAACGTCTACCTGACGATCTACTGCCGACAGCTCCGCCCCGAAATCCAGGTCATGAGCCGGGCGAGCCACGAGCGCAACGTCGCTACGCTCCACCGCGCCGGCGCCGACACCGTGCTCTCCTACGCGTCGATGGGCGTGAACGAGGTGATGAACCAGCTCCAGCACAACAAGATCCTGATGGTCGCGGAAGGGCTTTACCTCTTCGAGCACCGATTGCCGAAGGACCTCCACGGCAGCACCGTCGCCACCTGCGGCATCCGCGAAAGCACCGGCTGCAGCATCGTCGCGGTGCGCGACGACGAGGGCGCCCTGCGGGTTGTCTCCGACCCCGCCAAGGCCCTCCAGAGCGGCGACCGCATCGTGCTGGTCGGCACGGCCCCGGCCCAGGATAAATTCCTCGACAGCTTCGACGCCCCCCAGTCGCCCCGCTCGAAGAATCGCAAGCTCTTCTACAAACGTCGATAAGGGCGCTCGCGGTCGGCGAGACCGAGAAAACATGTTTCTTGGAGCGCCGCGGGGACACGACGTGGCCCGGGGGTCTCCAGTGCATTGAAGCGGCGATCCGGCAGAGCGGGCTGGGGCAAGCCCAGCCCCTACCCCGGAGTGTGGCTCCATCGATCGCGTCCAGAAAGCCGTCGTCGACTTAGGGCGACGCCGACAACGCGCCGCTTCGGACTCGAGACCGTTCCAGACCCCGGAGTGTGGTCCATGGATCGCGCGCATGGAAACATCAACAGAGGGCGGCGCAGACAACGCGCCGCTCCAGACTCGAGACCGTTCCAGGCCCCGGAGTGTGAGCCATGGATCGCGCGCAGAGAGACATCAACACGGGGCGGCGAGCCATCAATCAATCCAGGCCGACGCCGATAAGGCGTCTCTTCGGACCCGGGCCACGGCTCGTCCCCGGGTGGAATGAGCTCCGCCTTCAAGGCTTCTCTCCGGCGTAGGGGCCGGGCTTGTCCCGGCCCGCGCGGCAGGACGGACCGGAGCCCACGATAAGCCCCGCGACCCGTCCAGTGGTTCTTAAAAACTACCGCTGGGCCAAGTACCCCCGAAGACGCTCGACCTGGCTCTTCTGCCAAGCCTGGTCATAGCGTGAGTCGATCCGGTCGATCAAAGACGTCGCCAGCGCCGTGTCACCGCTGTTGATCGCCGCCGCCGCTTCGTTGTAAAGCGTAAAGAAAGCCTCGTAATCCCCCGCGATCGACAGCTTCTTCAGCTGCTCCGCGACGGTCGCCCGCAATCCCGGGTTCTGGCTCCGGGCCTGGACCTGCCCAAAGAGCTCGATCGCCTTGTCGGTGTCGCCGCGCCGCACCAGGCCGACGGCTTCTCGGTAGTCCATCTGCAGCAGGACCTCCGAGGCGCGATTGAGGGCGGCGAGCTCAAATCGGCCGCCGCGCATGCGCTCGACCAGAGCGTCCGCTTCGTCGCGCTCACCGCGCCGGGCGTGGGCGAGGAGTAGGTTGAGGGCCAGGTCCGAGCGATTCGGAAAGAAGTCCATGGCGCGCCGGATCGCCACGACGCCGGCGTCGGTCGCTTCCTTGGCGAGGCCGTGGGCGTAGGCGAGCTCGGCCCACGCTTCGCCGAATTCGTCACGTCGCTCGACGCTGCGGGTCAGCGCCTCGATCGCCCGCACCAGGGTCGCTTCCCCGGCGTCGTCCGCCGGGCGCTGCCCGCCCAGGGCCTCGAGCAGCCGGCGTCCGTGGAGGTACTGGATCACAAAGTGGTCGGGAGCCAGACCCACCGCCTTGGCGTAGTGGCGTCCCGCCGTCTCGACGTCGCCGGCGTTCTCGGCGAGCTCACCGAGGCCGGCCCACGCCGGCCCGTGGTTCGGATCGAGGGCCAGGGCCCGTTCGAAGTGGGCCGCCGCCTGGATCCCCCGATTCGGCACCGCGCGGGCGAGCAGGTCGCCGAGGTGGTAGATCGCTTCAGGGGCGGGCAGCGACCGGAACTTGAGACTCAAGAGGCTCAGCTTTTTGATCGGCATCGACAGCACGCGGAAGCGACCCTGACGAAGATAAGCGTCGACCTGGGCATTCAGCGCCGAGAGATCGAGGCCGTAGGTCTCCTGGAAGGCCTGGACGGGCGGCACGCCGTCGGCCGTGGCCGCCACGAAGGCCGCCAGCTCGGCCGCGTTCGCCCCGTCGCGGTTGATCAGGTAGTGGAGCGTCGCCCACGCCTGGCGAAAATAGGTCCCTTGCTCCAGGTCCGTACCGCGGGAGACATCCGCATCGCCCATCGCCATAAAATCCGCCGCCGGAATCAAAGGGCGGGTGTG
Organism: Acidobacteriota bacterium; assembly: GCA_038747035.1. GTDB lineage: Bacteria > Acidobacteriota > Thermoanaerobaculia > Multivoradales > J023 > JAUIJL01. Next base: position 15,886 of record JBCDKB010000092.1, on the reverse strand, counting down.
TCTTGTGCGGATCCAATACTTGTGCTCCTCGGACGGCCTGCCGATCTTGGCGACATCGCCTTCGGTCGTGAACGAGCTGAAGTACTCCGCGACGCCTTGTCTAAACCAATACGGCAATCCGGGGAACGACTCGTGCAGGCGCTGGTGGAGGTACTGCTTGTAGACATAGCGGGTCGGCACAAAATCACTGGCGCCGACCACCACCGCGTAGGTGCCGTAGGCGTGGGGGACGAGGTAGCCGGCGTTCGAGGACTTCTGGCCGATGATCTTCATCCCGTGCTCGAGGTCCAGGTCAATATCGACGGACCGGGGCGTCGGCGGAGGAGGAGGTGACTGGCGGTAAGGCGCGAGCTCTTCTTCGCTGCGGAAGATATAGAAGTACGTCGGCACCGGCAGCTCGACCCGCGGCGCGCCGGTCATGACGTCGAGGGTCTGGTGCAGGCGCTCGAGGTCGGCGCCGACCTGGCGGCCGACGTCGTCGCTCACCTGGCTGAATATCGTGAAGTGATTGGTGTCGATGCGGGACCAGCCCTCTCCGGACTGGGCCTCGGCGGCGGTCGACCACCACAAGGTTGGCGCCAGTAGACTCGCGGTCAGAAGACACGCGGCCCACCGACGATTCGCCCGCCGGGGCCGACCCGGACGGGATCGTCGTCCGCCCGCGTTCTGAAGTTTCCCGAAATGATTGCTCGCGATGGTCATCAAGCGACTCCCCGTTGAAATCAGTGTGCGAAATACCGAGTGGGACCGGCTCGGCGGCTGCGGTCGCCAAGGATACGCACCGCATCGCCATTTGATGCGCTCCACCGGCGAATAGCAACGGCCGGCGGCCGGACCGCCGCTCGATAGGGCCGGCGGCCAGACCGCCGCTCGATAGGGCCGGCGGCCGACCGCCGCTCGATAGGGCCGGCGGCCGGACCGCCGCTCGATAGGGCCGGCGCTCGGTAGACTCTAGGCATGGACAACGGACCCCGCGAGCCGGCGACGGCGGAGCTCACCCACTGGCTCGACGCCTGGAGTCAAGGCGACGCCGACGCCTTCGACCGCGCCTCCGATCTGCTCTACGCCGAGCTTCGCTGGCTCGCCCGGTCCCACCTGCGCAAGGAATTCGCCGCCCCCCTCGACAGCGTCGAGCTCATCCACGAGGCTTTCCTGCGCCTCACTCGCCAGCGGCACGTCCAGTGGCAGAACCGCCGTCACTTCTTCGGCGTCGCGAGTCAGATGATGCGACGCATCCTCGTCGACCAGGCGCGGGCGGCGAACCAAGCCAAACGCGGCGGCGGCGTGCGACCGATTCCCCTCGACGACGCGCCGACGCTGTCGGCCGGCGCCTCTTCGGAGATCCTGAGCGTGCACGAAGGATTAGAAGACCTCGCCCGCCTCGATCCGCTGCGGGCGCAGATCGTCGAGATGCGCTTCTTCGCCGGTTTCGAGATGGAGGAGATCGCCGAGGCCCTCGACCTCTCCGTGTCTTCGGTCTATCGCCGCTGGCGACTGGCCCGCGCCTGGCTCCACCGCCACCTCAACGCGACCTGAGCTCAAAGGCGCGCAGCGCCGCCTCGGCCTCGAGGCGATCTTCAGCGTCCTCGTCCAGCACGCCGTAGAGCTCGACCGTCCGACGGAAGTAACGCTCAGCCGTTTCCGGATCTTCATCTTGGAGGAGCAGCGCAAGATTAAGCAGCGGAGTCCCCAGGGCGATGTAGTCCGGCCCGTTCGACGCCCGCAAGTGCTCAAGGGACGTCTCCAATTCGCGCCGCGCTTCGGCCCGGCGATCCCCCTGGAGCCGAAGCGCTTCCCCGAGGTTAGCTCGGGTGATGGCGGTGATCGGGTGCTCCGGTCCGGCGATTCCAGAGAGTGCTTCAAACGCCCGCCGCAGCAGTCCTTCCGCCCGCACGTGGTCTCCCGCTTCACTGACCATTCCGCCGTAATTGGCCAAGACCTGGCCCCGCATCGCGGCGCCGCGGGCCGGCGGCGTCGAGTCCAGGGCCGCGAGGATGTGCTCGTACAAAGCCTCGGACTCTTCGTAGCGTTTCAGTTCCTTATAGATGATGGCGAGGTTCACCTGCGCCGTCAGCGTGTCCATATGGGCCGGCCCCATCGCCTCCGCCATCACCGACGCCACTCGCTTCGCCACCGGCTCCGCTTCGGCAAAACGGCCGAGCTGGGCCCGCAACAGCGCGAGATCGCTCATGGCTTTGGCCGACATCAGGTTATCGGGCCCGAAGAACTCTTCATGCAGCGGCACGGCTTTGGCGAAATAGGCCTCCGCCGCTGGCCACTCCCCCCGGGCCTCCGCTAAACGACCGAGCGCGGTGTAGAGCTGCACCGTGGCGCTCCTGGCCCTAGGCTCGTCAGCCGCGGCCAGCAGGGCGGCCTCGGCCAGGCCCAGATATTCCGCCGCGTCGTCGTACCGGCGCTGGAAGGTGCGCAAGGTGCCGTAGTGAAGCCAGGCTTCCCCGACGGTCCAGTGATCAGGTTCTTGGGACAGCAGCTCCAAGGCCTCCCCCAGGAGCCCATCCGCTTCGTCTTCCAGACCTTGGAAGTCGCGCGTCATCGCCAGGCCCCGCAGGCTGGTGGCGAGGTCGACCGGGTCGGCGCCGGCGTCGGTGCGCAGCGCCACCGCTTGCTCGAAGAAGTCGGCGGACGGTTCGTAGATCCCCATCTGTCGGTAAATGGTGCCGACCGTATTGAGCAGCCGGGCCTTCACCAGCGGCTGCCCGTCCAGGCGCTCGAGCTGCGCCGCGCCGCGCTCGAGGACCTCGCGCGCCGTGATGTCGCCGGCCCCCACTTCGTTCGGGTCCGCGACTTCGAAGAGGTCGGTGAGGAACTCCGTCACCTCCTCGCTTTCCCGCAGCAGCCGCTCCGCGCGCTCGGCCTGGAGGCGGGTTTGGTCGCGCTCGAGGATCAGCCGGTGGGTGAAAAAAACCGCCATCGCAACCAGCAGCACCAGCGCCGACGCCGCCAGCCCGAATTCGAGCCGATGTCGGGCCACCAGCTTGCGCAGCTGGTAGCCGAAGGTCGGCGGACGCGCCAAAATCGGCAGGCCCGCCAAATAGCGCTCGATATCTTCCCGCAGCAGATTCGCCGATCCGTACCGGTCCGCCGGCCGCTTGGCGAGCGCCTTCGAGACGATCGCGTCGATGTCCCCATCGATCTCCAGCGACTTGGGCGACGCCCCGGCCGCCGCGCCCGCGGCCGGCGACGAACCGCCGAGGGAAGACGCCGACGCGCTGGGCGGCGGCGGTTCTGCCTCCACCACCAACCGCATCGCCTCCACCGGCGCGACCTCCGCCAGCTCGTAGGGGCGGCGGCCGGCGAGGATCTCATAGGCGAGCAGGCCGAGCTGGTAGACGTCCGTCGCCACGCCGATGGGCTGGCCCAAGAGCTGCTCGGGGCTGGCGTACTGCGGCGTCAGCACCCGCCCGCCGGTGCGCGTCAGCGCATCGCCCGCCCGCTCGGCGCCGTCGAGCAGGGCGGCGATGCCGAAGTCGACGAGCTTCACTTGACCTTCCGAGTCAACGAGCACGTTCGAGGGCTTGATGTCACGGTGCACAATCAGCAGCCGGTGGGCGGCGTGCACGGCGTCACAGACGGCGCTCAAGAGCTCCAGCCGACGACGGACCGGCAAGGCCCGGTCTCGGCAGTGGCTGTCGACGGTTGAGCCGTCGATCCACTCCATCGCCAGGTAGGGTTCGCCGTCGACGCCGGTGCCGCCGTCGATCAGGCTCGCGATGTGGGGGTGATTCAGGTCCGCCAAGATCTGACGCTCGCGATGGAAGCGATCCAGGCCCCGCCAGCGGGCCGCGCCGGCCATCACCTTGATCGCCACCTTCTGCTCGAAGCCGCCGTCGATGCGCTCCGCCAGGTAGACGACGCTCATGCCGCCGCGGCCGATCTCGCGCACCGTGCGGTAGGGGCCAAAGCGCTTAGGGCCCGTGACCGCGTCCGGACCTGGGGCGACCTCGTCCGGGCCCCGGTCCGACAGGCCGTCGAATCGGGCCACCGGCGCAAGAAACGCCTCCTCGGTCGCCTGCTCGTCGGCCGCCAGCAGCGCCCGCACTTCGTCGACGATCGCCGGCGGTTCCCCGCAGTCCGCGAAGAAGCGTTCGCGTTCGCTGTCGTCGAGCGCCTCCGCCCGGTCGAAGAGCGCCTCGACCCGCGGCCAGGTTTTATCGGCCGGTCGATCGGGCCCCAAGCCGAGCCCCTAGCCGTGCACCGTCGGCTCGACGCCGCCGGCCCGGGACAGTTCCGCTTCGTGCTCGAGCCAACCGCGCCAGCGCGTCTCGAGATCCTCCGGGCCCATCTCGCGCGACGCGAGCTTGAAGAACATCCGCCAGTGGCGCTTCTCCGCCGGCCCCAGGTCCACGAGCAGGCGCGCCACCTCGGACTCGGTGTTGTGGATCTCGGCGAGCAAGGTCGAAAAACGCTCGCAGCTGCGGGCTTCGATCAAAGCGCCGACGAAGAGCCGGTCGACCTTCAAGACCGCAGGACTGGACTTATCGACGCGCTGGCGAAGTCCCTGCACCCACGAATTGCCCCGACGTCGCGAGATCTTCGCCCCCCGCTTGCGAAGCAAGCCGTGCACACGCCGCAAGTGCGCGACCTCCTCCGCCGCCAGCGCCCCCATGCGCTCCACCAGTTCGTCGTCCTCGGGGTAATGGCCCACCAGAGACAGCCCGAAGAGCGCCGCCTGCTGCTCGCAGACGGCGTGGTCGGCGAGGAAAGTATCCAAATTCGCCGCCGCCAGGGGCGCCCAGCCCTCCGGCGTCGACGTCAAGAGCGGCAACTCCGCGCGCAAGGCCTCAAGGTCGATCATGGGTCGATGTTAGCGCGCCCGGATTTTTCCCGGGTCCATAAATCTTCGATCTACCTACTAATAGATAGATTTGATAGCATCTCGCCATGACAACCCTCATCCTCGGCGGAGGCCTCAGCGGACTCCACACTGCCTACTCACTCTCCCGGCGCGGCCATGACGTGTTTGTGCTCGAAGGGCGCGATCGGCTCGGCGGGCGAATCCAGTCGAGTCCGGTGACCGGGCCGGCCCGCGCCGGCGACGTCGACTTGGGGCCGGCCTGGTTCTGGCCCGGCCAGCGGCGCATGCACGGGCTGATCCACGAGCTCGGCCTCGCGGACGACGTCGTCAATCAATACGCCCGCGGCGACGAGCTCGTCGAGCGCGGCCCCGGCCAGGTCCTGCGCGGGCGGTTCGGCGTCAGCATGGGCGGTTCCTACCGGCTGCGCGGCGGCATGGCGAGCTTGATCCGCGCCCTGGCGGGGACGCTCCAGGAATCCCAGGTTCGCCTCGGACGCCGGGCAACCCGCATCGCCCGTACCGAAGCCGGCGTCGCCGTCACGGTCCAGGGCCCCGACGGCGTCGAGACCTACGAAGGCGACCAAGCCGTTGTCGCGCTGCCGCCGCGCCTCGCGGCGTCGACTCTGGAGCTCGATCCGGCCCTCGGGCCCAAGCGGTCGGCCGAGCTCGCGGGCCAGCCGACGTGGATGGCCGGCCAAGGCAAGTGCGTCGCGATTTACGACGAGCCGTTCTGGCGCCGCGACGGTCTCTCCGGCGACGCCGTCAGCTACATCGGTCCTTTGGGCGAGATCCACGACGTGACCCCGAACGACGACGGCCCGGGGGCCCTCTTCGGTTTCTACGCGCTGCCGGCGATGTCCCGCCGCGCCGCGGGGCCGAGGCTCGAGCCGGCGTGCGTCGAGCAGCTGGTTCGACTCTTCGGCGCGGCTGCGGAGACGCCGCGGCAGATCCTCAGTCGAGACTGGGCTTTCGAAGATTTGACCGCGGTCGACGCCGACCGCAGCGGCCCCGCGACGCACGCGCTGCACGGTTTGCGGTCTCCGAAAGAACCCGCCTGGGGGGGTCGCCTGCTGTGGTCCGGCGCTGAAACGGCCGGCGTCGGCGAACGCAACAACGGTTACCTCGAAGGCGCCCTCGAAGCCAGCGAGCGCACGGTCGAGTTCATCCTCGGGCCCGCGTCGACCTCGTAGGCCGTCCGGAGCTGCTAGCCTCGGCGGCCATGGCCGCCGCCCCCAACCTGCCAGAGCACGTCCCCCGTGGGCGGATCCCGCCGCCCGCCCAGTGGACGCTGATCCTGCTCCTCTTCATCGCCGCCGCGGTTGCGGCGACCTGGCCCTTGGCCTCGGATCTGGGTGCCGGCCTACCCCTCGGCTCCGAGCGCGTCGCCACCGTGCCCCTTTTTAACCTGTGGACGCTCGCCTGGAATGTCGAGAGCGTGGGCCACGGCTACGCGAACTACTGGCAAGCTCCGATCTTTCACCCCACCGCCGACGCTTTCGCTCTCTCCGAGCCCCAGCCGGTGCTGGGCTTGCTGGCCGCCGCGCTCTCCGCCGCCGGGCTTTCGACCGTCCAGGTCTACAACCTGCTGCTGATCGCGGCCCTCACCGGCAACGGCCTGCTCATGACCTTGCTCCTGCGTCGAATCGGCCTCGGCTGGGCGGCGGCGGTCGCCGGCGGCGGGCTCGGGCTGATGCTGCCGTTCACCCACCAGGAGCTCGGCGTCCTGCAGCTGGTACCGCTCGTCGGCGTGCTGCTCTTCGCCCTGGCCGTGCTGAGATTCTCGGAGTCGCCCGGCGTCGCAGCGGGCTCAGCCCTCGGCGGTGCGCTGGCGCTCGCCTATGGCCTGAGCTCCCAGGTCGCCGCCTTCGCGGCCCTCGCCTTCACCCCGGTCGCGCTGTGGCTGTGGTGGCCCCTCCGGCGACGGCGCGGGGCCTGGATCGGGCTCGCCGCCGGCGTCGCGCTCTTCTTCGCTTTGGTGTCACCGCTGGTCATCGCGCAGGTCCGCGCAACGTCGGCGGAAGACTTCGTGCGCGCCGAGGAGACCGTGCGCAAGCACAGCGCCCGGCCCGGCCATTACGTCAAGACGGCCTGGCCGCAGCTCATCCCGACGCCCGGCGTCGAGCCGGCGAAGCGCCCGTCTTCCCGGGCGTTCTGGCCGGGCACGGTGCGGGTGCTGCTCGCCGTGCTCGCGGCGGTGGCCGCTTGGCGATCTCGGCGCTGGCGACGGATCGGCGTCGCCGGGCTCTTGCTCTTGACGGCCAGCGTCCTGCTCTCCTTCGGCGGCCACCTCGCCTGGGGCAGCGTCACCTTGCCGAAGGTCCTCGGCCTGCTCCCCGGCCTCGGCCAGATCCGCAGCTTCTTTCGCTTCGCGCTCTTCGCCCAGCTCGCCGTGGTCGCCCTCGCCGCCGGCGGCCTACACGCCGTCGCGACGGCGGTCGGAGAACGAGTCCAGCCGACCCCGAGACCGCGGCAGATCTTTGGTCAGCTGCCGGTGCTCGCCCTGTGCCTCGTGGCCGTGCTCGAGCTGCGCGCCGGCGGGGTCGAAATCACCGAGCTGCCGCCCTTAGACGGCGACCTGCCCTGGCTTTCCTGGATTGAGGAGAACACGGAACCTCGAGACGTCCTGGCCTTCCTGCCCTTCCCCGAAGGTCGTTCCGCCGGTGACTACCTCACCACCAGCCAGTGGATGTACTGGCAGCAGCGCCACTGGCGTCCGATGGTCAACGGCTACTCCGGATTCTTTCCGCGCCCCTTCAAGACGATCAAAAAGTCGATGGAGGACTTTCCGTCCGCGCCCACGCTCCAAGCCCTCTACGACGTCGGGGTCCGCTACTGCGTCGTGCCTCGGTCGGTGATCAACGAATCGCCGCCGCCGGATCCGAACGGCCCGATCCAGCTCGAGCCGGCTTTCCGCGATGAAGAGCACGAGCTGGCGATCTTCGCCCTTCGGAAGGCCACGGAAACGCGCTAGTCTTAGTCCGGGCCCTTCGCGTGCGAGCCCACCTGAGGACAGAGGATGAACCGTCTCTTAAAACCTGAAAGCCGACTTCGAGGCTGTTTGCGCACCCAGGTGCTGGCGATGGTCATCGTCGTTGTCGCGCTGATCCAGCTCGCCATCCATACTCTCACCTTCATGACGTGGGAGGTCGGCACCAACTTACTGATAGGACCGGGTCTGATGATCTTGCTGTCAGGGCCGCTCGCCCTGATCACCGTGGCCCTCGTGCTCTTCTGGCTCTATCTCAACGTCGACGACCTAGGCCGCGAGATCTTCACCGTCGCCGCCATTGGCCTTTGTCTTTTTATCAACGTCGCCGTCGCGCTCTGCATCCTCGACTTCCACGACGGGTACCGGATGTACCCGGCCTCCGGCGGCGACGCTCCGGACTGTCTGATCCCCCATCCTTAGCAGCCCGCGGCTGAAGTCCAGGCGCGCAGCGAGCGGCCCGCTTTCGCCCGCCCTCGCGCTTGGCTGACGCTTTTCTCGGGACACGGACACTCCGGGCGGGAGACGGCTCGCCCGCGCTCCGCCGACCCCACATCGACCTTCGATTTGACGTCGATCGGCTGCCGATTTATTCGCAGAAAACTAAAACGTTTTTGCGTTCGGACGTGTGTCAGATGGCAGTCGAAAATAGCATCTCGACATAAAGTAAGCGATTTCCAGTTCGAATAACCGCAGAAAAAGAAAATATCGACCATTCCATGCTTTTTTCACATCCGCCGAGAAACCTCCCCCGAAACCGCAAACCGACGCCGCACTGAACGCGGTGTTGCTCACCGGTCGACCCTCGAGCTCTACGACAAACCCGGCTCCGCATCTCCGCGGAACCGGCCCCACCACTGAGACATTCCTCTACGAGTTGGAGATATATCGATGCCTGATGCGATTTCGACCGTGCGTGCTGTTTTGACCCTCGTCGTCGCCGTCCTGCTGCTTCCCGTCAGCCCCGTCCAAGCCGCCACACCGCTGGACGTCGGCCTCAGTGTCGACAACACCACCGCCGACGATGGCCTGGCCCGCTTCCGCGTGGTCCACAACTCACCCGACGCTCCGGCCGTTGACATTCTCGTCAATGACGGTGTGATCCTGGCCGCCGTTCCATTCTTCACCGTCTCTGACTACCTGGCCGCCCCGGCCGGCACCTACAACGTCAAAGTCAACGTCGCCGGCACGTCGACGACGGTGATCGAAGCGGACCTGATGCTCGACGCCAATACCTACTACACCATCATCGCCCGCGGCGTGGTCGCCGAGATCGCCCCGAGCGTGCTGGTCGACGAGACCGACATGCGCCCCGGCGACGGCAACGTCAAAGTGCGCGTCTTCCACGGCTCGCCGGACGCCCCGGCCGTCGACATCACGACCACCGACGGCACGGTCCTGGTGCCTGGCCTCAGCTTCACCGAAGCGTCCGACTACCTGGAGGTGCCGGCGGGCATCTACCAGCTGCAGATCCGGGTCGCCGGTACCGATATCGTGGCCTTTAATCTGCCGACCCTCGACCTCCAGGCCGGCCAGATCTACACCGCCTACGCCAAGGGCCTGCTCGCCGACGGCGCCGCGGATCGCACCCTCTACCTCGGCGAGGACGACCGCTTCCGCATCGAGTCGACCTGGACCGACTTCGACGGCAATAGCGGCGTCGGTCGCCAGCTGAATCTGACCCAGAACGGCGGCTACTTCTACTTCTTCTCGCCCGACAACGTCGAGCTGGTGGTGAAGATCGTCGACGGCCGCGGCTTCAACGGCAACTTCTGGTTCTTCCTCGGCGCGCTCTCGAATGCCCAATTCGAAGTCACCGCCACCGACACGCTCACCGGCACCACCCAGACCTACCGCAACGAGCTCGGCGAGTTCGGCAGCATCGGCGACATCACCGCCTTCCCGCCGAACTGACCTCAGACCCCTTAAATCACTTTCCGGCTGAGCCTCGCTCCGCTGGAATCCCGAAACCCGCCGGCCTGTCCGGCGGGTCTCTTCGTTCCGGAAGCCCCGAGCGCTTCGCCACTCCGAGCTCCGCCGGTCACGCGGCCGTAGGAAGGCGGCGGAACCCTTTAACAGGCGCTAGTTCGTCGACGCGGCGATCAGCTGGTCGAAGAGCTCTGGCGACGGCACCGGGGCCTCGGCGACCTCGTCGACGGCAGAGGCGACTGTCAGGCGGTAAAAGACGACGTCGCTGTGCCAGATGAACATGCGAATCCAGATGTATTTGCTGCCCTGGGCGGCGGAGAGGGCGCCGTCGACGCCGCCGAGGTTCGCGGCTTCATAGACGTAGGTGCGACCGCCGACCTTCTCGCCGTTCGCGAGGTAGTTGGCCATGTCTTGCGGCAGCATCGCGGCCATCCCATCGTTCTGGGCCTCCCGCGAGTAAAGGGTCACCGTGGTCTCGAGACCCGCATGCTTTGCGGTGTAGGTGCACTGGCTGAGGCCCTCGGGCAAATCCTCGACGGGAAACTCTTCCTTCGCGACATTGCCTTCCTCGGCGCCGAGAATGCCCGCCAGCTCCGCAGCCGTGAGGGCCGAGCAGGTGTCGGCGTCTACGGCGGCATCCGACGCACTCGGCGCCTCGGCCGCAGGAGGAGCTGCGGCGGCTGGATCGGCGGCGGGTTCGACGGTCTCTCCGCCGCCGCAGCCGACGAGCGGCAGGGTGAGAAGAAGCGCAGCGACTAGGCGCTGCGCGGTCACAATCTGGCGATGGGTAGAAGTCAGAGACATCAAGATTCTCCTCGGATGTGAGTGACGCGGCGGACCGCGGGGCGCGTGGAACAACGCACCTAGATTGCGGAGGTTATAAGAAAACCCCCGCCACCTAGAGCTTCCAACTGAAGCTCGGCAGCGGGGGCAATCGACGCCCGAAGGCGCCGCGGCTTGACCTGGATCAGGCCAGGTCGAAGCGGTCGAGGTTCATGACCTTGTCCCAGGCGGAAACGAAGTCGGCCACGAACTTCTCTTCGGCGTCCGCCGAGGCGTAGACCTCGGCCAGGGCGCGGAGCTGCGAGTTGGAGCCGAAGACCAGGTCGACGCGCGACGCGGTCCACTTGAGGTCGCCCGAGTTGCGATCGCGGCCTTCGAAAGAGTTCTTCGAGGTCGGCTTCCACTCGATGCCCATGTCGAGCAGGTTGACGAAGAAGTCATTCGTCAGCAGGCCGTCGCGGTCGGTGAAGACGCCGCGCTGGGAGCCGCCGGCGTTGGCGCCGAGGGCGCGCAGGCCGCCGAGCAGGACGGTCATCTCCGGCGCCGTCAGGCCGAGCAGCTGGGCCCGATCTACCAGCAGCACCTCAGCCGGGTGGGAGGCGTCGGCGTCGAGCACGTTGCGGAAGCCGTCGGTCTTCGGCTCGAGCACCGCGAACGAGTCCGCGTCGGTCATCTCGGCGGTGGCGTCGGTGCGGCCCGCGGAGAACGGCACGGTGACGTCGTGGCCGGCGTCCTTGGCCGCCTTCTCCACCGCCGCGCAGCCGCCGAGCACGATCACGTCGGCGAGGGAGACCTGCTTGTCGCCGGTCTGGGCGGCGTTAAAGCTCTCCTGGACCTGGGTAAGGGCGTCGAGGGCCTTGCCCAGCTCGGCGGGCTCGTTGACGTCCCAGTGGCGCTGCGGCTCGAGGCGAATGCGCGCACCGTTGGCGCCGCCGCGCTTATCGGAGCCGCGGAAGGTCGAAGCCGAGGCCCAGGCGGTCTTGACGAGCTGCGACACGGAGAGACCGGAGTCGAGGATCTGCGCTTTCAGCGACGCGACGTCGGCGTCGTCGATCAGGTCGTGGTCGACCGTCGGCACCGGGTCCTGCCAGATCAGCTCTTCGGACGGCACTTCCGAGCCGAGGTAGCGAGGGAGCGGGCCCATATCGCGATGGGTGAGCTTGAACCAGGCGCGGGCGAAGGCGTCGGCGAACTCATCCGGATTCTCGAGGTAGCGGCGGGAGATCTTCTCGTAGGCCGGGTCCATGCGCAGGGCGAGGTCGGCGGTGAGCATCATCGGCGGATTCTTCTTGCCGTCGACGTGGGCGTCCGGCACGGTGTCGGCGGCGGCGCCGCCCTTCGGGTGCCACTGGTTGGCGCCACCCGGGCCGGTGGTCAGCTCCCACTCGTAGCCGAAGAGATTCTCGAGGTAATTGTTGTCCCACTTCGCCGGCTCGCTGGTCCAGGCGCCTTCGATGCCGCTGGTGATGGTGTCGACACCTTTGCCGGAGCCGTACTGGCTCTTCCAGCCGAGGGCCTGCATCTCGATATCCGCACCTTCCGGCTCGCGGCCGACGTTCGAGTCCGGCGCGGCGCCGTGGCTTTTACCGAAGGTGTGACCGCCGGCGACCAGGGCCACGGTCTCTTCGTCATTCATCGCCATGCGGGCGAAGGTCTCGCGGATGTCGCGGGCGGAAGCGAGCGGATCCGGGTTGCCGTTCGGGCCTTCCGGATTGACGTAGATCAAACCCATCTGGACGGCGCCGAGGGGCTGCTCGAGCTCGCGGTCGCCCGAATAGCGGGCGTCGCCGAGCCACTCGGTCTCAGGACCCCAGTAAATGTCCTCTTCCGGGGCGTAGATATCTTCGCGGCCGCCGGCGAAGCCGAAGGTCTTGAAGCCCATCGACTCGAGGGCGACATTGCCGGTGAGCACCATCAGGTCGGCCCAGGAGAGCTTGCGGCCGTACTTCTGCTTGATCGGCCACAGCAGCCGGCGGGCGCGGTCGAGGTTGGCGTTGTCGGGCCAACTGTTGAGCGGCGCAAAGCGCAGGGTGCCGGCGCAGGCGCCGCCGCGGCAGTCGCCGATACGGTAGGTCCCGGCGCTGTGCCACGCCATGCGAATGAAGAACGGGCCGTAGTGGCCCCAGTCCGCCGGCCACCACTCCTGGGAGTCGGTCATCAGATCGGTGAGGTCGGCCTTGACGGCGGCGAGGTCGAGGGACTTGAACTCTTCGGCGTAGTCGAAGGTTTCGCCCATCGGATCAGACTTCGCGGTGTGCTGCTCGAGAATACGAAGGTTCAGCTGGTTAGGCCACCAGCGGGGGTTCGCGGTGGCGCCGGTCGCCTGGCTACCGTGCATCACCGGGCACTTGCCGACGGCTTGCTTATTCTGTTCGGTCATCATCGTCTCCTTCGTGTCGAGGCCTGAGTTCAAGGCAGTGGGGTGTGGTGTCAGGGCGGCCAGATCCTTGTCGGACGTGGCCGGATAGCAAGCTTCCCGGACCGGAAAATCAGTGTCGGGAAAACAGATCGATCAAGAAAAGCGACGCGGTGGCTCCGGACGGCGCCGTGGGGTCATGCCCCCACGCTTCGGCAGTCCGGACAGTGCCCCCAGAAAATGATCTCCGCCTCATCGATGTCGAAGCCATGGTCATCCGACGCCGTCAAGCACGGCGCTTCACCGACGACACAGTCGACGTCGACTGTGGCGCCGCAGCTGCGGCAGATGAGGTGATGGTGGTTGTCGCCGACCCGGTCTTCATACCGCGCGGGCGAACCCGCCGGCTGGATACGCCGGATCAGGCTCTTCTCCGCCAAAGCGCCGAGCGAGCTGTAGACGGCCTGTTTCGAGACCGTGCCGATGATGGCCCGCACGGCGTCGATCAGCTCGTCGGCGGTGGCGTGGGGATGCTCTGCGACGGCCCGCATGATGGCCAGCCGCTGGGCGGTGACCTGCAGACCGTTCTCGCGCAATTTCTGGGCGATGTCGCCTTCCATGGCTCGGAGTGAACCATGAATTCTGGACTCAGTCAAGAATTAGACGAAGGCTAAATCAGAACTTGATCGATCTTTTACCTGCCGCCGCGCCGGGCGACGAATTGCCGCAGCGCCGTCTCGGTCAACGCCAGGGACCCCTTCTCGCTGAGGTGCGCCGTGTCGCCGTCGAAGAGGAACGAGTCAGGCCCGTAGGCGTCCCAGGTGTCGAGGGTCGGAATGCCTTCCCGGTCGAGCTCCGCCTTGAGATGCCGCTGGGGCCAACGGTCCCCGGTCGCCACCTGGACGCGGCCGTAGGCAAGCACGACCGTCAGATTGTCGAATCGGTTGAGGCGACGGATGAGCTCCAGGTGGCGGCCGTACCGCCTGGGATTCCACGCCGGAATGTGGTCGGCGCTCAGGCCCGGCGGCTTCGGCGCCAGTCGATCCGTCAAGCGGAGAAAGAGATCGCCGGGATCGAAAAGACTCGGCGGCTCGGTCCCGAGGCCGCGGGGCTCGGACAGCCCCGGCGTTTCGCGGAAGCGGTCGGTGACCAGGAGACTCGGCGTCCACACCAGCAGGACGTGGTCCCACCGACCGTCGATCTCCTCGAAAAGATCAACGGTCTGGGCCAAGCTGTAAGACTCCGTGGCCCCGGAAAAAACCCGGGCGTCGGTCGCCAGCTTCAAGAGCCCCGGGAACGAGCGCCCGTAGGGCAGCCCGAAACCGAAGGCCACCGAGTCCCCCAGCACCAGCAGATCGAGGGCTCCTTCATTCGGCGGCAGGTAGGCGAGTCCGCGGGCGTCGGTCCACATGGGCCATTCCGCGAGCCCGTGCCGGTGTCCGCGGTGGTTTGGACGCAGGGTGAAGTCGCGTCGCGGGTGGTAGCCGTAGGGCGACGCCTCCGGCGCCGCCTCGAGGACGGCGCGGATCTCATGGGGCGCGCTCAGCCGATACCTTGAATACTGGTGACTCCAGGTCCAGAGCAGCACCGCCGCCAGCCCGTAGGCACAGACGCCGAGCGCCGCCGCGAGCACACCGCGCCCGAGCGGGGTCCGTAATCGGTTCTGCCACGGCGCCGGAATGTGCACGCGCGACCTCGCCCCCAGGTCGAGCGCGGCCGCTAGCACCGCCAGGTTGAGCGGCAGCAGCTCGAACCAAATCCGCCACTCCCCGATGCCGGCGAAGAGCACCAGCCCGAGGAAAAAAGCCGCCGCCGTCACTTTCGCGACGCCGTCGAATCGGCGACGGGCGGGGAGAACGAAGATCAGCAGTCCGAGGCCCGCATTGCCGAGCACAAGCCGCAGGCCGAGGTCCTTCGCGGTCTGCAGGTTCACCAGGACTTTCGGCGTGCCGACGCCCGTCGACTCCTCCACCAAAGTTGATTCCATGGCGAGCGGCGCCCGGCCGGAGTAGGCGTCGATCGACAGCATCACCGCGCCGCATAGGGCGCACGAGACGGCGAAGCGCGCGAGCTGTCGGCGGCGGTTAACCGACTCCGCGAAATGCAGCAAGGCGAAGACCGCCACGGTCTCTTTGAATCCCGTCCCGAACGCCAGGAGCGCCGCAAAACCTCGGAAGCGGCCCCGCTCCGCCGCCACCACCGCCGCGGTGGCGAAGAACAGGGCCGGCAGATCGTAAGGGTGCACCATCGGCTGGGCGCTGTAGGCCGACGCCACGCCGAGGGTGATGCCGCCCCACCAAAGCCAGGGCCGACGCGCCAGGCCGGCGACGGCGAGGGTCGCCAACATCCAGAGGAAGGTCCATCGGCCCACCGTGCGGCGGAACGATCCGTCGGTCAGGACGCCGCCGGCGTACTCGAAGCGACGCTCCGAGCCCTCCCGCTCCGAGGTCGCCGGGTCCGGGTCGAGGAAAGGCCGGGCCGCCAGGTAGGAAAAGAGCCTCGGCTTGAACGGGTCGACGAGCTCCCGATAGGTCTCCACCGAGTGAAAAGCGGTGAAGAGATTCGGGTTCAATGACGCGTCCGGCGCGCTCCGAGCCGCCACCAGCGCCGCCACCGCGGCCAGGGCGATCACCACGACGATCCGCAAAACCTGGGCCATTCGCCCCCGGGAACCGATCCGGGTCGGCGCTTCGGCGCTCTTGTCTTTCACGCTTCCAGAACTCATCGCAGGCGCCGAGAGTACCGCGGGGCGGGGTCCCGCGGCGTCGGAAAAGTCTACGATAGAGGGATGGCGAAACCTCCCCCCGGGAATCGACAGTTCATGACCACCCACTGGAGCCTGGTGGTCACCGCCGGCCGCGGCGGCGCATCCGGCGCCGGGGAGGTCCACCGGGCCTTGACCGAACTCTGCCGGCGCTATTGGTACCCGCTCTACGCCTTCGTGCGATCCCGCGGGCACGGCCCCGAAGAGGCCCAGGACTTAACCCAAGCCTTCTTCGCCCAGCTGCTGGAGACC
>JBCDKB010000091.1:0-22308 GCA_038747035.1 Acidobacteriota bacterium | reverse complement strand
TCGAAGCGCAGGACACCGATACCGCGATCGGTCAAGGCACGGGCGATACGGGTGACCGCCTTCAAGTCTTTGGAACAGGTAAAGCAATGCGCGAAAAGGGCGTAAGCGCCGATCGCGCCGTCCGGGCGGTCAAATCGGGCCGTCAGCTCGTGGCCGAGGGCACCCGGGAAAGAAATCTTCTCACTCTTCATGGCAGTCCATCGCGTCGAGCAGGTGATGTCATCATCAAAGAATTGGCTCTGGGTGGGTCCCCGACGACGCGACCCCCGCGGAATCTGCGGGCGGCCCCCGAGCGGCCGTCGGATGACGCCGTGATTGTAGCGGATGATCGGCGACCCGGTGCGTCCGTTCGAAAGCGGCGGAATCGATAGAATGCGGGCCTCATCCATGAGTGCTTCGCCTCCTCGACAAATCGGCCCCTACCTCCTCCAAGATCTGCTCGGCCGCGGCGGGATGGGAGAGGTGTGGTCGGCCAGAGACGTTCGCCTCGACCGCCGCGTCGCGATCAAACACGTGCGACGCGACCAGGCCCTGGATCCGACGCTCCGAGAGCGATTCCGCCGCGAAGCGTGGGCCGCCGCGCGGATCGCCCATCCGGCGGTGGTCCCCGTCTTCGACGTCTTGGAGGATTCCGAAGGCGATTGGATCGTCATGGAACTCGTCGAAGGCCCCAGCCTCCGTGACCGCGTGCAGACGGGCGAGCCGCTGCCCCTCGGGGAACTGCTCCGCTTCGGTCGTCACATCGCCCAAGGCCTTGCGGCGGCCCACGCCAAGGGCCTGGTCCACCGCGATCTCAAGACCGAGAACGTGATTCTGGCCGACTCGGGGCACGCCAAAATTCTCGACTTTGGCCTCGTCAAGCACCTCAACGAGGCGCGGGAGCCCGGGGCCGCGTCGCTCACGGAGTCCGGGGCGGTCATGGGCACGGCGCGGGCGATGTCTCCGGAACAAGCCCGGGGCCTGGATATCGACCCGAGGTCCGACCTCTTCTCTTTCGGCACCCTGCTCTACGAAGCTGCCTGCGGACGGTCCCCTTTTCTCGCCGAAACGAGCCTCGACACGCTCACCCAGGTCGTCGGCCGTGAGCCGACGCCGCTTTCGGAGCTCCGGCCGGAGCTTCCGGACACATTCTGCCGGCTCGTGGGCTCGCTGCACGAAAAAGCCCGGGAAAGGCGGCCGGCGTCGGCGGATGAGGTGGCCAGGGCGCTCGATGAGATCGCCGCGGACTGGTCGGCGAGCCACCGGCTGGCGGAGGCGGCTGGCCATCCGAGAGGCGTCGCCGGTGAAGCCACGGTCTTCGACGGCTCCACCGCCGCTGGCCTGGATCCTCCGGCTCCTGGCGCCGGAGCGTCGCTGCCCCAGGTCGACGACAGTGAATTTCGCGCCGGCGCAAACCGAGTGAGGCCGCGTGTCGCCACCGCCGCCGCGGTCGGTCTTGTCTTGGCGGGTTCATGGCTTTGGTGGTCAACCCCCGGAGGCCGGGGAGACGACCGCGCCGAGCCCCCGCAGGACATCGCGACCTCGACCGCGCCGGCGGAGGCCTACCCCCTCTTCCGCCGAGGACAGCAAAAGCTGCTCCGCTTTGACAGGACCGGATCCCTCGACGAAGCGCTCGATCTCTTCGAGCGCGCCCTCGCCGCGGATCCGCGACACGCCCCTTCGCTCGCAGGATTGGCGGAAGGATCGTGGCTCAAATTCATCGAGACCCGCGACGCCATGTGGCTGGACCGCGCTGAAGTCCAGGCGCGGAGCGCCGTCGACGCCGATCCCCACCTCGCCGCCGGTCAAAGAACCCTCGGCCTCGCCCTCGCGGAGAAAGGCGAGGCCGAGGCGAGCAGCCATCTCGAAACGGCCCTCGCCCTGGATCCTTCCAGCGGCATGGCCCACTGGGCCGACGGCGTCCATCGACGCCGTCGGGGCGACCTTGAGGGCGCGATCGATCGCTTCACCGAAGCCGCCTCACTGGCGCCGGACCGCCATCTCTTCCTCGACGAGCTGGGCGGCGCGCTCTTCGCCGCCTCACGATTCGAGGAGGCGGAGAGCGCATTGCGCCGAAGCCTCGAATTGACGCCGGACGGGTTCCACGCCCGTCGAAGTCTCGCCGGCGTCCTCCAGCTGACGGGGCGCTCCGCCGAAGCCACCGCAGAGCTCCAGCGCGCCCTCGAGATCCGCCCGTCGGCGACGCTCTACGGCAATCTCGGCGGCGTGCTCTTCTACCGAGGACTCTACCGTCAAGCGGCCAAGGCCTTTGAAAGCGCACTCGACATCGGCGGCGCGCAGCACTACCAGCATTGGGCCAACGCCGGCGACGCCTATCGATTCATCGACGGCGCCCGTGCGAAACGCGACGAGGCATTCCGCCAGGCCTTACGCCTCGCCGACCAAGAGCTCGCCGCAGCGCCCGACGACTTTCAACTGAAGAGTCGAATTCTGACTTACCTCGCCAAGATGGACGCTTGCCGAGACATGGACGATCGTCGACAGGAGTGGGTCTTCGACCTGCGCGGCTCCAATGCCGCTTCCGTCTACTACCGGGCCGCGTTGGCCGCAGAGATTTGCCGCGAGCGCGACGAGGCGCTCCGGTGGCTCCAACGGGCCCTCGACGCCGGCTACCCCCGGGCGGCCGTCGAGCAAGAGCCCGAGCTCGCCCAGCTTAGGCTAAGCCCGGGCTATAGCCGGCTTTGGAACTAGGGGTCTGTTCGAGCGCTTAGCCGCCGGTCCCGCCGACGAAAAACTCCGGATCAAAAACAAAATCGCGGCTGGCTTCGCCCCAGCTCACCGTGACCTGAACGCCGAGCTCCACAAAGCAGGTGGCGTCGAATTCGTAGCGATCGCCGCCCGGCGCCTCCCCCACCACCCAGCGCCCGACTTGCCAGTCGGGATTGGCCCGGTTGAAGACAAGACTGGTCGTCGTGCCGACCAGGAAAGGAATCTGGGCCTGCTGGTAGACCAGAGCCGCGAGGTTGGTCCCCCCCGTGAAGCGGGGAGTGAAAACGCCCGCCGGTCTCTCCACGAACGGGTACACCGCCGAATCGGGGGCGCTCGGGTTGCCGAAGACCAAGCTCACCCCATCCACGGTCCTCTCTGGGGTCGCCTTGCCCCCGGAAATCCCCACCGTACTCGCCACCGTCTCCGGATTCGCATCCGATGCGCTCGTGATGTCAGTCAGCGCAAAGCGAATGGAGTCTCCCACCTTGAATTCAGTCACCCAGGCCGGCGACTCCGTTTCCACATTGACCAGTCCCCACTGCAGCGGCCGCAGTTGACTTGCGCCGCTGAAAGCGCTGCCGATGAGCGGGGCATTCCAGTTGAAACCGATATCCAAGACGTAGCTCGTGGCCATGACGTGTCTCCTCTGACCGAACGGTCCGCAGAATGAGAAAGAAGAAGTACAGAAGGCATATCTAGCAGAGAGCGTGCCAGTTCTTGAAGTCCTGGCAGCGAGGGTATGGATGGCGCAAAATTCGGCTCGCCATGGGCCCCACCGCGCGCCGAGCGTTCGAGCTCAGAAAGCTGGCCCGACGCCTATCGACGTTCTTCGACAACTCCCGACCTGTGCCGGCGACTCAAGCTCGTCCCGCGGCGGGACCTCGACATCAGTCCTTACCGGACGCACTACTCCGCCGGGAATAGGCGGCTGGCTGCCCGCATCGGGACCACTTGGGGGCCCCTGGGGCTGGGATAGCATCACCCATATGGGCATCGACGACATCCGCGACCCCGCCGAGATGGCGACGGACACACGCGTGGAGACCGGAGGCCTGCCCGGCGCACAGGCTTCGAGGGTCCCCGGGCTCACGATCCTCTGGCACCCCGAAGTCCGGCGCATCGGCGAAAGGGCGCCGCTCGGGGCGCTGGACTCCGGCCGCGCCGCCGACCTTTCGAGGCTCACCCCCGAGTTCATGCACCCCGGCGGCGGCCCCCGCCACGCCCTTGAAGACTCCAGGCTTTCGCGCTCCCCCATCCGCCTGATTCCCGGCGGCCGAGGTCTTCGGCTCGACCCCTCCGAATCCCGGACCGCCCTGGAAGTCGACGGCTCGTCGGCCGACGGCCCTTCGGACATCTCTGAGGCGCAGCTCGAACGCGGTGTCGTCCTGCTGCTCGGCGGACGCATCGCCCTCTTGCTGCATCGAATCGACCAGCAGGTGGTCGACCACCCTAGCTACGGCTTGGTGGGAGAGAGTCCCGGCCTCGGGGCCGTGCGGACGGCCATCCGCCAAGTCGCGGACCTCGACGTGACCGTCCTGTTGCGCGGCGCCACCGGTACCGGCAAGGAATTGGTCGCCAAGGCCATCCACGACGCCAGTCCGCGGGCGACTGGCCCTTTCGTCGCCGTCAATATGGCGGCCATCCCCGCGCCCCTCGCCGCCGCCGAGCTCTTCGGTGCCGCCAAAGGGGCCTTCACCGGCGCGGACCGATCGCGATCCGGATATTTCCAGCGCGCCGAAGGAGGGACGCTCTTCCTCGACGAAATCGGAGAGACGCCGCCGGAGATCCAGGCGTTGCTCCTGCGGGCGCTGGAGACCCGCGAAATCCAGTCCGTGGGCGCGGACCACCCGAGGCAGGTCGACGTCAGGGTCCTGTCGGCCACCGATCTTGACCTCGAGTCTGCCGTCGATGATGAACGCTTCCGGGGCCCCCTCCTTTACCGGCTTTCGAGCTTCGTGCTGCGTTTGCCAGCGCTCGAGGAGCGACGGGGCGACTTCGGCCGGCTGCTGATCCACTTCCTGAGGAGCGAGCTCGAAGCGATCGGCGAGGGCTACCGCCTAGGGGCTCCCTGCACCTGGTTCCCCGCTTCGTTGTGCGCCAAGCTGGCCCTCGCCGACTGGCGCGGCAACGTGCGACAGCTGGCCAACGTCGCGCGGCAATTGGTCATCGCGAACCGCGGCTTCGACAAGATCCAAAACCTCGAGCCGCTGGACCAGCTGACGCCAGCCCCGGCCCAGGGTCGCCGAATTGGGTCCGACGATTCAGCGACCGCCACTGCGGACAAGGGGGCCAGACGGCACCCGGGCTCCCGTCGTCCGTCGGACGTCCGCGAGTCCGAACTGATCGAGGCTCTACGCCGGAACCGGTTCCGCCCCCAGGACACGGCGGACGAACTGGGGATCCGCAGGGCCTCGCTCTACGACTTGATGGATAAGTGCCCAGGCATTCGCAAAGCCAGCGACCTCGGGGCGGATGAGATCCGAGCGTCGCTTGACGCCCACGGCCACAGCGTCGAGAGAGCCGCGGAGTCCCTCGAAGTCTCTGCCCAAGCGCTGCGGCGCCAGCTCGGCAAGCTGGGGCTCAGCGTCTAGACGTCGTCAAAAATCCGGCCCGAACGTCCCGGATGAGGGCCGACTTGCCGCGCGTTGCTCACCGCTCGCAGCCGAGGCCGCCGCCCCGAGCACACCGCTGCTACTCTTGGACGATGGCAGGGCCGCTCTTCTCACACCGCGACGCCGAGCTCCGCTCTTCGCCGCGGACCGCATTTTACGTGTGGCTAGGCTGCGTGCTGGTCGGGGTTCTAGCGTTGGCGCAGTCGCCGCCGCCCCTCACTCCGGAAGATCTTGCGGAGACTACTTTCGAAGACGCCTTCGGAGAGCTGGTGCTCGAATCGCCGGCCACGGAGGACGCTTTCGTCGCCGGCGCCTTTAGCGACGAGATCGTCGTCGAAATTCTGAGCCTGCGCGTGCGGATACTCGACCCCCTCGGTCAGCCCGTGACTGGTCTGCGCCCGGAGGACGTCGTCGCTAGCATCGGCGACGCCCCGGTGCCGGTCACCGCGGTCGACTTCGAAGACTACGCAAGCCGAGGCGACGAGATGCCGGAGACCTTCGACGAGGCGCCGCGGGAAGCGGCCCTCGAATTCAGCGTGGTCGAAGCACCGCCCCGCCAGGTCGTCATCTTGATGCAGATCGGCGGCCACGATGTGGCGTTTCTCGAACCGAGCTACGTCCGCGGCCACCAGCAGTCTCTGCCCGGGATTCGGGGCCTCATCGACTCTTTGGCCCCGGGGGACTGGGTCGCCTTGCTGGCCTACGATGTCCGCCTGAAGGTGTGGTCGGATTTCACCCAAGATCACGCCGCCGTCAAGGCCATGCTCCCCGACACCATCGGATTTGCCACGCCGCCCCGGCCCAAGCCCAGTCCGCGGGGACCCTCGCTGCTCCGCGCGATTCGGCCGGGACTGTTTGAAGACGCGACCAATCCCGGGCTCGCCATGACGGTCATCGCCGGCGGCCTCGACCACACCCCCGGCGAAAAGGACATTGTCTACGTCGGCTGGGATATCGGCGGCCACCACCACACCCTCTCCGCCCTCCTCCGGTCCGGCGTCCGCGTGTCGGTGCTCGACGTCACCCAGGCCGACGCCCACCTGCTCGGTGGCCCGCTCATGAAAGTCGCCTACGCCACCGGCGGTACCTACGAGAGCATTTTCCGCTGGCCCCAGCGCGCACCGCGGCGTATCGCCCGCTCGATCTCGGGACACCACACCATCACCTTGGATATCGAAGCCGCCCGCGATGCGAAAGGACCGCTGAAGATCACGGTCCCGGGCCGAGACGTCGCGATCCATATGCGGCGATACACGTTCTAGGCCCCGGTCCGGGCCCGCGGGGCCAGAGTCCGGCCCTGCGCCTAAGCGACCGCCGACGCCTCGGCCGCCGACGGGCGCAGCCGGTAGTGCGCCACTATCCATTCGGTGCCTCGACGGAGGCCGAAGAGCTCGGCGCAGGCCAGGAAGAAAAGGCGCCAGCGGTGGAAATAGAGCTCCGCCTGATCGGCGCCGTAGGTCGCCGAAAGGACGGGCATGAGTTCCGCTTTGTGGGCGTCGAGCTCTTTGAGCCAAGCATTCGAGGTGCGTTCGTAGTGGGTTCCGGGGACGAGCCACTGCTCGGCGACCTGGAGGTCTTCGTCGAAATGACTAAAGAAGTCGACCGAGGGCATCATGCCGCCGGTGAAGAAATGCCTCGCCATCCAGTCATTGTCGCCGTCGACCTCGAATGGATACGCGACTGTCTTGTGGCAAAAGATGTGGACGAAAGCGAAGCCACCGTCGGTCAGCCACCTCGCCATCCGCTTGAAGAGCTCCCGGTAATTCCGGACGTGCTCCAGCATTTCGATGGACACGATGCGGTCGAACTGGCCGGAAGGGGCGAAGGTATTGATGTCACAGGTCACGATCTCGAGATTCTTGAAGCCCCGCTCCTTCGCCTGGCCCATGATGAACTCGCGTTGGGATGCGGAATTGGAGACGCCGAGAATCTGAGCGTTCGGAAGCTTCTCGGCGAGGAAGAGGCTCATCGAGCCCCAGCCACACCCCATGTCGAGGATCCGCTGCCCATCTTCGACGCCGGCCCGCTCGGCGGAAAGCTCAAGCATGGCCTCTTCCGAGCTATCGAGGTCATCCACCCCGGCGGGCCAGTAGCCGCTGCTGTACTTACGAAATCGCCCGAGCACCCGTTCGTAGAAAGCCGCCGGCACCTCATAGTGCTGGGTGTTGGCGTCCGATGTGTTGACCGCGATCGGACCGGTCGCCAGCGCCTCCGCCAGCTTCCCCTTGCGTGCGGCGATGGCGGCGGCGCCGCCCGCGGATTCTTGGCGTAGGCGAGCGAGACACAGTCGGCGAATCGCAAAGCGGACCGCCGGGTCAGGAACGAGGCCGGCTTCAACCCACTGCAAAGGTGATTTCACTGGACGGTGCCCCCGGTGTCGGGCTGAAAGATGTGTCGCCAGTCCGCGTCCGCCGGCAACCGCCAGAGCGCGATGAGGAAGTAGGCGGCGATCGCAAAATTGCCGAGCAGCAAGATGGCCACCAACCACGAGCCGCGGACGATCCAAGAGCGCTCGCGGGCCGCGATCACCAGCCAAGCGACGAGGAACGCGAAATAGGCGTCGAGCAGCGTCGCTTTGAACCACGGGTCTGCCCAAAGCTCTCCCCCGACATCCAGAATCGACCGGTCGAGGCTCGCGGTCACCGTGATCCAGGTCATGCCGGCGAGCACCGTGAGGAAAAACAGGGTCAGCAGCTTTCGCATCAGAGGTTCTCCTTAGGATTCTCAGGAACTGAAGACTCGAGATCTTTGGGGCCAGGGCTCCGGTGCTCGGGGCCGGCCGGTTTGCCCCGCGCCTCGAGCGCAGCGCTGGCGAAGGATGTCCCGCGCCAAGAAAGCGCGCTCGCCACCGGCATCACCGTCGCCCAGGCGGCGCCGATCACCAAGAGCCCCCGCCATTCGGGGGGCGTCAAAACCGCGGCGCCGAGGGCAGCGCCGCCGGCGTAGGCCACCGGCCCACCGACGGCACCGGCCACCGTCGCGAGCGCCGGACGACCGTAGAGCACCCGCAAGAGGGCATGGCGCATCGTGCCAAAGTGCACCCAGAGGGCGACGATCCAGGGCGGAGCCCAGCCCTCGGCGACGGATCCCCGATACTCGACCCAACCCGACCGCACCAGCAGCGTCTCGAAGATGACGCCGACGACGCAGAGCCCTGCCATCAACGCCAAGTCTCGGCGCCAGGACCGGCTGTAGACCAGGTGGAGGATGACCAGGACCGCGACCACCGACGGGCCGAGCCACGCCAGCCCCCAGGCCGCTCCAAGCACACAGGAAAACCAGCCCACTTGCAGGACGACGAAGACCACCAGGGCCTGGAGACGTCCGATCCATGGGTTGGCTGAGGGGCGCATCGCCTTGCGGTTAAGCGCGGCCGGGAGCCGGCAAGGCTCCGAGTGGAATGGTGCCGCGGTCTTCCGGCTTACTCAAGATGACCTGGACGTCGCCGGTTGTGCGCTCCAAGAAACCGGCCTCGCAGTACGAAAGGTAGAAATCCCACAGCCGGACGAAGGTGTCGGAGAACCCGAGATTGCGGACTTCTTCGAGCTGGTCAAAGAAGCGGCGACGCCACAGCCGAAGCGTTTTCGCGTAGTCGGGACCAATGTCCTCCACGTGCACCACCTGGAGGTCGCCGGACTTCTTGGCGGCGTCGCCGATCGCCGACATCGACGGCAGTTGTGCGCCGGGGAATACGTAGCGCTGGATGAAGTCCACCGCTTTGCGGTAAGTCGCTTCGTATCGGTCGGCGATCGTAATGCCCTGGAGCACCATGCGTCCGGTGGGCTTCAGTCGCTCGGCGCATACCCGGAAGTAGTCTTCCAGGTGCTCATACCCCACGGCTTCGATCATTTCGATCGAGACGAGCTTGTCGTACTGACCCTCGAGGTCACGGTAGTCGCAGAGCAGAACCTCGACCTGGCTTTCAAGGCCCGCCCGACGGATCCGCTCTCGTGCCGCTTCGTATTGCTCGCGGGAGATGGTGGTCGTCGTCACCCGGCAGCCGTAGCGCGACGCGGCCCACGCCGCGAATCCGCCCCAACCCGTGCCGATCTCCAAGACGTGGTCGTCTTTCCTGAGGCCGGCCTTGCGGCAAATTCGCTCCAACTTCGCTTCCCCCGCGGCCTCGAGATCGTCCCCCAGGTCTCGGCCGTCCGCGTCCTGGAAGACCGCCGAGGAATACATCATGTGACGGTCCAGGAAGAGCTCGAAGAATTCATTGGAAAGGTCGTAGTGGGCGCCGATATTTCGTTTCGAGCCCCGCCGGGTATTAGACCGAAGCGCCCGATAGATGCGGTGGATCGGCATCATGAGGCGCCCGGCTCCCCCTTCGAGCTGATCGAGGGCGTCGCGATTGACGAGGAAGAAGCGCAGCGCTTCCGTCAGGTCGTCCGTTGTCCAGAGGCCCGCCATAAAGGCCTCGCTGGCGCCGATCGAGCCCCCGAAGAGCAGCTTAGGCCAGAACCGATCGTCGTGAACCTGCACCGTCGCTACCGGGTCATCCGGCCGCGGCTCCGCGGCGCCGAGCTCGATAGTCGTGCTCTTGTCCATCAAGCGCAAACGCCCCCGGTTGAGACCGGCGAGCTTGTTGAGCAAGAGGCGGCGTGCGAGGCGACGGGCGCGGTGGGACCCGGTCATGGGGCCACGGCTCAATTCGCCTAGATCAGCAATCGACGGAGGCATAGAGGGTCTCGCTAGAAATGAACGGTTTCGCTGACGCGAACAGCGCCGACATGATTTGCGCGCCGCCCGCTGGGGGCAAGGGCGACCTTTCGGCCGAGGAAATTCTAGGGTACGGCGCCGGCCGCTCGAATCCGCTTCGCGGGTTCAAGCATCCGAGCCGACAGTGACGTCTTTCGCGGAGACGTCGTCGTTCGGATGGGAAAAAAATGGCGTCTTTTTCAGCCAAAGGACCGCGGCGTGGCCGTAGATCCACAGCATGATGCGGATCGGCAGCAGCGGATGACGCAGCAAAACGCTGCGCAAGGCCCGGTCACTCAAGGCGGCACTACGCTCTAGGCGAAGGGTTGCGTCGAAGACCCGTCCCCCTTCCCGTTCGTTGACCATATGCACGAAGAGGGAGTGGCCGTCGTCGCCTGGGGTGAGCGGGTGGCTGAAATTCCACGTGTAGTCGATATCCATCGGCATGAACGGAGACACGTGGAAGGCTTTGCGCAGTCCGTAGCTGCGGATGCCCCGGCGGTTGTCCTGCGGGTTGTCGAGCACGTAGCAATAGCGCTCGTCCCAGGGCGTGTTGTGGACCTCCGCCACGATGGCCTCGAGGGACGATTCGTCCGGCGTAAAGCAGTAGTAGAAGCTCACCGGATTGAACGCGTAGCCCCACGTCCTGAGGTGCGTCAGGATGCGGATCGGTCCTTCGGGCCGGCGTCCCACCTTTTGCTCTACGACGTCGCGGACGCAGTCGGCCAGGGGCCGCTCCGGATCGCCGAAATAATCCTCCCGGCGGTAACGAATCGGAGCGAAACGCTTCGTCGAGGCCCAGCGCAGCCCGCGGAAGAGCCCTTCGAGTCGATCGAGGTCGAGCCACAGCATAAAAAGCGGATATTCGAAGCGGTGACGCTTCGGACCCGTCCTGCGGTGGCGCAGACGCCCTTCGTAGATCGCGCCGTTGCGGGCGGCGACCAGGTCTGCCTTCGGCACCTGGGGAATAGCGCTCATGCGGCGTGGCGTCCGGAGCCGGCGCCCCAGCTCACGCCCAAGGCCTCGGCGACCCGGACGCCGCTCGCGGCTCCGTCCTCGTGAAAACCGAATCCCCAGTAGGCGCCGCAATAGAAGGTCCGGTCACGGCTGATCTCCCCCCAGCGCTCCTTCGCCTTCGCGCTGCCGGCGCCGAATTGAGGGTGGGCCATGGCGAGACCATGCTGGATCGTCCGGGGATCGAGGCGGTCGTCACTATTGAGCGTGACCAAGAAAGGCGTCGGCGTCTTGTGGTTCTGGAGGCGATTCATCCAGTAAGTCAGCCGCGGCGCTTCATTCGTCTCCGCCGGCTCCAGGTGGTAGTTCCACGACGCCCACGCCCGACGACGGCGCGGCATGAGTCCGGGATCCGTATGGAGCGAGACTCGATTTTCGAGATAAGGAATCGCGCCCAGGACCTCCTCCTCCGCAGACGATGGATCGGCGAGGCAGCGGAGCGCCTGGTCGCTATGGAGGGCCATCACCACCGCGTCAAATCGCTGGCCGGCCGCCCCGTCCACCGCCAGCTCGACGCCGCCCTCGGCGAGGCGCCGTACTGAACGGACCGGCGCCGACGTGTGGACCGGACCCTCGAGCCGCGACACGAGCGCCTCCACCCAGCGCTGCGATCCACCGCTGATCACCCGCCATTCAGGGCGGTCATCGACAGTCAGCAGGCCGTGGTTATAGAGGAAAGCCGCCATCGTGCGGGCGGGGAAGTCGAGCATGCGGCGGGGCGGCGTCGACCAAATGGCCGCCGTCATCGGTAGCAGGTAGTGCTCGACGAAGTTTCCGCCGAGTCCGCGGGATTCCAGGTACTCGCCCAAGGTTTGGTCCGAAGTGCCCTCGAGCAGCTCCGGCGCGAGCTTATTGAAGCGCATGATGCCGGCGAGCATTCGATAGAACGAAGGTCGGATGAGATTGCGGCGTTGGGAGAATAGGTGGCCCAGACTCCGGCCGCTGTACTCCAAGTTCGCAGCATCCGCACGGACACTGAAGCTCATGCACGAGGCTTCGGTGGCCACGTCGAGCTCGCTCAAGAGACGGGTGAAGTTCGGATAGGTCCTCTCGTTGTAGACGATGAAACCCATGTCGACCGGCAGCGAGCTCCCGTCCTGATCTTCGGCCTGCGCCGTGTCTTTCGCCTGCACCGTGTCTTTGGCCTGCACCGTGTAGACATGACCGCCGACCCGTGGTGCGGCTTCGAAGACCGTGACCTCGTGCGACCTCTGGAGAAGATAAGCCGAGACGAGTCCGGACACGCCGCTACCAACCACTGCGATTTTCATCGAAACCTCGTTCTGACGGGGCCGCTTGACGGCGCTAGGCTTTGGGCGGCCAGGGGATAAAGGCCGACGTCCGCTCGATGTACTCGCGGTAGGCCGGCCGGCGCTCAGAGATATCGCGCTCGAGCAGCGTGACGCCCGAGACCCGCAATAGGAAGAACGTCATCAAGAGTACCGAAAAAACGGTCGCGACGTGGAGCATCAACCCGCCCTGGGCGTTGAGCGCCAGGACGCCGAATCCCCACCATAGACACGCGTCGCCGAAGTAATTCGGGTGGCGGGTGTAGCGCCAAAGGCCCGTATTCAGGACTTTTCCGCGATTCGATGAATCCGCTCTAAATCTGGTGAGCTGCCAGTCGCCGAGCGCTTCGAAGGAAAAGCCAACCAGCCAAATCAATAGCCCCGCGACGTCCAGGGCCGTCCAGGTGTCGGGCCTCGGCGCGAGCAGCGCGAAAAGCAGCGGCAGGCCGATGACCGACGCCAGGGCGGCCTGGAGGAAGAACACCGTCACCAGGCTGCGCCAGCGAAACGTCGCCCCCACGGCCTTGCGCATCTTCTGGTATCTGCGATCCTCGCCCTGGTGCCTCAGCCCGATATGTAGAGCCAGCCGCAGGGCCCACACCGTCACGAGCACCAGCGGCAGCAGCCGCACCGGCGAGTCGAGGACCGCGTCGCCGCGGAGCGCGTAGCTCCAGGCCGCCACCGCGAAGGCAGGTCCCCAGGCAATATCGATGATGCTGACGTCCTCGATCCTGAGACTCACCAGCCACAGCACCGTCATCATCGCGAAAACCCACGCTACACCCACTAACCACGCTTCGAGCATCACTGCCCTCCGGTAAATGGCATCGCTTGGCCCGCGGGCAATTCCGCCGGGGCGCTTGAGAAAGCCTGCCGAAACTTGCCCGCGTACCGGCGGGCGGCCTCTGTCCGTTCCGGATGCCGGAAGCGGAAGCCCTGCCTTTGGAGCACGTCGGCGCCCCCGGCCTGGACTTCGACGTCGCCGCGAATGCTCGGCGTCTGCAAGGCGAAGGTGATCGAAGCCGCGGCATCGTCGAGGCTCACGAACGGGCCCGAGCGCGCCGCCACCTGGAACCCTGCGGGCAGGTAGTCACTCCGGCGGGCGCCGAGGAGCGGCGCCGGCCGGATGTGGACATGCCGGTCCCAGCGAGTGGTCGGCATCGCGGCGCCGACCGAGATCATCAGATCACCACGCCATCGTTCGAGCCGCTCCGCACGCCCATCCGGCTCAAAATCGATGACCGCATCAAGCTGATCCCACCACACGGGGGGTTTATCACCCGGCTTGAGCTCTTCCACGTGGTGCCCACCGGTCGACAGGACGGCCCATGTCGTCTGGGCCAGCCGATGACCGGGCCGAGCCACCATGCCGAGACAAAGGTGGCGCTTCCAGTTGCGGTGGAGCGTGAGGTCATGCCACGTCGTGAAATGGCGATAAGCGAACATCGCCTCCAGATCGGCCTGGATTTTCGGGCCGGCGACGAGGCCGCCGAGCCACCCCATCGGCAATCGATAGCGAATGGCATCCCGGAGTCGACAGCCTTGCCCCGCCGGCTCGAAGAGATGCTCATGGCGCCACGCAGCGAACGGTCCTTTTTCTTGCACGTCGACAAAGCGGTGACCGTCGACCACGTCCTCGTGCCGGGCCACCCACTTGATGCTGATCGGCCCCTGCCGAATCATGAAAGACAGCCGACTCTCGTCGATCAAGGCCTCGTTCCGCTCCAGGATCTCGAGGGTCTGCCAGGGCGGTACGAGGCGGTCGAAGGCCCCCGGCCGGGCGTGCCAGTCGAAGACTTCCTTCGGCGAAGCCGGAAGGACGATCGTGCGTTCGAAGGTGTGACTCACTGCATGGGGCTCCGACAACCCCATTCGTCACGACCGGCCCGTGGATGCAGTTCACGTCAAACTCGACGGCATAGAACACATTTCCTGACAAAAGAGTGTTGATTTCACGGCGGCGGTCAGACAAGCTGAAGACCCATCCATAGCCGGCCTTGCCCCCGGCTTTCCGCAATCTCGAGAGTCCCGCACCACACAACAGGGACGATGGAGAACATCACCCATGAAAAGCACAGACCTGATCGCGCTCGAAGACCAATTCGGCGCCCATAACTATCACCCACTCGACGTCGTCATCACCCGAGCCGAAGGTTCCTGGGTGTGGAACGTCGAAGGTGAGAAGTTCCTTGACATGCTCGCCGCCTACTCGGCGGTAAACCAAGGCCACTGCCACCCCCGCATCCTCAAAACGATGCAGGAGCAGCTGCCGAAGCTGACGCTCACGTCTCGAGCCTTCCGAAACGATCAGCTCGGGCCTTTCTATAAGTTCATCAGCGATCTGACCGGCTTCGATAAATGCCTGCCGATGAATACCGGCGCCGAGGCGGTGGAGACCGCCATCAAAGCGGCTCGTAAATGGGCGTACACCAAGAAGGGCGTCGCCCACGACAGGGCGGAAATCCTCGTCTTTGACAATAACTTCCACGGCCGGACGACGACCATCGTCGGATTCTCATCGGACGCCCAGTACCAGCACGGCTTCGGCCCGTTCACCCCGGGTTTCCAGATCCTGCCCTACGGTGACGCCGACGCCGTTGAGGCGGCGATCACCGAAAATACAGCCGCGATATTGATCGAGCCCATCCAGGGCGAGGGCGGCATTCTGATTCCCCCCGCCGGATTCCTCCGGCACCTGCGCGAGCTCTGCGACAAGCACCAGGTGCTGCTGATGTGCGACGAAATCCAAAGCGGCCTCGGACGGACGGGCCGCCTCTTCTGCTATCAGCACGACGAGATTCGCCCCGATGTCGTCATCATCGGCAAAGCGCTATCCGGCGGCTTCTATCCGGTTTCTGCGATCCTCGCCGATGACGAGGTGATGGACGTCTTCCACCCGGGCGACCACGGCTCGACTTACGGTGGCAACCCCGTGGCTGCCGCCGTCGCGATGGAGGCGCTCCAGATTCTTGTCGACGAGAAGCTGGTCGAGCGATCCGCCGAGCTCGGCGATTGGGCCATCGATCGCCTCGAGAAGCTCGCCGGCGAGTCCACGCATATCAAAGAAGTGCGCGGACGCGGCCTGTGGATCGGCGTCGAGCTGCACCCTGAGGCCGGCGGCGCACGGCGCTTCTGCGAGGCCCTCGAGCACCGCGGCGTGTTGTGCAAAGAGACCCACGACCACGTTATCCGGATTGCCCCGCCGCTGGTCATCAGCCGCGAAGATCTCGACTGGGGCTTGACCCATATCGAAGAGGTTCTGCGGACCGACGGCCAAGCCGTCGCGGAAGAATCCACCATGGAGGCTGTGGTCGCTTAGGTCGGCAGCGCCAGCGATACACACAGCCCGGCTCAGACCGCCGTCACGGCGCCGTCCTGGGGCTCTCGCCCCTCGGCGGCGCTTGTGCTTTCCCACGGGGGCGCTCGGCCGACGTGGCTCGCTAGAGCTAAGGCTCGACGCGAATGACCAGGCGCCGCCCGTCGGTCCGCACCTCGGTGACGCGGGCCCGGTCGCCGTCGAAGTCGATCACCAGATGGACCTGGGACCCCCGGGGCGGCTCTCGGTGCCAGCCGGTTCTCACCTGCCGCACTCCCCCGCGTCCGACCGACAGGGCAGGGCGCTCCGTGCGGGAGACTCCGAAAATCTTCACGACCTGGCGCGGTTTGTCGCCGTCGAGTCGGAAATGCTCATAGTCCACCTTCCGAAGCGCAGGCCCTGAAACCGAGGCCAGGATCTCGATCGCCGATCCCTCCGATCGGAAAGTCAAATCCTCGAACGATCGGTCCCGGGCGCCGGGACGCTTGGGTGGCGGCGCGGGGCGCGAGGCCGCCGGTGCCCGACGCTCGTCTCCGGTCCGTCGCGGCGGCTCTGAAGCTCGCGCCTGCGGACGGTCCGGGCGCGTCGCCCGCTCGCCTCGGGCGGCGGCGTCGGCGGACGACGTCGGTGCCGTGGCGTCGGCCTTTGCCTGCCCTTCTCGCGAATCTCCCTCGGCCTCCGTCGCCACGGAGGCGGCACCCGCCGACGAACCGGGGGCCGGCCCGGTCTGGCCGAACTCGAAAAGGCCCGCGCCGAAAAGGTAGGCCAAGGCGCCCGCGAGCACGAGCAAGAGGGCCGAAATGATCAGGACCGGCCGCTCTTTCTTCGGCTGGGGTCGGTGTTAAAAGTGGCTATCGCCGAGGTAATCGGCGTATCCGGTGTCGTCTGGACCTAGGGACAGAGGTTCATCCACCGGATCGCCGAAGAGTGAGTCGCCGACGTCGTCTTGCAGGATCGTCGGCCCGCTCTGTGCCGCGGGCGCCGCCTCACGGTAGGCCATCTCGGGCTCCGCCGACGTCCCGAGATCCTTGAAGCCCATCGACGGCGGCCGGTCGCCCAGGGGCGACGGTGAGGAAGACGGTCGCCGCGGATCGAGGCCCCCCGCCGCCGGCTCAGCCCCGAACAAGCCCTCGAGGCTCTGCTGGCCTACTGGGGCGGCCGGCGGCCCGTCTGCGGCTTCAATGGGCGTCGCCACAGGCAGCGGCAGCGTGACGGCCGGCACAGCCCTCGGCCTCGGCTCTGGGGCCGGCGTCGGCGGCCCTGAAGCCGGTGAAGATGGGACGGAAAACGCCGGGGCCTGGGATTGCTGGTCTCGCGGCGCCGGAGGCGGCGCCGGAGGCGGCGGCGCAGGAGACGGCGGAGGCGCTATCGACGGCGTCGTCTGGTGTGTGGACGACGCCGAAAACGCCGGGGCGGGAGGCGGGGCGGCCGGCGGCACTTCGGCCGCGGACGAAACCGGCGGCGGCGCAACGGCGAACGCCGGCGGCCCGGACGGTGAATCCGGAGGAGTCAGCAGGGTCGGTGTCGGCCCCGACGGAGCCGGCGGCGGTGACGTCGCGGGCCGCGAGGCCAGCCGCTCCTTGATATGGCGGCTCACCAGTTTGAAGATCAGCTGCCGGTCGCGCTGCTCCAGGTACCTAAACTTGAACCCGAGGCCCGCCGGGCGCCGCTCGCTCGCGGGCGGGCACCACACCACCACAGCGAGTCCATGGACGACCCCCCCCTCCCCGACAACCAGCACGAAACGCAACTGCTGTCCACTCTCCGCGACCACGTCGCTCAGGACGAACATGCCACCGATAGAAATGTTATTGCAGCGTGCTTCGAGGGTCCGTCCGTGGGGACCCTCCATCTCAAGGCGGACCAGCAGGTTGACCGGAGCCCGCGTCGCCTGACGCGACGGGCTGAAAGCAGCATCATTCGAATCCATGGGCACAAGAGATTGTGTCAACGATTGTCAGCGAGCGCAAAGCCAATTCCCGGCTGGGCCCGGCTCCCCACAAGCACTACAATCGCGCCATGAGCCACTCCGCTTCTCTCTACGAAAGCCTCCTCCTCGACAGCGATGCCCCGGCCCGGATTCGCCATTCCGCCGCCGTGATTCCGTGGCGGCGGCGCCAGGCCGACGGCGCCCTCGAGGTCTACTGGGTCCGGCGGGCCGCCGCCGTCCCCTTCATGGGCGGCTGGTGGGCCTTCCCCGGTGGCGGTCTCTCGCGCCGAGATGCCGGAGTGACCTGCCTCGGGCAGCCCCGCGGACTCGGCCAGGGCCAACTCACGCGCCCTTCGCCGGGCCTCGGCGACGTTGACCTCGAAGCGCTCGGGCCGGATGAGATTCCCGGCCTTGCGATAGCGGCCCTCCGGGAGCTCTTCGAAGAAACCGGCCTCTGGCTCGGCGACCGGCCGACGGGCGATATCGACGCCCTGCGGCGCAAGGTGCTGGCCAAAGAGGCGACCCTCGGCGACGCCGCGGCTGAGCTGGGTTCGACCCCGAACTCGTCGCGGTTGACCTTCGC
Organism: Acidobacteriota bacterium; assembly: GCA_038747035.1. Taxonomy (GTDB): domain Bacteria; phylum Acidobacteriota; class Thermoanaerobaculia; order Multivoradales; family J023; genus JAUIJL01. Next base: position 4,157 of record JBCDKB010000091.1, on the reverse strand, counting down.
CGGCCGGTGGCTGACGCCGCCCTTCGCCCCCATGCGCTTCGACAATCGTTTTTTTCTGTTGGAGTGGCCGGAATCGGAAGCGCGACAGCCGACGCCGGATGGACACGAGCTCGACCACGGTGAATGGATCGAACCGTCGCTCGCCCTCGAACGCTGGCGCCGCGGCGGCGTAATGGCCGCCCCGCCGATTCTCCACACGCTCACTGTGCTCGCGAGCGACGGCCCTGGGCACGGCCTCCCGCGCCTCCTCGACACCCGGGAAGCGGACCTCGGCCCGCTCCGCCGTATCGAGTTCCTCCCGGGCCTGATTCTCCTGCCCCTCCGCACGCCGACGCTGCCGCCGGCGACCCACACCAATACCTTCATCCTCGGCCGCGGACGGGCCGTCTTGATTGACCCCGCCCCCTACGCGGAGGCCGAGAAGAGGCGGCTTCTCGACGCGCTGGACGCCGCGCGCGAACAGGGCCTCACGATCGAGGCGATCTGGGTCAGCCACCACCATCCGGACCACATCGGAGCCGTGTTGGACGCCAAGCGCCACCTCGGCGTCCCGGTTCTGGCCCACCGCGACACCGCCGAGGCCCTCGGATCGGCCATACCCGTCGACGGTGGGCTCGAAGACGGCCAGCGGGTGGCCCTCGATGGCTTGACGGTCCGAGTCCACCACACGCCGGGGCACACCCGCGGCCATCTCTCCTTTGAGATTGAAGAACACCGCGCCCTGGTCGCGGCCGATCTCGTCTCGACCTTGTCGACCATCGTCATCGACCCGCCGGAGGGAGATATGCATGCTTACCTCACCTCCCTCGAGCGTATGGCCGCCCGCGACTTCAAGGTCCTGCTGCCCTCCCATGGCCCCACCACCTTGGAGCCGACGGCGCTACTCGAGAAGACCCGGCGTCACCGCCTGGCCCGGGAAGAAAAGGTCAAGATCGCCCATGCGAGTGGCCTGATCACCGCGGAAGCTATGGTCGCTGAAGTCTACGAGGATGTCCCCGCCCTCATGCATCCCGTCGCCTGTCGCCAAATCGAAGCCCACCTCACGCGCCTTCGGCGCCTCGGCGAGATCCAATAGATCCCCGCCGGCTCCTGCTCAAGGCGGGGCCCCCGGACGTCGCGGACTTCGTCGGCCCCCTTGAGCATTTTTCACCGGCGGGTGTATAAAAGAGAGATGGCTCGACCCCGCGAATTCGACGAGGAAGAAGTGCTCACCCGCGCCATGGGCCAGTTTTGGTCGGCCGGCTATGCGCTGACCTCGGTAGCCGACCTCGAGCGGGCGACGGGCCTCGGTCGCAAGAGCTTCTATAACGCCTTCGGCAACAAGCGCACGCTCTTCCTCGCCGCGCTCGACCTCTTCGCTTCGATCTGCGGCGAGCGCTATCTGGCGGCCATGGAAGCCGAAGACGCGGGTCTAGCGGAAGTGGAGTCGGTCATGCGCCGCATGGTCGCTGACCGGGAAGGTGAGAACGGCGAGAACGGCTGCCTGATTTGTCACACGTCCCGAGAACCCATCGCCGATGAGCCCGAGGTCAAGCAGCGTGTCGACAGTTATTTCAGTCGGATTGAGAAAGCCTTCCATGGCGCCATCGGGCGCGAGCTTGAGCGGCGCCGTCGGCCGGACTCGCCGGCCGACGAGCTCGCGGCCTTCATGACGGGAGTCCTGATCAGCGTGAGCCTGCTAGCCCGCACGCCGCTGGAGCAAGATCTGCTCGTCAACTATCTCGAGCAATCGCTCACCCACCTCGGAAGCCGAATCGACTCGACCTAGCTCGTCTCTCCAGGGGCCTGGGAGGGGCACCGCAGGGTACAGCCTTGGGCGATCGAACGGGGTTTATCGTGCTCTGGCCGTTTTACACTGGACATTGGAAAATTTCATCCAGTTTTTTACCGAACTGTGTAAAATGATCGGAGCAGCCCTGGGTACGCCCTTATCCCCTGCCCCTTGAGCGAAAAACCCGAGAGGACGACTGAGACTATGGCTGGAAATTCAAGTACGGACTGGACTTTCGGCGGCACGTGGCCGTACAAACCGCGCTACTTCGACAGCCCCGACGGTCGCATGCACTACATCGACGAAGGACCCAGGGACGGCCGTCCCATTGTCATGGTGCACGGCAATCCCACCTGGGGCTACCTCTATCGACGCTTCATCAAAGCCGTCACCGGCGCCGGCTATCGCGCGATCGTCATGGACCACCTCGGATTCGGACGTTCAGAGAAGCCGGACAGCCCCTTGCTCTATCGAATCCCGCGGCATGGAGACCGGTGCGAGGCGCTGCTGGAGTCACTCGATCTCGAGGACGCCACCCTCGTGGTCCAGGACTGGGGAGGGCCGATCGGTCTGACCTGGGCCGCCCGCCATCCCGAGCGACTTCGCAGTCTCGTCGTGCTCAATACCTTCGTACACCGCCCACCCGGCAAAGTGCCTCTTCCGCTGCCGCTGAGACTCTTCCGGACCCCGGGTCTCGGCGAGCTCATGGTCAAGGGCCTCCACGCCTTCGTCAAAGTCTTCTTATTCAAAGAAGGCGTGGTTTACCCCGAGCGGCTCGGCCCGAATGAAAAGGCCGCATACCTAGCGCCCCACTCGACGTGGTCCTCACGAACGTCCATCCTCGTCTTTCCCCGTGAGATACCCGCCGGGCCTGACGGGACGGTGAGTGACTTTGTGGCGGGACTGAACGCCAAGCTGGTGCCCGCGTTCCGGCGCAAGCCGATCTTCATCGCGTGGCCGATGAAAGACGTCGCCTTCACCCCAGACATGCTGGAGACCATGTGGCTCAAGGACTTTCCACACGCCGAGGTGATGCGCGTCGCCGACGCGGGCCACTACATCCAAGAGGACGCCCATGAGCATGTGATCCCGCGCCTGCTGGACTTCCTGAAGGACCCGGCGCTCCAGTGATCGCCGAGCGCCGGACCGGCGGTGAGGGAGACCCGCCTCACGCAGAAACCGGGCTCCTTTCGGAACCCGGCTCCGTTTCCTGAACCGACGGTGCACTCAGCGCAAGGAACTCAGCGCCGAGGGCCCCCGTCAGGGCTTCACGACCTGGAGCAGCTCCACATCAAAGACCAGCATGCCCTGCGGCGCACCCGGGCGGCCCCCGTAGGCGAGCTTTTCGGGGATCCACAGCCGGCGCTTCTCCCCCGCCACCATCATGCCGACACCTTGCGTCCAGCCGCGAATCACCTGGTCTAGGCGGAAGGTCGTGGGTTCGCCCCTGGTCACCGAGCTATCGAACATCTTGCCGTCGGTAGTCCAGCCCGTGTAGTGCACCTTGACCGTGCTGCGCGCCCTCGGCGATGTCGTGCCGGTCCCCGGCTGAAGCACTTTCCAGGCGAGACCGGAGCGCTCGACCGTCGCGTCTTCCGGCGGCGCCGCCACATCGACGGGCACCGGCGGCGGTTCGGGCGTCTTCTCGACTTTGATCAACTCGCCGTCGAAGACCAGCATGCCCGCCGGACGCCCCGCACGGCCCTGGTAGGCCAAGCGCTCGGGGATCCACAGGCGCCTTTTCTCGCCTTCCACCATCAGCTGAAGACCTTCGGTCCAGCCCGCGATGACCCGGTTCAACGGGAACGTCGCGGTCTTTCCGCGATCCACGGAGCTATCGAACATTTTGCCGTCGGTCGTCCAGCCCGTGTAGTGCACCGTGACCTTGTCTTCGGCGCCCGGCTTGACAGTACCGCTCCCCGCTTCGAGAACCCTCGAAGCGAGGCCGCTTTCCGTAACGTCCGCCCCGTCCGGGATGGCGGCGACATCAGGCGGCGCCGGAATATCCGCCTTGAGGCAGCTCGCCAACAGGAGGATTGTCAACGGCGCGAAGAAACTCTTGGTTAGCATAGTCATTCTCATGGAGGCTAAATTACCGCGCGAGCGCCCGCGCCGCAACGCCGTCGAGGCACGCCAGGCCGCAGCGGCGGAGCTGTTCGCCGAGGCGCTCGCCGAGCGGGCGGCCGGCACCTGCCAGCTGAGCGGTGGCTCGATGCGCCCGATCCTGCGCCACGGGGACCACCTCCACCTCGAACCGACCCCAAAGAAGCTCTCGACGACGAGACGGGTCAACCAGGGCGGCCTTCGCGCACCAGGGCAGCCTACAAACAGTACAGGACGGGCGGTGACGTATATACCGCACAAACCGCTTGCGCTTACCGCTGGT
>JBCDKB010000090.1:0-22366 GCA_038747035.1 Acidobacteriota bacterium | reverse complement strand
GTACACCCTTTCCCCACGGCTCGCTGCTCATCCTGCGCGAACAGGGATTCGGCGACTTCCTCTTCGCCAGTCGATTCTTGCCCGCCGCCAAAAAGCTCGGCGGACGGGTCGTGGTCACCTGCCGACGCGAGCTGATCCCGCTCTTTAAGCACGTCGAGGGCATCGGCGAGCTTTTTGAAGAGCCCCACCCTCGCCCACCCTCGATGGAAGTCCCTAAGACCGAGTTCATCTGCCCGCTGATGGACCTCCCCGGACTCTTCAACGCCTCCTTCGAGCGGATGACGCCGCCGCTGGCGCTTTCGGTCCCCGCCGACGCCCGGGCCCGGGTGGCGCCGCTGCTCGAGCGGTGCGGCCGCCGCCTGAAAGTGGGAATCGTGTGGTCGGGGAGCGTGACCTTCCGCGGCAACGCCAAGCGCAGCGTTCGCCTGGAGCGATTCCTGGACCTGGCGAACGCGCCCGGCGTGCAGCTCATCAGCCTGCAGAAAGGGCCGAGGCGAAGCGAGCTCGAAGAGTCGGGGGCCTCGCCGGCGGTGCTCGACGCCGCGCCCTACCTCGACGATTTCGCAGACACCGCCGCCTTGGTGCAAGGCCTCGATCTGGTGATCATGACGGACTCGGCCGTCGCCCACTTGGCCGGAACCCTCGGCGTCCCGGTGTGGAATCTCCTGCCTTTTCTCCCCTACTGGCTCTACGGCCCCGAAGGAGACGAGACGCCCTGGTACCCGTCGATGCGTCTTTTCCGCCAGCCGTCGCCCGGCGACTGGGACTCCGTCTTCGCCGAGGTCCGTAGGAATTTGCACACCCTCGCACGATAGACAGGGGCTGTCCCCTTAACCAGCGTCCGGGCGTCCACGGCCAGTCCGCCGAGCAAGGAAAGTCCGCCGAGCAAGGAAAGTCCGCCGAGCTCGCCTAGTCGCTCTCGCTCTCCAGGATATCGACTCCCAAGCTCCCGAAAACAGTATCTTGGTCGCCGCGGCCTTCCACGGTCAGCGTGTCTTTCCCGTTGCTACCAAAAACCGTGTCTTCGTCGCCGAGCCTTAAGACGACGGTCTCTCTTGTCCCACCGCCGATATTGCTTCCGAGTTCACTAGCCATGGTCTTCCTCAGCCTAGACGTTTTGAAGGTGTCCGAGTCGGATTCGTAGGAGAGAACACCGATGGAACGAGAACCATCCACGGCGGCGGCCACTCCAGATGTTTCGGTAAAATATCACCGTCACCGCCGGTAAAGCCATCGACTCCCGTACCGCCTGTGAACGGACCGCCGTCTCGATAGCCGATGGAGGTTTAGGTCGCGCTTCGCCAAGAGTCAGGACCAAGAGAATGCACATCATGCCTTATGTTTCCGATCGACACCGTTCCCGGCATGAGCTGGTGGAGGATGGTTGAAGAAGCGAAGGCTCCTCCCCCGGATGGCCCGCGCATCACCGTCGTCGGCGACGCGATATCCGACGTCTACCTCCACGGGAAGGTCCGCCGGTTGTCCCCGGAGGCGCCGATCCCCGTCGTCCAAGTCGAGCGGGAGGAGCGCCGCCCGGGCGGTGCCGCGAACGTCGCGTGCAACCTGGCGCGCCTCGGCGCGCGGGTGACCCTCCTCGCCGCCGCGGCCCGGGACTCCGAGGGCTTTCTCCTGCGGGAGAGTCTCGACGAGTACGGCGTCGAGACGGTCCTGGTGGACGCTCCGGCGACCACCCGTAAAGTGCGCGTCCTCGGCAGCCGACAGCACATTTCACGGCTCGACTACGACACCCTGCTCGACGAGGATCGCGATCGCGACCGTCGACTGCTCGACGCCGTGCCGGGGGACTCGCAGCTGGTGGTGATCTCCGACTACGGCAAGGGCCTGTGCTCGACGGCCCTCTGCCGCGCCCTGATCCAGCGCTCGCGCAGCGCGGGCTCACCCGTCCTGGTCGATCCACACCGCGGCGCCTGGGACCGCTACCGCGGAGCCACCCTGCTGACGCCGAATCTCGAAGAGCTCTCGGCGGCGACCGACGGCCGCCTGAAAGACGACGACGAGGTCATCGAGCACGCTGGCGAGGACATCCGCCGACGTTACGAGCTCGATGCCCTGCTCGTCACCCGCTCCGAGCGCGGCATGACTCTATTGCGCGAAGAGACCTGCGAGCACCACCCGACCCTCGCCCTCGACGTCTTTGACGTTTCCGGCGCCGGGGACACCGTCATCGCCGCGGTGGCCGCGGCCCGCGGGTGGGGATGGGGGTGGAGTGCGGCGGTCGATTTCGCCAACCGGGCGGCTCGGGTGGTGGTGGGCAAGTCGGGGACCGCGACCGCCTCGCTCGAAGAGATCGAGGGGCTCGCCGGACAGGTCAAAGAGCGCGACCTGGATCAACTTGTGCGCGAAGTCGAAGAATGGCGCCGCCAAGGCCTGCGGCTGGTGGTCACCAACGGCTGCTTCGATCTTCTCCACGCCGGACACGTCGTCCTGCTCGAGTCCGCGAAGCGCCTCGGCGACCGGCTGGTCGTCGCCGTGAACGACGACGCCGGAGTCCAGCGTCTCAAAGGCCCGTCGCGCCCGCTCAACAACCTGTCGCGCCGCGTCGCGGTGCTGTCGGCCCTGAGCTCGGTCGACCGGGTCCTGCCGTTCTCTGAAGACACGCCCCGCCAGCTGCTCGAAGCGCTCAGCCCCGACGTCCTAGTCAAAGGCGGCGACTACCGGCTCGACGAAGTGATCGGACGCGAATTCGCGAAAGAGACCGTGCTGGTTCCCCTCGTCGAAGAGCTCTCCACCACCCGCCTAGCCGAGCACCTCCGAGAAAGCCGCCTCGAGGAAAACTAAACCTACATCCCTTCGGAAATCAAGAAAACAGCGACTCCCGGTGCGACGCGGAGGACAGGCCTCCCCGACTCGGTCACACTCTGAGCTGCATGGGTTGAAGACAGATGGCATGACGCGCTTCTCACCCCATGCAACTTATGAAATGAGATTCCGGGAAAGCGCGTAGCGAACCATGTCAGCAGCACTGTGAATGTCGAGTTTTTCAGCAATACGCCGCCTGTAGGTAGCCAACGTTTCTACACTGATATTCAGCTCTGACGTGATTTCCGAAATCGAAGCTCCATGGGCGGTCTTCAACAGGACTTCCATCTCACGGTCAGATAACACCGAATAGTGAGGCTGCTGACCAGATTCAGTGGCCGCGGAGACCAAAGCGCTTGCAGCTTCCTGGCTAAGGAATGTGCCACCGCTAAGGACCGTTTCTATCGCCTCGACGAGTTCCCTGGAGGCACTGCGTTTGTGAAGGTAACCCCTTGCGCCCGCCCTAAAGCACCTCACGGCCCAATGCTCTTCATTTAAGCCAGAGACCACCAGCATGCGAGTTTCCACTCTCTCAGAGAGATGTCTCACCACTTCTAACCCACCGACTCCGGGCATATTGAGATCGATCAGGGCCACGTCTGGCTTTAACGAGAGCACTCCTTTGATGGCGTCGGCGGAATTCTCAGCCTCTCCGACCACTTCAAACTGCGGCAGCTTGCTCAAGTACTGCTTAATTCCTTCGCGAACGAGTACGTGATCCTCAGCGAGGAACACGGTCTTGACTTCGGCTTTCCCCGATCTCTCGAGCGCCCGCTGGATCTCGGAAGCGAACTCGGCGAGCTCCAGCTTCACCTCAGGGTCCGCAAGGCTCGCCAAGGCGGTGCCGTTTCGAGGGCGGGGCGTGAGGTCAGCCAGCCAAGGAATGAGCCGCCAATTGGAGGGTTCGACGAGCAGAGGAAAAAGCCGAAGTCCCCGGTCTCTCTGGCCGGCCTGCATCAAAGGAAGCTCCGTTTCGAAAATCGACTTGGAACCTAAGAAGTGCGGCGAAATTAATAGAACGACGATCTGCGCGTGTGCATAGCCTCGAGAAAAAGCGGCCCCCCGGTCATCCCCAGTCCCCAGCCGGTCGGAGTCCCAAAAAGAAAGAAGACCTTGCCTTTCGAGCGCCCACAGGTGCTCGGCGAGTTGGTCTTTCCAAACTCTGTCTTTCTCGCTAAAACTCAGAACGACCGCCGGACCGGTCCCCCGTTCGACGGTTTGCCTCTCAACGGCCTCCACGTCCGAAGTCAGAGCCCCAGGCGTTATAGGAATCCCGTCCGTTGTGCCCACCACCTCGGCAGAGGAATCAGCTCGGTAGCGAATCGAGACGGAGCGCAGAATCTTCTTAGCGACCGCTACGGCACCCTCAGCAAAATCAAGGGACGCCTTCTGAGCGACAAAAGGCCACTTCCGAATTAGATCCTCAGGGTCCAAGCGGTAAAGCACCGGGATAATTCGAGTCTCACCGGACTGACGCTCCTGGTCGAGGAGGGCGCCCAGTTCCTGCTGCGGCCAGTACTTCTTGTAGTGGGGGCTCAGCACCACAACACCGAAGCGCGCCCGGCGTAAGCCTTCCTTCATCTTTTCGCGCGGAACATCCCCGGCCAGGATCTCATCATCGTCGTACCAGACCTTGAGACCGCAAGCCCTGAGGGCGTCGAGCAACGGAACGACACAGGCGTCTTTATCTTCCCGGGCATGACTGAGAAAAACATCGAAGTCATAGGCCATACGAACAACCCCCGCTAGGCATGTCTGGCGTCACGGCGCCCTAGATCCCAACACCGTGCGGTCGGCTCTGCGCCCATCTGACCTCCCCAACCAGATCCAAGAATGGTGCGGCTAGGAGGACTTGAACCCCCGACCTAGAGATTAGGAATCTCCCGCTCTATCCACCTGAGCTATAGCCGCGCGGGGCGGAGTATAGCGCCAGGACGGGGGATTTCCCACCGTGACGACTCTTTTACTTGACGCGACAACTATTGCCCTGTAGTCTTCTTTCATGGAAGCACGAACGAGCGCTTTGCAGCGTGAGATCCAACAGACGAAGCCGTTCCAAACCCTGGGGCAGGAAGCCCTGCTCGGGCTCTTGCGGACCACGGACATCGTCCAGCGGCGGCTGGCGAAGATCATGGCGCCGGCGGGGATTACGCAGCAGCAGTACAACGTGCTGCGGATCTTGCGCGGAGCCGGCGCGGACGGACTGCCGACGCTGGCGATTGCCGATCGCATGGTCGAGCGCACGCCGGGGGTCACGCGGCTGATCGATCGGCTGGCGGCGAAGGATCTGGTGACGCGGACCCGGGCCACGGACGACCGCCGGCGGGTGGATTGCTGCATCACCGAAGGCGGTCTCGCCGTGCTCGCATCGCTGGACGACACCCTGGGCGCGTTCGACGGCGAAGTGCTTGGCATGCTTGAAGCGGACGAGCAGCTCAAGCTGATCGAGCTGCTGGATCGGGTCCGCCAGGGCTTGACACCGACTTAGCCGGGCTCCGACCCAAAAGCTCGCCCCGAAAGAACGACTCCATGTCACCGCTGCCCCCAGACGGTCTTTTCGCTTTAAAACTTGACTAGATAACTATCATTCAATCATTTAATTCCACAGACAACCAGGAGAGCTCCCATGCTCAAGAAAATCATCTCGACCGACCACGACATCGCCACCACCATCGCCCGGCTCGGGCTCGCCATCGTCATCTTTCCCCACGGCGCCCAGAAGGTGCTGGGCTGGTTCGGCGGCAACGGCTTCGAAGGCACGATGGGTTTCTTTACCGGCACCATGGGCTTGCCGTGGATCGTGGCCCTGCTGGTGATCCTCGGTGAATTCCTCGGCCCCATCGGCCTCGCGGTCGGCGCGCTGGCGCGGCCGGCGGCGGCGGGCCTGGTGATCATCATGGCCGGCGCCGCGCAAATCCACTGGCAGCACGGCTTCTTTATGAACTGGTACGGCAACCAGGAAGGCCAGGGCTTCGAGTACCACCTGCTTGTCATCGCGCTCGCCCTGGTGGTCGTGATCAGGGGCGCCGGTGCGTTCTCCTTTGACCGCTGGTTCCAGAATCGCTGACCCGTCGCCCCGACGTCCACTCGTCCACAGTTAACTCAATAATCCCTTAACCAACAAACCTTCGTCAGTCCCCAAGACACCTAGAACACCAGGAGACAGATCATGACCGACATCGCGACCCTCGAGACCGAGCTGAACCAGCAAATCCTTTCCGGCGACATCATGGGCGCCTTCGAGCGCTACTACGCCGACGATGTGGTGATGGTAGAGCCGGGGGTTGAGCCCCACGAAGGCAAAGCCATCAACCGCGAGCGTGAGCAGCAATTCGTGGCCTCCGTCGCCGAATTCCACGGCGCCGAGGTGAAGGCCGCCGCCGTCGTCGGCGACGTGAGCTTCAGCGAGTGGACGATGGACATCACCTTCCAGGACGGCAACCGCGCCCTGCTCGAGCAGGTGGCGGTGCGGCGCTGGAAAGACGGACTGGTGGTGCACGAGCGCTTCTACTACAACAAGGGCTGAGCCTTCGAAGCGCCCACTCTTCCGAGAAAGTGACCGAGCGGCCGGCGCCCACGCCGGCCGCTTTGCCGTGTGCACGACTCCAAAGGACGGCGCGAGCTCGAATGCTATGCTGAACCCCAGCTCGGGCGCCGCCGGCGTCCACACCTATTTTGCATGGCTCCGTCAGGATTTAGATGCCAGCTCCAACGTCCAGTCCCCTCTACCGCGTCAGCTTCCTGAGCCAAGGCCAGGTCTACGAACTCTACGCCCGGCAGGTGAGCCAAGGCGGCCTGCTCGGTTTCATCGAAGTGGAAGAGCTGGTCTTCGGCGAGACGACGCAGATCGTGGTCGATCCGTCGGAGGAACGCTTGCAAAAGGAGTTCGAAGGCGTCAAGCGCTCCTATCTGCCCATGCATTCGATCCTGCGAATCGACGAAGTCGACAAAGAAGGCGTCAGCCGGATCGCGCCGGGGCCGGAGAAAGAAAAGCGCGACGGGAGCAACATCACGCCTTTCCCGATGCCGATCTTTACGCCGACGGATCGCTGACTCCCCTCCGGAGCTCCAGCCGAAGGGGCCTCGCCGCTAGCCCATCACTTCAAAGCGCATCTCCGCCCGGCGCAGGCGCTCGATCATCAGGTTCTCGAACGCCATGGCCGGCGTCAAAATGCCGTGCCGCTGCGGCAGTTGATCGCGGTCTTCGATGAGGCAGAGGGCAGATTCGGCGAGCATCTTGGACGTCTCGCCGTAGCCCGGGTCGCCGCCCGAGACCTCGACCCGCACCGTGTCGCCGCCGGCGGAGGTGCCGAGGAAAACGACTTCGAAGCGCGAGCGTGAACGCTTGCCCTCGCTCGGACCGTCGCCGGGCTTCTTGAGGTTGAGTAGCAGATTCCGCGTCGGCTTCAGCTGCGCCATCGCCACGACGCCGGTGAGCGCCGCCGCCCCGACGGCGAGCTTCGGCAGCGATCGCACCCGCACGTAGTGGCCGTACTTGAAGTCCGGACCGTAGCTGTCGATCGCGCCGGCCGAACGCAGCACGATCCACGGGTCGATGGTCATCAGCGGCGCCGCCCAGGCATTGACTTTCTTCTCGTAGTGCACGCCGCGCTTCGAGCCGCGCACGCGGCGGCCGGCGGGGGCGCGGACGGAGCCGACGGACTTGGCCGTCGTGCGCAGCTGGGCCATGGCGTTGACCGCGGAATGCCAGGTGCCGCCGGAAAATTCGCCGGCGCCGAAGACCAAGCCCGCCACCTGCATGGGCTCGTCCGGCGGCAGCTGCTGGACGGCGAGCAGCGCCCCCAGGTCGTGGGGAATGCTATCGAAGCCGCAGCAGTTGACGATGCGCACGCCGGCGGATTCCGCCGCGGCGCCGTGGCGGTTCATCAGACGTCGCACGAATTGTGGCTCGCCGGTGATGTCCACGTAATCTGCGCCGCCGGCGACGCAGGCTTCCACCAGCGGTTCGCCGTAGCGGTCGTAGGGGCCGACGGTGGTGATCACCACCCGGGTTCGCTCGGCGAGCTCCCGCAGCGCCTTTGAATCGTCGGCGGAGGCGACGAGGATCGAGGGGGTCTCGCCCGCGATCTCCGCGAGCTCATCGGCGCGCCGCTTCAGTTTCTCCGGCGAGCGGCCGGCGATGGCCCAGCGGACGCCGTCGGGCGCTTGGCGGGCGAGGTATTCGGCGGTCAAGCCACCGGTAAAGCCGGTGGCGCCAAAGAGCACGAGATCGTAGTCGGACATGCCCACAGGCTACCACCCCAGATGAATGAAAGAGGCCCGGCGGCGGTCTAGGGGCCGGTCTACCGATAAGCTACCGCGATGCGCACCGACCCTTCTCGTCGATCTTCGGACCCGGGGCCCCAACCATGACCTCGAGCCTGCCCAGCCGTGACGCCATCGCCGACGGCGCCGACACCATCCTGCGGGGTTTCGAGGACTACCACCAGCGATTCCTCTCCATCACCCGGCGGGCCACGCAGCGCTTCGAAGACCGGGACTGGCGGGGCATCCGTCGCGACACGGTCGAGCGCACCAAGCTCCAGCCGCAGATGGTCAGCTACACCCTCGAGCTGCTCCGCCACCAGCTCGGTGACGCGCTGGGGCAGCACCCGGTGTGGATGGCGCTCAAAAGCGCCTTCACCGCGGCCGTGCTCGGCCGCGACGATTTCGAGCTGGCCCAGACTTTCTTCAACTCCCTGACCCGAAGGCTCCACCCCCACATCGGCCTCGACCCCACCATCGACTTCGAGCCCGCCGACTTCCCGCTCCCTTACCAAGGATGGGAAATGGCCTCGGCGCGCACCTACGCCGTACGCCGGGTCGGCGCGACGGTGATCCGACGCCTGCTGCTCGATACCGGCCTGCGGGCGACCTTCGTCGACCTCGACGGCACCGCCGAAGCGGTGGCGGCGGAGATCCAGCGCACCGTCGACGCAGAATTCGACGGCGGCCTCGAAGCCCTGGACCTCCTGCGCCCGGTCTTCGTGCGCAATAAGGGCGCCTACCTCGTCGGCCGCCTGCGCCGGGGCGCGGACCACCGCCCGCTGGTGCTCGCCCTCGTCCACACCGAGCACGGCCTGGCGGTGGACGGGGTCCTGCAAACCGAAAACGAAGTCAGCGTGGTCTTCAGCTTCGCCCGCTGGTACTTCCACGCGGCCGTCGAGACGCCGCGGGCGGTGATCGGATTCCTGAAGTCGCTGATGCCCAAGAAACGCACCGGCGAGCTCTACATCTCCCTCGGCTATTTCAAGCACGGCAAAACCGAGCTCTACGGCGACATCCTGGAGCAGTCGCAAAACGGCGAGCGACGCTTCGTCGTAGCCCCGGGACAGCGCGGCCTGGTGATGGCGGTCTTCACCCTCGAAGGTCCGGCCTCTTCGGGCGGCGGCGAGCTTGTCTTCAAGATCATCAAGGACCGATTCCCGGCGCAGAAAAGGACCAGTCGAGACGAGATCAAGAAGCGCTACCGCCTCGTGCTCCACCACGACCGCGTCGGTCGGCTGGTGGACTACCAGGAGTTTGAAGACCTCGTATTTCCCAAGCGGCGCTTCACCGCCGATCTGCTCGAAGAGCTCTTGGAAGTGGCGGGCAAAACCGTCAAGGTCAGCGGCGACGAGGTCATCGTCCGCCACCTCTACGTCGGTCGTCGGGTCTACCCGCTCGACCTCTTCATCCGCGACAAATCCCATGACGAGGCCGCCGCCGCCGTGGCGGACTGGGGCCGGGCGCTGCGCGAGCTGGCGGCCGCCAACCTCTTCGCCGGCGACATGCTGACCAAGAACTTCGGCGTCACCCGGCACGGACGCGTGGTGTTCTACGACTACGACGAGCTGCTGCCGCTCTCGGAGTGCTCATTCCGCCAGCTGCCCCCGCCGCGCGACGAGATCGAAGCGATGCTCGACCAGCCCCACTTCTCGACCACCGAGGGCGACGTTTTCCCCGAGGAAATGCGCCTCTTCCTCGGCCTACCGCGGCCGCTGCGGGAGGTCTTCGAACGGGCCCACGAAGAGCTCTTCGGCGTCTACTTCTGGCGGCAGATGCAAGACCGCCAGAAGCGCGGCGAAATGCTCGACGTCTTCCCCTACCGGCGCCAGGCTCCCCTTTCGTCGGGCCCATGAATCGGCTAGGCTCCCAAGACGCTCCGAAACACAGTCGCAGACGCCCTGGGAGGCCCGCACACACATGCCTGCGTTGCTGCAAAGAAGGGAAGAGCTGCTCCGACAGCTCATCGGACACGTCAAACCGCACGTCGCTGAGACCGATTGGCCACAGGCGGAAATCTTCCTCGACAGCCTGCTCCAGGACTTCGCCTTAGACGACGTCCGCCGCTACGGCCCGGAGTACCTGGGCGCCATGGCGCTCTCGCTCTTCCGCCGGCTGCAGGAACGGAAACTGGCGACCACGGAGATCACGCTCAACAATCCCCGCGAGCATGACGAACGGGCGGCCTACGACCATACGATCATCGAGATCCTGCGCGACGACAGCCCGTTCCTGGTCGACTCGATCACCGAGCTGCTGAAGCGTCGCGGACTCGAGGTCCACATTGCCGTCCATCCCCAGCTCTCGGTGCAACGGGACGCCGACGGCCGGCTCGTTGAGCTGCTCGCGCCGGGATCCGACGGCGACGGCGTGCTCAGCGAATCGCTCATGCACTTCGAGGTCGAGCGCCACCACACCGCTACCGAGATGCTGGAGCTGGAGACGGCGCTGAACAAGGTCCTCGGCGACGTCGATACCGCCGTCGGTGACTGGAGTGACATGCGCGCGGCCTGCTGCCGTGCGCTCGAGCACCTCAATGAGCAGTCCGTGGACAAGTGGGGGCAGCCGCTGGTCGAGGTCCGCGAATTCCTCGACTGGCTAGCGGACGACCACTTCACGTTCCTCGGCTACCGTGAGTACAAGCTGGTGGACGAAGACGGCCGGTGCTATCTCCGTCCCCTGGATGACACTGGACTCGGCCTGCTGCGCAAGCTACCGCTCGACGAACAGGTCGACGCCAGGCGGCCGATCACATCCAGGTCTTACATCCTGCTCAAGGAAGAGCGCCTGCTGCACATCTCTAAGAGCGTCCGCCACTCCACCGTGCACCGCGACGTGCATATGGACCTGGTCTCGATCAAGCATTTCGACGCCAACGGCGACATCAACGGCGAGCTGCGGTTCATTGGCCTTTTCACGTCCCGCGCCTATTCGATCGCCGCCAGCGACATTCCCCTCGTGCGCGACAAGGTTCGCCGCGTCGTCGAGCGCACCGGCTTCTTGTCCGGCGCCCACCGCTTCAAGGTGCTGAACCACATCGTCGAGAACTACCCGCGAGACGAGCTCTTCCAGATTTCAGAGGACGACCTCTACGTTTTTTCGCTGCGTATCCTCTCGCTCCAGCTGCGACCGCGCCTGGCGCTTTTGGTGCGCAAGGACGAAGAGGAACGCTTCGTTTCGTGCATGGTGCACGTGCCCAAAGAGCGCCAGAGCACGCGCAATCGCCGCAAGCTGCAGGCGATCCTCGAGCACACCTTCGGGGGCGAGGTTAGTGCGTCTTATATCCGCATCGGCGATCGGCCGCTGGCCCAGCTGCTCTTCGTCATCGACACCAAGCCCGGCCACATTCCGGACTATGACGTCGAGGAGGTCGAACGCCGGCTCGACCACGCCATCCTGACCTGGGCGGACCGCCTGCGCTCAGCGCTCCGCGAACAGCTCGGCGGCGCCGGCCGCGAGGTCTGGGAGCGGTTTGGCGAGGCATTCTCCTCCGGCTACCAAGAGCACAACTCGGTCGACGAAGCGATCGCTGATATCCCGTTGATCCGCGACGTGCTCGAACGCGGCCAGCTCCGGGTGCGCTTTTCTCGCCGCGAAGGGGCCGCTGAGAATCGATTTCACCTGCGGACCTTCGAGCTCGCGGTCAGCCGCCACCTCTCGGAGCTGCTGCCGATCCTCGAGAATATGGGCCTGCGGGTGGTCAACGAGCGCCCCCACCAGATCCGCCCGACGGAGTCTTCAAATCCCGTATGGATGCGCGACTTCGAGGTTGAGACCGTCGACGATGCGGACCTCGAGTCCGTGCTCGAAAACTTCGAAGAGGCGCTGCGACGCGTCTACCGCGGCGACGTCGAGAATGACCTCTTCAATCGCCTGGTGATCGCCGCCGGCCTCGAATGGCGCCAGGTCGTCTTGCTGCGGGCCTATTGCAAATACCTGCGGCAGACCGGCGTCGCCTTCTCGCAGTACTACATGCAGACGACGATGGCCGCCCACCCGGAGATCGCCCGCCTGCTCGTGGACCTCTTCCACGTCCTCTTCGACCCCGCCCGACAGGACGGGATCGACCGTGAGCAGCTGCTGCTCGGTGAGATCTACCAAAGCCTGGACAAGGTCTCCAGAATTGACCGGGACCGCATCCTCCGTCGCTATCTGAATGTGGTCCAGTCGACGCTCCGAACCAACTTCTTCCAGCTGACGGACGACGGTTCACCCAAGCCCTACCTGTCGATCAAGCTCGACGGGCTCAAAGTCGCCGAGCTGCCGGCGCCGAGGCCGATGTTCGAGATCTTCGTCTACTCGCCGCGCATGGAGGCCGTGCACCTCCGCGGCGGCAAGGTCGCCCGCGGCGGCATCCGCTGGTCGGATCGCCGGGAGGACTTCCGCACCGAGATCCTCGGCCTGGTCAAGTCGCAGATGGTGAAGAACACGGTGATCGTGCCGGTGGGCGCCAAGGGCGGCTTCGTGGTCAAACAGCCGCCCAAGGACGGCGACCGGGACGCCCACATCGCCGAAGGCATCGAGTGCTACAAAACGATGGTCCGCGGCCTCCTCGACGTCACCGACAACCTGGTGGCGGGCGAGGTCGTACCGCCCACCGACGTCGTCCGGCGTGACGAGGACGACACCTACCTCGTGGTGGCGGCGGACAAAGGCACGGCGACCTTCTCGGACATCGCCAACTCGCTCTCGGAGGACTACGGCTTCTGGCTCGGCGACGCTTTTGCCTCCGGCGGCTCGAAGGGCTACGACCACAAGGGCATGGGTATCACCGCCCGCGGCGCCTGGGAGTCGGTCAAACGCCACTTCCGCGAGCTCGGCCGGGACATCCAGCGCGAGCCCTTCACATGCGTCGGCGTCGGCGACATGTCGGGCGACGTCTTCGGCAACGGCATGCTGCTTTCCAAGCACTGCCGGCTGGTGGCGGCGTTTAATCACCTGCACATCTTCGTCGACCCGGATCCCCGTAAGGAGGCCTTCGCGGAGCGCAAGCGTCTCTTCGAGCTACCGCGCTCCTCCTGGACCGACTTCGACACGTCGAAGCTCTCGGCCGGCGGCGCGATTTTCGAACGCTCCGCCAAGCGCCTGACGGTGAGCGCGGAGATCAAAGAGCGGTTCGGCCTGCCGACCGACACCATGGCGCCGAGCGAGCTGATCCAGGCCATCTTGCGCGCCAAGATCGACCTGCTGTGGTTCGGCGGTATCGGCACCTACGTGCGCGCCACCGACGAGGCCAATTCCGAAGTCGGAGACCGGTCGAATGACGAGATCCGCGTCACCGCCGGCGAGCTCCAGTGCCTGACCGTCGGCGAAGGCGCGAATCTGGGCCTGACCCAGCTCGGCCGCGTCGAATACGCCCTCGGCGGCGGACGCCTCAATACGGACTTCATCGATAACTCCGGCGGCGTCGACTGCTCGGACCACGAAGTCAATATGAAGATCGCCCTCGGGAGCGCCGTCGAAGCCGGCGATATCGACATGGACGAGCGCGACCGCATGCTGGTGGATATGACCGACGACGTCTCCCGTCTGGTGCTGCGGGACAACTACCTGCAAAGCCAAGCGCTGTCCCTGGAGCTGGCCCAGAAGCGGTCGCTGCTCGACGACCACGTCCGTTTGATGAACGTGCTGGCCCGCAAGAGCGGCCTCGACCGCCAGCTCGAGCAGCTGCCCAATGACGCGACCCTCGCCGAGCGTAAGGAGAAGAAGCAGGGCATGACGCGACCCGAGATCAGCGTCCTGCTGGCCCACGCCAAAATGGCGGTCTATAACGATCTGCTCGAGTCGGACCTCCCCGACGATCCGTCGCGCACCCGCGACCTGGTGAGTTACTTCCCGTCGGCGATGAAAAAGCGCCTCCGACGCCACCTCGAAAGCCACCGCCTGCGCCGGGAGCTGATCGCCACCCACGTCACCAACTCGATGGTCAATCGCATGGGGACGACCTACGTCAACCGCCTGGTGGACGAAACCGGTCGACGCGTCGCCGATATCGCCCGCGCCTACACGGCCGCCCGCGACGTCTTCGAGCTGCGCGACCTGTGGAATCTCATCGAGCGGCTCGACAATAAAGTCGCGGCGGAAATGCAGAGCCGCATGATGCAGATCGCCAACGGCACCCTCGCGGACCTCTCGCGCTGGTTCCTCCGCCACGGCGGCCACCCGTTCAACCTCGGCGAGGTCGTCCGGCGCTACCAGGACGGCATGGTCGTGGTCGCCGCCCAGCTCGAGGACCTGCTGGCGCCGAACGCCAAAGGCAAGGTCCGACGACGCTTTAAGCGCCTGGTGGACAAAGGGGTCCCCGAGGACGTCGCGAGCCGCATCGCCACCATGGACCTGCTGCCGTCGGCCTGCGACGTCGCGCGCTCGGCGGCGGAAGCGGGCGGCGACGTCGAACGCATGGGTCGCATCTACTTCACGCTCGGCGAGCGCCTCGGCTTCGACCGCTTCCGCCGCGCCGCCGAGCAGCTGCCGAACGACAGCATCTACCTGCAAAGCGCCGTGACCGCCCTGCTCGATGACTTCTCCAACCACCAAACCGACATCACTCGCCAGGTCGCTGACCACGACGGGCGCGCCCGCGCCGCCATCAAAGCGTGGAGCGAAACGCGCCCCGACGCCGTCGCCCGCCTGGACCGGCTGCGCCAAGAGCTGGATTTCGACAGCACCGCCGATCTGGCGGTGCTGACCATCGCCGAGCGAGAGCTGCGGCGTCTGGTGTCGATGTAACCTCACCGCAGCCGCCGACTCCGCCTCCCGCCGGGGTCGGGAATGTCGGCGGCGCGCCGCTTGTTTCATTCCCTCGGACGCCCAGAACCGCGAGCGTCCGCCCCGCCACGACCCGCTCACCCGTTCCACCGCTCCATTCGATTCCAACCGACCGTTCCACCTTCGGCGCCGCATCCTTTTCGCCGGCGCCCATCACGTTCAGTGCCCCGCAGGCTTGACCGGTGACCGGCACCGATCAACCCGACGGCGCACCCAGGAGGAGACTTCCATGTCTACGACCGCCGAGGCGACACCCGACGCCGAAACCTTTAAGTTCCAAGCCGAGACCCGGCAGCTGCTCGACATCGTCATCCACTCGCTTTACTCCAATAAGGAGATCTTTCTCCGCGAGTTGATCTCCAACGCTTCCGACGCCTTGGACAAGCTCCGCTTTGAAGCGCTCACCGACGCGTCGCTGCTCGGTGACGACGAAGAGCTCCACATCCGCCTCGACGCCGACGCCGAGAATCGCCAGCTCTTCATCAGCGACAACGGCGTCGGCATGAGCCGCGACGAGGTGATCGAGAACATCGGCACCATCGCCAAGTCGGGCACCCGCGAGCTGATGCAGAAGCTCAAGGAGAATCCGAACCCCGAAGCGAGCGCCGAGCTGATCGGTCAATTCGGCGTCGGTTTCTACTCCGCCTTCATGGCGGCGGAAAAGATCGAGCTGCTCACCCGCCGCGCCGGCGAAGACACGGCCACCCGCTGGTCCTCCGCGGGCGACGGCGACTACTCCCTCGAGGCCGCCGAGCGCACCGGCCGCGGCACCACCATCGTCCTGCACCTGAAGGCGGTGGACGAGGAAAACGGCCTCCGCGACTTCACCGACTTCGCGGTGCTGGAAGATGTCGTGAAGAAGCACAGCGACTTCGTCTCCTACCCGGTCATCGCTAAAGAGACCCGGGAAGAGCCGAAGAAGGACGCGGAAGGCGAAGAGATCGAAGGCGAGACGGAAACCGTCGTCGAAGACAAGGTCCTGAATTCCCGCGAGCCGATCTGGACGCGCTCCGCCTCCGACGTCACGGACGAGGAGTACGCCGACTTCTATCGCCACATCTCCCCCGACTGGAGCCAGCCCTTCGATCGCCTGCTGCTCAACGCCGAAGGCCGCATCGAATACAAAGCCCTGCTCTACATCCCGGAGAACGCCCCCTTCGACCTTTACTACCGGGACCAGCAGTGGGGCCTGCGTCTCTACGTGCGCCGGGTGTTGATCATGGAGCGCTGCGAAGACCTGCTGCCGCCGTACCTGCGCTTCGTGCGCGGCGTCGTCGACAGCGCAGATCTGCCGCTGAATATCTCCCGCGAGATGGTGCAGCAGGACCGCCTGATCGCGCAGATGAAGAAGTGGCTGACCAAGAAGGTGCTCGACCACCTGGCGTCGATGGCCAAGAACGAGGACGAGCGCTTCCTGAAGTTCTGGCGTCAATTTGGCCGCGTGATCAAGGAGGGCCTGGCCCAGGACATGGAGAATAAGGACAAGCTCCTGCCGCTCCTACGCCTCGAGTCGTCGAAGGACGCCGACCAGCTCACGTCGCTCGCGGCCTATGTCGAGGGCATGGGTGAGAACCAGGAGGCAATCTACTACTTGACCGGCGAGAACCGCGCGACGGTCGAGAGCTCACCGCACCTCGAAGCTTTCCTCGACAAGGGCTACGAAGTGCTCTACCTCATCGACCCCGTCGACGAGATGTGGGTCGGCTCGGTCTTTGAATTCGACGGCAAGCCGCTCAAATCCGTGGGTAAAGGCACCGTCGAGCTCGGCTCGGAGGAAGAGAAGAAGCAGGCGGAAGAGGAGCTGAAGGAGAAGACCGAAACCTTCGGCAGCCTGCTCGAGAAGCTCCAGAAAAGCCTCGACGAGCACGTCAAAGAAGTGCGCCTGTCCTCCCGCCTCACCACGTCGCCGGTCTGCCTGGTCGGCGGCGACTTCGACATGAGCCCGCAGCTCGAGCGTCTGCTCCGCCAGACCGAGGGCGCCGAAGGGATGCCGACCCAGAAGCGCATCCTGGAGATCAACCCCAAGCACGAGCTGCTCGAGAAGCTCCAGGGCCGCTTCGACGCCGACGCCGAGGACGCGGTGATCGACGACTATGCCTACCTTCTCTTCGGCCACGCCTTGCTCTCCGAGGGCTCTGAGCTCCCGGACCCCGCCCGCTACAACAAGCTGGTCGCCGGCCTCATGTCCCGCGGTCTCTAGGGTCGCGGATAGAACCCCGAATGGCGGGGTGAGCTTCTCGCCCCGCCATTCCGTTTTCGCCGATCTCGGCGCTTCTCTGTCGCCTTAAAACCGACCCGCGTCGACGTCTTTGAGGAACGCGATCAAGCCCTCGAAGTAGACCTCGGAGTCGTCCCAATTCGCGAGGTGGCTGCCGTCGGGGCAGTGGTGGTAGCGACCGTTGGGGATCTGCTCCGCCATCCACCGCAAATGCTCGGGGTCCATCGTGTCGTGGGCGGCGCCGATGACCAGGGTCGGTGGCTGGACCGACGGGAGATCCTCCGTGCGATCCCAGAACTCGAGCCGACCGCTGGCCCCAAATTCGCTCGGACCCTGCATCAGCACGTAGACGCCCAGATTGGCATTGACGAGCGTGCGCGTGACGGCGTCCGGCCACTCGGCGAGCGGCATGCGGAGCAGGTGACGGGTGTAGAAGTGCTCCTGCACCAGCTCGTGGTAGCTCGGATTCTCGAAGTCTTCGGCCGCTTCAAAGGCTCTGATCTTCGCCAATGCGTCCGGGTCGAGCCCCTTCGCCAGCACCTCGTCGGCGTAGCGGTTATAGGCCGGAATCGACGCCATCATGTTGGAGAGCACCAGGCCCTTGAGCTGGTCGGGGTGGGCCAGGGCGTACTCGAGGGCGAGTAGCGCACCCCAGGACTGGCCGTAGAGATAGAAGTTGTTCTTCGTCAACCCGAGGGCGGTCCGGACCTGCTCGACCTCGTCCACGAAACGGTCGATCTGCCAAAGCGAGTCATCGTCCGGCTGGTCGCTGAAGTGGGAACCGAGCTGATCGTAGTAGTAATACTCGATCCCTTCTTGCGGCAGGAAGTGGTCGAAATTCTCGAAGGCCTCATGCGTCATGCCCGGGCCGCCGTGCAGCAAGAGCACTTTGATCGTGGGATGTTCGCCGACCTGACGCGTCCAGACCTCGAATTCCCCCTTCGGCGTCGCGATCGGGATCCGGCGAACGCCTGGCGCATCCTCGGACGATGGATCCATCTCGACGCTCAAGTCGAGGTCAGCCTCCGGCTCGACCGAAGCGGGCGAACTGGACTCGGCTCCCCCGTCGCCCCCGCAGGCCGCCAGCCCCAAGCAGCAGCTGAGCAGGACCGTGGCGAAGACCCGGGAGCCTCGGCGGACGAAGGGCGGGGCTTCGGGTATCGACCCGATCCGCGGTTGAACTCGATGCATGAGGTGCCTCCTAGAAAACTCACAAAGGACCGGAGGCGGGCCAGAAGACGCTCGGCGAGGACCACGCGCGCCCGACGATTCGAAAGCCCTCGCCCGACATCACATCCCTCAGCGGCAAGTCTCTCCGACTGGCGCCGCCGCCACTTTCGATTTCTACGGGCATCGTAACGCACCACGGCCCGGCGTCGCGAGGCGCGTCCGCACCCCGGACCCGCTCAAGCCGCGGCCGGCGTGGAGTCCAGATTGAGGCCGTCCTGCGACCGGAGGGAGTAATAGCCGGCGTAGCCGCCGGCGATATCCACCACGGCGTACAGCAGCACCGCCGGCCAGATCGACCCCGCCATCAGCGTCAGTCCCATCAGGCCAGCGCCGACGAGGCCGGTCCGCACGAACCCGACGGCGCCGTCCTGGTAGATGTGGGCGTAGCCGAAAGCGGCGGTCGACGCGACGGCGGCGCCGGGCAGGCCGAGGGCAGGGGTGAGCGCGGCGACTAAGAAGCCCCGGTAGAGGACCTCCTCGCAGACGCCGGCGGTGATCGATACACCGAAGAACCAACGCAGCTCGCGACGGCTCCTCGGCATCACCGACTCCACCGCACCGAGCTGGGAGCGCACCGCGGCCTGGAGATCTTCCCGATCGGCCACCCCCCGGGATTGGCGCCACCCGCTTCCCCCGAGGCCCCAAGTCCATGGACCCGACCCCTGAAAACCAAGCCCCCGTCGACACCCTTTGGATCGACGATCTAGCGAGACTCAAGGTGCTCGCCGATCCGCTGCGGGTCCGCATCATGGAGGCCCTCATCCAGGAAGCACGGACCACAAAACAGGTCGCCGCGCACCTCGGCGAAAAGACCACGAAGCTCTACCACCACGTGGACGCCCTCGAAAAAGCCGGGTTTCTCAAGCTCATCGCGACCCGCCAGAATCGTGGGACGCTCGAGAAGTACTACCGCGCTGTGGCCCGGGTCTTTCGGGCGGACCCTGGCATTTTTTCCGCCGACGACGGCTCCGGCCCGTCCGACGCCTGGCCCGAGGTGACCGCACGATTCTTCGAGCAAAGCGCCGGTGAGCTGCGGGCCCTGGCGTCGGTCACGACGGAGCCCGAGGTCGAGCCCGCGGCCCTGGTCGTCAATCTGATGGTGTCAGCGACCGAAGCCGAGGCCGAGGAAATCCGCGAGGACCTCCAGCGGACGATCGAGCGGATCGCCGCTCCGGACGCCGCCGAAGACGACGGGGCGGCGACGCCGACCGCCGCGCCTCCGAAGCGCACGAGCTACCGCCTGGTCCTGGGCTTCTATCCCATCGACGACGCTAAGCCGTCGTCCACAGCGGAATGCTAAGATTTCAGCCATGAGTGTTGGAAGAAACGATCCCTGTCCTTGCGGAAATGGCAAGAAGTACAAGCAATGCTGTTTGGGCAAAGCGAGCCCCACCGAGGTCGCCCGCACCAAAAAAATCAGCCTCGGCACCCTGGT
Organism: Acidobacteriota bacterium; assembly: GCA_038747035.1. Taxonomy (GTDB): domain Bacteria; phylum Acidobacteriota; class Thermoanaerobaculia; order Multivoradales; family J023; genus JAUIJL01. The sequence continues at coordinate 2,630 of JBCDKB010000090.1, read as the reverse complement.
CATCGCCGTCGCCGCTTTGATAACGGGCCTCGCCGTCTCGGTCCCCGCCGGCTTGGCGGTGGGCGTGATCGGCCTCGGGCTGATCGGCCTGTGGCTTTGGCTCTTTGCGCCGCCGCCGAAGCGGGCCGGAGGCGCTGACCCCAGCGCCATCAACTACGGACGCTAGGCATGGACCCGAGCGCTGCGGACGGGTCGCCCGGAGGCGACCCCGGGATCCGTGCGGACGGGAGCACCAATCTCCCGACTTCTCCATCCGTCGACGTCTTGGTCATCGGCGCCGGTCCGGTCGGCTTGGCCTGCGCCATCGAGGCGAATCGCCGCGGCCTCACGGCGAGGGTCATCGACAAGGGGGCCCTCGTCAACTCCATCGTCGGCTATCCGAACCGCATGGAGCTCTTCTCAACGCCTGAGCTGATCGAGATCGGCGGCCACCCCTTCGCCACGACGCGCTACAAACCCACCCGGGAAGAAGCGATCGACTACTACCGCGGTGTGGCCCGGGCGGAAGCCTTGGACCTGCGGCTCTACGAGCGGGTCGTCGGCCTCGAGGGGCAACTCGATCACTTCACCGTCGCCACGGATAAGGGCGGACGCCGCGGCGCCCACCGATGTCGGCGGGTCGTGGTCGCGACCGGGTTCTTCGACATCCCCAATCGCCTCGGCCTCGAGGGCGAATCCGAGCCGCGGGTGGTGCACTACTACAAGGAACCTTACGCCTATACCGGCCAGCGTGTAGCGGTGGTCGGCGGCAAGAATTCGGCGGTCAAGGCCGCCCTCGATTGCTACCGCAACGGCGCCGAAGTCACCCTCATCCACCGCGGCGGGTCGTTGACCTCAAGCGTCAAGTACTGGCTGCGCCCCGACATCGAGAATCGAATCAAAGAAGGCAGCATCAGCGCCTATTTCCAGAGCCGACTGACGGCTTTGGAGGAAGGCGCCGTACGCCTCGAGACGCCCGACGGTGAAGTCCGCATCGGCAATGACTTCGTGCTCGCCATGACCGGCTATCGCCCCGACTACTCCTTCTTCGAGAAGCTCGGCATCGACATCGAGGAGGACCGGGCCCGCACTCCGATCCACGACCCCGTGAGCTTCGAAACCCCCCGCCCCGGCCTCTACCTCGCCGGCACGGTCTGCGGCGGCCTGGCCACCTCCCGCTGGTTCATCGAAAACGGACGCCACCACGCCCAGCAGATCGCGGCCCACATCGCCGACGGCCGGGCCCCCGACGTCGACCTCAAGGCCCAGCACTGGAAGACGGCTGAGTAGTGAAGGCGGCGGCACAGCACCTTCGCCGGCCCCCCGGTCCCCCGACAACGCGCTCGCGGGCCGAGAAGAAGTAGGAAAAGAGAGTGACAGAGGATCCCTACCCCTAGGAAGATCACCCGACGGCTCGCCCAGTGGCGCGAGGGAGACGGGGGGCCTCGCCGGCCTGATGCCGGTCCGCCCCCTCCGAACGCGCCCTTCCCCGGGCGCGCCGCGCACCGAGAGTGCCGAAAAAGAGGCCGGCCCCGCGGCGATCCATAGCCGCCCTCGTCAACGCTGTTCCAGGTCGGGACGGGCAGACGACCGCCCCAACCTGGAGTTGCACCGGGTCCCGAAGGCAGCGCTACGGAGCGTTCAGCTGGAGAGCGAGCGACGTTTCGGCCTTCGCCCGCTCCGGATCAATCCACCAGCGCAGCGCCTCCCCGGCGGCCCACACCGGCACCTGATTCTTGAACGCCGGGTGCCCCTGGCGAGCTACCACCCCGCCGGCGACCACCCCCAGCACGTAGTCGTCCTGGCTGAAATCAGCCACGAAACGGGCCGAATCCATGAAGCTGGGCGTGAAGTCCTCACGCGCTTTGTACTGCGAACGCAGCACGGTCTCGCCCGAACCCGACACCGGGAACGGCGGGTGGCCCAACCATCCGGCGCCGAAGCCGCGGGGCCGAATCGGGCTGATAAAGGCGAGCTGGTGGATCTCACCCCAGGCCCAGGCGTCCACCTCTGGACCCAGGCGTTCACCGAGGATCTCCCGGGCGCGGTGACCGGCCGATTGCACGAGATCGTCGAGGGTTTCCACGGCGTCCGCGGTGGTGACGTCGTCGAACCAGGTCGACTCACCGGAAAGCAGCATGGCGTCGAAACGCTGGAGCCAAAAGTAGCGATTGGACTGGAGCTCGAGCCCCAGGGCCTGCCCGAGCTCGTCGTCGAAGACCAGGCCGAAAAGCTGCTCGTAGAGCACGTGGTAGATCGACGCGGCGACGGACGACTTGTCGTCGCGGTGGTCCCAGGCCCGCAGCCTTTCAGCCAGATCGAGCAGCTCTGGATCGGCGGCCAGAGCCTCGGCGAAGCGCGGCGCGAAGGCGACCGCCTGCAGATTGAGGTCGTCCTGGATGAAGCCCCAGTGCTTCTCCGCCGTGCCGGCGGGTTCGCCGTCGAGCATCTGCGCGATCCGGCGGTAGCGGTAGTCGGGGGCGAAATGGGACGAGTAGAAGTAGGGATAGCCATCGAGTCGCAGGTCGTTATTGGCGGTGGCGATCCAGCCGACGTCCTCTCCACGACTGCCCGGCATCTCTGTCTTCGGGATCCAGCCGGTCCATTCCGGCTCCGCCGACACCGGCCGCGGGTAGGCGCCGACGCCGGCG
>JBCDKB010000089.1:0-22384 GCA_038747035.1 Acidobacteriota bacterium | reverse complement strand
GGCGGCGGAGCGACCGGAGACGGCGGCGGAGCCTGGGGCACCGAACCGGGGGCGTAGGGCGCCCCGGCGGGCGGCGACGGGCCGGCGGGGCCCGGCGCATATGGCGCCGAGGGTGGCGCCGGTGGGACTTTCTGACCGGCCGCCTGCGGTGCACGCGGGGTCGTCGCCGACTGGGGTCGCGGAGGGTTCGGCGCCGCGAGATCTGCGAAATACGCCTCCACGTTGACCATTTCCTTATCGTCCGCCCCTTGCTCTTCGATGTCGGTGCGGAATCCCACCTGCTCTAGACCCATTTCGCCGAGACCGAAGGCGTCCTCGTCTTCGCCGGTCATTTTTGCGGTCCGGCCGCCGAAAAGGCCGGCCGCCGCCACCACCAGGCCGAGACTGGCGAGCCGGAACTGCCCAAAGACGATCAGGGTCGCGAAGATGCCGAGGCCCACAAGCCCCACCGACACGCCGTAGAAGTTGAATCCCGACGTGGTGAAACGCGGCGGCGGCCCCGGGCGCGGCTCCGCCAGCTGCGCCGTGCCGCGTGCCTGCAGGTAAAGCGTGAACCCCACCGGCATCAGCAGCAGCACCCAGCTCGCCCAAAGATGGGGCGGCCGGCCGCTGGGCCCGACGCCGATATGGAACGCGTCGCGCTGTCGCGAGGCGTCAAAAAAGGTCCAAATCGCCGAATTCACGACGATCACCATGACCAGGAAATGCCACGTTTCCATGGCCGGATCTTACCGCGGATCCACCTGGGCCCGGTCTAGGCCCGGATCGGCTACTGGGGTTGGAAGCTCCAAAAATAGGGGATCAAAAAGATGCTCACCGCGAAACAAATCAAGTTCAAGGGTAGGCCGATGCGCGTGAAGTCGGTGAAGCGATAGCCGGCGACACCGTACACATAGGTATTGGTTTGGTAACCGATCGGCGTCGAAAAACTGGCCGAGGACGCCAGGCAGGTCGTGACCACCAGCGGCCGGGGATCAATGCCGAGCTGTACCGCGAGGCTCAAGGCGATCGGCGTCATCAAGACCACCGTCGCATTATTCGAGAGCGTCTCGGTCATCACCATGGTCGTCAGATAGAGCGCGGCTAACGCCACATAGGGCGCCGCCGACGGGGGGATGAAGCCCGCCGTGGCGAAGGTCTCGAGACCGCGGGCGAGCAGGTCGGCGGCGCCGCTGGTCTGCATCGCCATGCCGAGTCCGAGCATGCCGAAAATCAAGATCAAGATGCTCCACTCAATCGCCGCGTAGCCTTCCTTCGGCGTCACGCTGCCGGTGGCCAGGAGCAAGCCGACTCCCGCCAAGGCGGCGGCGGCGATCGGCATCAGGTTCAGCGCCGCCGCGAAGATCACCGCCGCGGCGATCGCCACGACCCACGGCGCCTTGCGTCGCATGCTGCGGGAAGGGGTGGGCGCGTGGTCGAGAAGGAAGACGTCGTCGCTACTGCGCAGGCCCTCGATCGCCTGGTCGGTACCCATCAGAAGCAGCAGGTCGCCGGACTCGAGGGCGATATTTTCCACCTTCTCCCGTAGATTGACGCCGCGGCGGTGGATGGCGATCAGGATCACCCGGAACCGCTGGCGAAAGCCAATCTCCCGCACCGTTTGCCCGACCAGCGTCGAGCGGGGGCCGATGATGCCTTCGACGATGGCCCCTTCGTGGGCGCTGATCGTTTCTAGCCCCAGCCCCTGGGTCGACGCCAGGACCAACCCTTCGATCGAGCGGGCGTGGGCGACGCCGGAGGCGCGGCAGCCGAGCACCAGCCGGTCGCCCGCCTGGAGGACCGTGCCCTGGGGCTCGACCGGAATGCGCACGTTGCCGCGGATCAGTTCATGGAGGCGGATGCCCTTGCCCTTGAGCACGCCGGATTGGGCGACGGATTTGCCCACCAGCGGCGAGCCCTGCCCGATGAAGGCTTCGGTGAGAAACTCTTTGCGGTCTTCGGTGCTCAAGAGCGACGTCAGCGTTTCGCGGTCCGGCAGCAAACGATCGGCGAAGAGCGTGAGGTAAACGCAGCCGATGAGGAGTAGCGGCAGCCCCACTTTACCGAGCTCGAACATGCCGATGGGCGCCTCGTTGCGTTCAGTGAGAATGCTCGAAGCCAGGATATTGGTACTCGTCCCCACCAGGGTGCACGCACCGCCGAAGATCGAAGCGTAGGACAGCGGAATCAGCATCTTCGACGCCGGCACCCCCAGGCTGCGCGAGAGCGACAGCACCGCCGGCAGGAAGACCATGACCACCGGCGTGTTGTTGACGAAGGCCGAGATCACCGCCACGACCAGCATCAATATAAAGAGAAAGCGCCGGTAACCCAGACCCGCTAGGCGCGCGAGGCCCGAGGAAATCGCTTCGATCACACCGGTCTTCTCGAGTGCCGCCGACAGGACGAACATCGCCGCGATCGTCATCGGCGCCGGACTCCCGAAGACCATCAAGAGCTCTTCGATCGGGGGTAGGCGCGTAAAAAACGGCAGGTGGGCGGCGATGGCGAGGATGCCGAGAATCGAAATCGCCGTCTGGTCAGGCGGAATCCGTTCCAGCAAAAAGCTCACGATCGCGAGCACCAAAAGCAGTAGGACGAAGGCAATATCGATAGTCATTGGCGTTCGCTCAGTCGAAGAATCCGATTCTATGACAGCGCCGGTCCAGGCAGAACTGTTGGAGCCCTAGAAGACGGCGGCGACGTGCTACGATGGGATGATTTCTCTTCTCAATCGTGATGCAAAGGCCCAATGGCGTCCGCCGCCCTCAAGACCATCCTCGCCTGCACGCCGGGTCGCCAGATACCGGCTTCCGATCGCGCCGAGCTCTCCGCGCGTTTTGAGGCGACCCCGATCGACGGCGGGGATAGTGACGCCGAGTTGACGCTGCTCTTCGACCGCCCCCGACTAGCGGTCGAGTGCGCTTTCGCGCTGATCCGAGGTTCGGAGGGAACCCGCGCCGGCGACAGCGGGGAGCCGCAAGACGGGGCCGACGGGGACGGCGACCGCCAGCGCGGGCGCTACGCGATCCACCTCGCGGAAGTGGACCTGGTCGAGGATAGACCGCATCTCGAGCCGACGGCCCGCGAGCACGCCGATGACCTGCTCGCGGTCGCCAGGGCCGGACAGGTCCTGGTCTCAAAGGCGGTCGAGGTCCTGCTGCTCCAGAGTTCCGCATCGGCGTCGCGCAGCGGCGGGCCCGCCCCGACCTGGGCGTGGAGGCACCACGGACGCCAACGATTCGGGGGCGGCGCCGGGGCGGTGGACATCATCGAGGTGGCGGCCCGCGCCTCCGACCTCCACACCGACACCGAGTCGGGGGCGGTGGGAAGCGACGACGGAGATCCGCTCCATCGAGCCCCGGCGTCCACCGAGGTCCACGGCGGCGAGCGCGGGGACGGCGAGCTGCGCCGCGGCGATCGGCTACTGCGCTACCGGATTCTCGACATCCTGGGGCGAGGCGGCATGGGTGTTGTCTACCGGGCCGAAGATGGCCGCCTCCGTCGCCAGGTCGCGATCAAGACCCTGCCGGCGCGCCTCGCCCAAGACCGCCACTACCTGCAGCGATTTGAGCGCGAAGTGCAGGCCATTGCCGCGGTCAGCCACCCGAATATTGTCACCCTCCACGACGTCGAACAGGACGGCCAGCTGCGTTTCTTGACGATGGAGCTCGTCGAAGGGGAGCTGCTCGCCAACGCCATCCCCCACGGCGGGCTCCCCCTCGAGCGGGTGGTCCACTGCGGAGTCGCGCTCGCCGACGCCCTCGACGCCGCCCACCGCCGCGGCATCGTGCACCGCGACCTCAAACCGGCGAACGTCATGCTGACCCCGGACGGTCGACTCAAGGTCCTCGACTTCGGCCTCGCCAAGCTCCGGGACGATGTCCGCGATACCGTCACCGACCCGGGGCAGATGGTCGGGACCCTCGCCTATATGGCCCCGGAGCAGATCCGCGGCCTCGACGTGGACGCCCGCAGTGACCTCTTTTCACTCGGCGTGCTGCTTTACGAAATGGCGACCGGCCGCCGGCCGTTCCGCGGACAAGGCGCGGCCTTGATGTACGCCGTCCTGCACCACGAGCCCGAGTCCCTCGGCGACCTCTCGCCGGCCCTCGGTTCGCTGATCGAAGACTGCCTGCGCAAAGAGCCCGAGCAGCGCATCGCGTCCGCCGAAGAGGTCCGCCACCGCTTGCAGGCTATAAGCCGCGAGGCGGCGCCCGGGGCTCGGAATCGCCCGGCCATAGGATCGCGGCTTCGAACCTGGGGAGTCTCCGCGGCGGCGGTGGCCCTCGGCGTCGCTGCGACCGCCGCCGTCTACCGCTCGCAGTTGGAATCGACGCCCGGAGGCGCTGCGGCCCCTTCTCCGTCCTCCATGACGTCGCTGAGATCGACCGCGTCAGCGGAGCCCGCGCCGAGGATCCTCGTCTTGCCGTGCCAGAGTCGCGGCGACGCGCGGGATCCATTCTTCGCCGCCGGACTGACGATGGACATCACCAGCCGCCTCTCGGCATCGGCGGATCTCGAGGTAATCTCCTACTCGAGCGCCCTGGCCTACGAAGGGACTGACCGGCCGCCCGAAGACATCGCGGGGGAGGTCGACGCGAGCCACCTCGTGACCTGCGAGGTGGTGTGGCCGGAGGACGGCCGAACCGACGCCGGGGCTGTCGACGCCGCGACCCCTGCGATCGAACCGTCCCTCGCCATCCGGGTCGTCCGGTCTGAAGACCAGGCGACGCTCATCCAGCGCACCCTCACCGAGACCCGCGAAGATCTCCTGGAGCTACAAGCCGTCTTGGCCAGGGGCGTCGCCTCGGAGCTGGCGAGCGCGTTCGCCGCGGCGCCGACACCGCAGCGGGCACGCGTCGACATCCGGGCCCACTCCGCCTATCTGCGGGGCCTGCACCAGTCCTATGTTCCCGACTATTCTCCGGACCAACGCCGTAAGATCATCCGCCACTTCGAAGAAGCCGTCGCCGCCGACGCCGGCTACGCCCTCGCCTGGGCCGAGCTCGCCAAGGCCCACGCGCTTTTCTTCCACCTCCGCCACGACATGTCGCAGGATCGGGTGCGTCTGGCCCTCGCCGCGGCCGCCCGGGCGCGGGAGCTGGAACCCGACTCGCCGCGAGTCCGCCTGGCGGAAGGCCTCACCCACTATTGGGCGGAGCGTCGCTACGACGAAGCGCTGAAGGACCTCTCCTACGCCGCCGAGCGGCTGCCGAGTGAATGGGAGGTCTACGCGTCCATGGCGTGGATCCACCGCCGGCGCGGCGACGGAAAGGCGGCCTGGAGAGAGCTTCGACGGGCGCTCTCACTCAACCCGCGGGACGCCATCCTGCGCACCCACATCGGCATCACGGCGACCTGGCTACGCCGCTACCCCGAAGCCCGCGCCCTGCTCGAGTCGGCCATCGCCGAGGCCCCGGACCAACCCCTCGCCTTTTGGCTCTTGGCGTGGACCCATTGGCTTGAAGACGGCGGCACGGCGCGGGCGCGGCAGGTCCTTGAAGCCATGCCTGAGAACGACCCCAGGGTGCACTGGTTTTGGTTCCGCCAGCTGCTATTCGAACGCAAGCCAGAGCAGGCCATCGAGCGCATCGAGCGCATCGAGGGCCACTGGATCGAAACCACCGATTTTTCGGCGCCCAAGGCCCTGGCCCGCGCCGTCGCTTGGGACCAATCCGACGACCGGGAGAGGGCCGCGGCCGCCTGGAGCCAGGCCGTCCGCGAGCTGCGCGAGGCCGAAAGTAAACGCTCGAGCGACCCGCGCTTGCTCGCGGCCCTCTGTGTCGCGGAAGCGGCTAATGGCCACCGCGACGCCGCCCTCGACGCCGCCCACCGGGCCATCGCCATACGCCCCTTGGACAGAGATGCCTACGAAGGACCGGCCTATATCGAGCACCTGGCGTGGGTCCACCTGCTGCTCGGCGACGACCGGGAGGCCCGGCGCTGTCTGGACCAGCTCCTGGCGATTCCATCTCGCCTCTCAGCACCCCTCATCGAGCTCGATCCGCGGTGGGACCCGCTGCGCTCCCAGGGCACGGGGTCTTGATCGTAGGCCCGACTTCTTGGCCGCACGGCCCGCCCCAGCATCCATCTCGACCAGATCCGCGGGATATCGATCTAGCGGATCTGGGACAGGCTCGCCCACGTCGGGCGGGCGTTTTCTTAACCGGCGGAACCCTCCGCCCATTCTATGAAAGGGCCAACCCATGTCTGACCACTCTCAGATCCCTGATCCCTCCCACCAAGACGTCCGCTACCGCCACGCCCGCGACACCAGTCTGGCGGCTCCGAAACCGGGACATCACCTGGGCACCGCATCATTCAGACTCGGGGACCAAAGCGTGGTGCAGTGGCTGGTCGAGGGTCCTGAAAATAACGCCATCAGCTACACCGCCCTGGTCACCGACTTCGAGCTCACACGCTATTTACGCTATCGGGTGGCCGGAAGCGCCGTCGAGGCCCTGAATGACCTCCCCTTCTCGCCATTTACGCCGCGACTCGACCTGGATATCGAGCTCGAAGGGGTCGGTGATTTCTCCGTCACGGGCGTTCGCATTGTCTTTTCGAAGATGCGCGCACCGAATGGCGTCGACCCGGACCTGGCGATCGCCCGCTTCAGCCGCCCGGGGGCCCCCGACCTGCGCATCGTCATCAGCGAGTTGCGCCGGGGTTGGGAACCGATCCTCACCGTGCTGTCGAGCGTGCTCGGACTGGGCCACTGTCTGGACGACTCGCCGCGGGACCTCCCCGACGGGCGAATCCGGGTGACGGACCCGGCGTCGTGCGTCCAGGTGCAGGGGCACTTCGCCGTCACCCGCGGCATCTGCTCATCCCTCGCGATCTAGCGACAAACGGCAGCCTTGACGCGCGCCGGAGCTCCGAGTCTCCGGCGCGCCATTCCGGTAGCATCCCGCCGATGGCCACACCGCAAGATCGCCCGGAGGGCGCGCCGGGTCGGGGGCGAGCGCTCGTCATCGGCGGCGCCGCACTTTTCTTTGCAGCCTACGCTTGGCGCTATCGCTCTTACCTGATCGACGACGCCTACATCAGCCTGCGCTACGCGCGAAACCTGGTCGAAGGCAACGGGCTGGCCTTCAATATCGGCGAGAGGGTCGAGGGCTACACCAATTTCCTTTGGACGCTGCTCGGCGCCGCCGGAATGGCCGTCGGCCTCGACGGCATGCTCGTCTGGAAGAGTCTTTCCGTGCTCGCCACCCTCGGGATCCTCTACCTGACCCCGAGGCTGCTCTCACAGCCCTCTGCTTTCCCGGCGGTCGTCTGGCTCCTAGGACTTGAAGCTTTCGCCTACTGGTCCACCTCGGGGATGGAGTCCACCGCTTTCTCCGGCCTTTTCGTGCTCGCCGCCTGGCTGGCGATACGCGAAGCGAGCAGCGGTCGCCGGCACCACTCCGTGTGGGTCTGCGCTGCCCTGGTCCTATTTCGCCCCGAAGGACCCTTGGTGTGTGCGCTGACCCGCATCGCCGTCTGGTTGTTTCTCGAGTGTCCGGAACCGGAGAAGCGCTGGCGGGCGCTCCGCCGCCATAGTGTGGACGGCCTGGCCGTCGCCGCAGTACTCGGCGCCCATATCGCGTGGCGTCTTTCTTTTTATGGCCACCCCCTACCGAATACGTACTACGCCAAGGTCACCGGGGGACCGGAACAGTGGAATAACGGCCTCATCGGACTCGGGCAGTGGGCCTTGAGCCAGCCGGTCTTCGCCCTTTGCCTGGTGGCTCCGCTGGCGCTGCTGCCCCGATGGCGGCAGCATCGCCGGCTGCTCGCCCTCTGGTCGATGGCCGCCGGCTGGGCGGTCTACGTGGTTTCCGTCGGCGGCGATTTCATGCCCTTCTTTCGCTTCTTCCTGCCCGTCATGCCGATCCTCGCCGCGGTGGCCAGCGGCCTGCTGGCCCTGCTGCCCCGGCGCCAGCTCGCCGCCGGCGTCGGGCTGCTCCTCGCACAGATGGTGGCCGGCTCGCTCGACGAGCAGAGCTATCGAGCCTTCGTCGCCCACCGCACGACCACCGTCGGCCTCGAAGTGGGAGAGCATCTGCGGCGCCTTGAAGCAGACGCCTTGATTGCGGTCAATACGGCCGGAGCCGTGCCCTACGCCAGCCGGCGACCGGCCCTCGACATGTTGGGCCTCACCGACGCCGCCATCGCCCGCCACCCGGTCTACGTCGTGTCGCCGCTCTGGGCCGGCCACCGTCGCGGCTGGGGCGCCTACGTGCGCGCGCGGCGACCCCAGGCGGTCCTTTGGTACAACGCCGCCGGCCTCTCCGAGCCGCACTATTTAGGCGACCACCAGCTGGCGGACGACCCCTACTTCCGGTTCTTCTACCAGCAAAAAACCGACCTCCTCGAGCCAGACGCCCCGGATCGGATCCTCGCTCGCTTCCGCGGCGCCCCATTCGGCGAGCCGGCCGGCCCGAGTGAGCACCCCGGGCGCCACCGCGCCCCCGACCTCGGGCTGAGCTTCGAAATCCGCGGCGACGGCGCCACCCGCCGCACCGCCGCCCGGGAAGACTCGATCCAACTCGTCTACTTTGAGCTGCGAAACGACGCGGCGCAGCTCTGGCCGCTCGTGCCGGAGGCGTCCGATCCCCACACGACTCCGAATGTCGATGGCCTACTCAGCGCCGCCCGGGCAGAGTGGCGGCGTCAATTCGCGCCGGGCGATCCCGCGGCACGCCGCGCCGTCCACGACCTCTGCGAGAAAGCTCGCCGGGCGGTGGTCCGGGGCGATCTCCCCGCGGCGAAGCGCCTGCTGAGCACCGCGGCGGCGAGCAACGGCGCGGCCCGTTCGCCTTTGGTGTATCAATACGTCGCCAACCTCGCGGCGATGGAGAAAGACCTCTTCCTCGCCGTCCAGGCCCAGCGCGAGGCCCTTCGCCTCGACCCGGAGAACGACCTCTACGTCCGCAACCTGCGTTCACTACTACTCACGCCCTACGACGAGTTCAAGGCCGCCGGAGAACCCTCCCGATGAAACTCGATGACCTGAAGCTCCCCCCCCGATTCGCGGCCCACCCGCCGCCCTGGCGCTCCCTCCTGGGCCCCGCGGGCGTGATCGCGATCATCAGCTTCGTGATCTACACCCTCGGCGCCTGCCGGACGATCTATGTCGGCGATAGCGGCGAGCTCGTGGCCGCGGCGGCGACCTTCGGCATTCCCCACCCCAGCGGCTACCCGCTCTACGTCTTGCTCGGGAAGGTGTGGATCACCCTCGTGCCCGTGGGTTCGGTGGCTTTCCGGATGAGCCTGATGAGCGCTTTTTTTGGCGCTTTGGCGGTCGCCGGCCTCTTCGTGCTGTGCCGGCGTACAGCCCTGTCGATCCCCGCGTCGCTCTTCGGCGCGGCGAGTCTCGCCGTCTTGCCGAGCTTTTGGTCCCAGGCCACGGTCCAGCGCGTCTACACGCTGAACGCTTTCTTCGCCGTCGCGGTGACACTACTCGCCGTTGAATGGCTCCGGACCCGGGACGTTCGCTTCATGGCCGGCGCCGCCTTTGTCGCCGGCCTCGGCGCCTGCAATCACACGGTGATCGGCATCTATGCGGTTGCGGTCGGCCTGGTGGCGATCGCAACCGAACCCTCATTCCTCACTCGCCCCAAGCACTTGGCGGCGTGCGTCGGCGCGGGCGTCGCCGGTCTGCTCCCCTACGCCTACCTGCCCTTGCGTTCCCGGCAGGAACCGCGGCTCGACTGGGGCGATCCAGACACCTTCGACGCCTTTATCGCGGTCATCACCCGCCGTGATTTTTGGAACCGAGCCTGGAACGAAAAGCCGTCGGATTGGCTCATCATCTTCAACGACTTCGCCAAGAGCCTCGGCGACGAAACCCTGTGGATCGGCCTCGGGCTAGCCATCCTCGGAGCTGTCCTCGGCTTCCGGCGCGGCTGGCCGGTGCCTTTGGCCCTCGCCGGCATGGCCGCCAACTTTTGGGCGGTCGGCGCCCACGGTTCCCGCAGCGACATCTTTATCTGGCACCGCTACTACCTCGTCGCCTATGTGCTGCTCGTTTTCCTCGCCGCCATGGGCGTGCACTGGATCGGCGAGCGCCTGCGCCAGAGCGCCAAGGACCTCGTTTACCTGCTGCTCGCGGCGCCCGCAGTGCTTCTGGTCTTGGGCTGGCCGCTCTACGACCGAAGCGACTTCCGGATCGCCGACGATTTCTCGCGCACCTTGCTCGAAAGCCTGCCGCCGGGCGCCCACCTCGCCGCTTCGGACGACAATATTCTCTTCGTTCTCATCTACCTCCATTTGGTGGAGGGTCTTCGTCCCGACGTGAACTTGATCATGCAAGGGGTCGGCGGCGCCGACCTGCCGGCGCTACGTTTCGATCCCGATAGCGATCCCCTCTACTTCACCCACCACCCCAACTGGAACCACCCGCAGATCGACGTGGTGCCGGTCGGCCTCGCCTTCAAGACCGTTCGCCGCGGCGGCGATCCCGAGGAGCTGGTGATCCCCAAAACCGAGCTGGTCGGCGGTTCCGATCCGCGGGTGCCCAAGGACTACCTGGCCTCCAACCTCACCGGCCACTTCCACTACATGCTCGGTATCAGCCACGAACAGCGTGACTGGCTAACGGCCTCGCGTGAGCTCGAGCTCGCCGCCGAAATCGCCCACCGCAATGACGTCCTGCACTACAACCTGGGTCTGATCTATCGACGCAACGGTCTCATCGAACGCGCACTCGATGCCTTCAAGCGCTCGCACCGCATCAATCCGCGACGACTCGCCAGTGACAAACCGGCCCAAGCAGAAGATCGCATCGCCGAGACCCTCGAGGAGCTCGAGGAGAAACGCCGCGTCGAGGCCCACATTTCCGCGGACCCGTCCATCGCCGATCTTGAACCGGGGAACGCTGCGTGGCACCGCGCCGTCGCCCGTCTCCTATCGAGCCGGAGCGAAGGCCGCTGGGCACGGGGCCATGAGCTGATCGCCCTGGAGTTGTCAGCCGAAGAGGGGCGCTGAATTCGTTCAGCCGAAATCGTTCAGAAACGACCAAAACGGTCACGCCGCCCTCGTCGAAAAAATTGTGGACGTTTTTACAGGTCGTTGACAAGCGGGGAAAATCGGCCTAAACGCTGATAAATCAAGGGATATTTGGGTCTTGACAGGCAAATGGGCGCATGTGGGTTCGCAAGCAAGTCGACCAAAACGTTCATCTGTTTCAACACGCAGCGCGTTTTTGTCGTATACTGCACTCCCACGACGCAAGACTGTCTTCGCAGCGATTCTCGCTTCGCTGCCACGAAAGGAGAGACCCGTGCCGACCCTTTTCGAACGCGTAGCTTCCGGTGACGCCAGCTCGATGCAGGAATGCATTGACCGATTTCGCGGTCTCGTTTGGTCGATGGCGCGCAAGCGCGGCCTTGGAGATGAAGACGCCGAAGATCTCCTCCAGGAAGTGATGATCGAAGTCTGGAAGAGCGCCAGCCGTTACGACTCGGCCCAGGCCTCCGAGCCCGCCTTCGTGGCCATGATCACCCGCCGACGCCTGATCGATCGCATCCGCCGCCAGCAGCGACGCCCTGTGACCCAGCCGATCGTCCCCGACCTCCATGACGGCGCGGACCGCGAGCACGAGCACCTGGAAAATCGCGTCGAGCTGGCCATGGCTTCCCGCGCCCTCGACTGCCTCCGGCCGCGCGAGCGCCATGTGCTGCTGCTTTCCACCCTCCAAGGCATGTCCCACGGCCAGATTTCCGAGTCGACGGGCATCCCGCTCGGGACCGTCAAGACCTATATCCGCCGCGGTTTGATGCGGGTCCGCTCGGTGCTCGAAGCGCCCCAGCCGAGCCTCAGCACCAGCAACGCCTAGCGGCGACGGGTTCGCCCCGATTCAGTTCTGCGCGTGGACAAGAGCCCCTGCGACCTCATGTCGCCGGGGCTTTTTGCTGTCCACAAACCCGGACCCTTCGCCGAGGGTCCGCCGCACGGCTATCCGGACTCCCGTCCCGCCGCGGCTTGCTAGGTCTTGCGTCGAGTCACGCCAAGTGGCGACGGAGCCAGCGCTGGGTCGCGTTCATCGCGTGGATCAACTCGCGGGTCGGCCCGACGAACGGGTGCTTCGCTCCGAAAGTATGGGAGCCGCCCTCGACAAGCTCGAGCGCCGTCTCGCCGGTGGCGTGCGCATGGAGACGCTCAGCTTCCGCGACGGGCACGGTCTCATCGGCGTCTCCGTGCACGATCAGCCAAGGCGCCTTTCGCCTGGATGCCGCGGCTTCCAGGTCCAGGGCCTCTCGGTTCTGCTCGACATCGTCGAGCAACTCGACGCCGAGCTCGAGCTCTTGGCCGGTGCGGCCGTTACGGAGGGGTATCGCGCCGTCACGCCGCCAGACGTCTCGGACATCGAGGCCGTAGCGGTCGAAAGTCGCCACCGCCGACCACGTCACCACGGCGCGGAGCCGGTCGGCTCGACCTTCGGCCGCCGACGCCAGCAGCGCCGCACCGCCGCCGCGGCTGTGGCCGATCACGGCGAGGCGATCCGGATCGACCCGGCCCGGGGCTAGGGCTTCGGCAGCGTTCAGCACGCGCAGGGTCTCGTCGCGCTCGAGGGAGAACGTATTGCGCTTGAAGGCGTCGAGGTCGCCCACCAGCTCGTCGCCGGGGGCCATCCCTGAGCCGGAAAAATTGAAGCGGATCACCGTCAGGCCACGGGCCGCGAGCAGCTCAGCGAGGGGCGGAAAGAAGCCCCACTCCATGAAGCCTTTGAATCCGTGGCAGATCACGACCGTCGGACGCGGCCCGGGCTTCTCGGAATGCTGGATCAGACCCCGGACATGCCCAGCGAAGGAGCCCGGGGACTCGAGGGTGAATGGAATCACACCGAGAAGGACGATCCGCAACCGCAGGTGCCGACGGCGTTCGGGTTGTTGAACTTGAAACCCGCTCCCTGCATGCCGAAGACGTAGTCGATTTCCGTACCGGCCAGGTATCGCGCGCTGATCGGGTCGACGATCACCTGCAGATTGCCTTGCTCGTAGACCAGATCCGTGTCGCGGATCTCGTTCTCGAAATCCAAGGCGTACTCGAAACCGCTGCAGCCGCCTCCGCGCACGGCGATGCGCAGGCCGAACGTGAGGTCGATACCTTCTTGTTCCTGCGTGGTGCGCACCATGTCGACCGCCTTCGGCGTCAGGGCGACGGGGACAGGCGGCGCGGCTGGGGTCGCGGAGTCGGCGGTGACTGCTTCTTGCTGCATATTCTTGCCTCGATTTCTATCGATCGAAGGATTCTCGGCGAGGCCCGGGCCTCTCGTCTTGGGGCCTGGAATCGACGGTCGAGAGCTGTCATTGCTGGGGAAGGCGGGCGTCGGCTCGGGAGCGACCCCCCCGGTGGACGGCCCTCCAACCCTAGCTAACAGCTTTCAGCCCGTCAATCTTCCAGCCTTGCGATTTTTCGGTCTCAGATTCAAGGAAGCAAGGCTAAGATCGGTCCGATGCAAGGTTTGATTCTCGGTTTCGATGGCGTGCTCGTGGACGAGCGGCCGGTACAGGCGGAGGTGCTTCGCCAGATCTTTACCGACGAAGGGCTGGCGGCGGCCGGCGAACGGGCGGTCGCGTCCCTCACCGAAAAGGGCGCCGGCGACCTGCCGTCGCTGATCCAGGCCTCCCTCGAGCCGGAAACCGAGGCGCCGCTCGGGCTGGCGGCACGCCTCGCCGCACGCTGGTCGGCCTTCTACCACATGCGAATCCGGCGTGAGGGCCCCCGCGCCGCCGCGGGCGCGGTGGACATGGTGACCCGGGCCAGCGACGCGGGGTGGATGCTCGGCGTGCTGAGCCCCTCTCCGCAATCGGAAATCGAGGGGGCCCTGGAAGCCCTGGGCATCCGCCGGCACTTCAAAGATCTCGCCGGCGACGCCGAAGTGTCCGCCGATTCCTACCGTCAAAGCTGGCGCGCCCTCAATTCCCAACCGCCGCTGCCGTCCCGGCTGCTCCATCCCCACGAAGTTTTGGCGGTGGACTCATCGCCGCTGGCCATGGCGGCGGCGGCCGAGGCTGGACTGGTCGCGGTCGGCGTGGCGGGTCGCTACAGTGCCGAACAGCTGCCCGGAGCGGAGCGGGTCATCGACGACCTGCAAGAACTCTTCAGCCGCACGTCCCGCCGCTGAGTCTCCGAGAATGATCCGAACGAAAACCCCCTGATGAACGAACGCTCGACTGGACATATCGAAGTCATCGCCGGCGCGATGTTTTCTGGCAAGAGTGAAGAACTGATCCGGCGACTCCGCCGGGCCGTCATCGCCCGCCTCCACATCCAGGTCTTCAAACCCGCCGCAGACACCCGCTCCACCCGGGTCGCCTCCCGGGATAACCGTGCGCTCAACGCCACGGCGGCGGAGTCAACGGCGGCGATTCGCCAGAAGCTCGACTGGCGGGCGAAAGTCATCGGCATCGATGAAGCCCAGTTCTTCGACGGCGGCCTGGTCCCGCTGGTGGTCGAGATGGCTGAAGCCGGTAAGCGGGTGATCGTCGCCGGTCTCGACATGGACTTTCGCGGCGAGCCCTTCGGTCCGGTTCCGCAGCTGATGGCGGTGGCCGAATACGTCGATAAGGTCCACGCCATCTGCGTCCGGTGCGGCCATCCGGCGCAATTCAGTCAACGCATCGCCGGCGGCGACGAACAGGTCCAGGTCGGCGACGCCGAGTCCTACGAGCCGCGCTGCCGACGGTGCTTCAAGCGCCCCGGCTCGGACCAGAGCAGCCTCGAGCTCGGGGTGAACGTCAACACCGAGGAGCCGACGCTCGAACCGGTTTGACGGCCCGACCTCACCCACCGATCCGCCTCGCACCGGGGCGTTCAGCTCAGCTTTCGGCCGCCGAAGATTTCTTCGAGTAAGCGCGTTTCGCCCGCTTCAAACTCACGGTCGAAATCGTAGCCGAAGCGGAGGCCACCCGGCGGTAGCGCATTGTCAGGAGCTCCGGCGAACTTCAGCAGTTGGGCGAGCTCGGTAGACTCGCCCGCGATCTGCGCCGTGAACTGCTCGAGCAGCCGCACGCTGTCACTCCCGTCGCCTAGGCGCGCCGACACCACGCTCAGGTTGCTCCAAAGGCTGATACGCAAAGGGACCGGCAGTCCGGCCTTCTTTGCCCCCTGCACGGCTTGAAGAAGGCGGTCGCGGGCCTCTTCGAGCTCTCCGATATCGATCAGCAGCGCCGCCAGGTTGTTGCACGAAGCCACCGTATTCGGGTGCCCATCGCCGAACCGCTCTTCGTTGCGCCGAAGCGCCTCCTCGAGCGGTTCCCGCGCCGACCGCAGCTCGCCGAGCGCCATCAAGCTGCGGCCGAACTCCGAGGCGAGCACCGCCCGGCGCGGATCTTTCTCGTCGAGTACCGAAGCCGCCAAGTCCCGCGCCGCCGACAGCTGGTCGCGGGCCGCCCGCGGGTCCTGCGCCTCGAGCAGCAGGCGGCCGGCGGTGAGTCGAGCCTCGAGGAAAGCGTCATCCTGCCGGCCCCGATTGAGCTCGTGCCATTCAACGGCGCGGCCGACAGCTTCAATCGCGTCGAGCAGCCGGTGACCGTCACGGAGGGCCCGCGCGCGGTTCAACCAAACGAGTCCTTCAAACTGAGGCGAGACGTCGGCCGACTGGTGCACGTCGAGGACGGCGAGGCGGATCGACGGACTGAGCACGCCGTCCGCACCCATGCGCACGAGCTCGGGATCGCCGAGCTCGCCGGCGGCCACCGCGGCCTCCACGGCCGGGGTGAGCTCGGACGCCGGCGCCCACCAGCGGAGCCGGGCCTCGACGCGACGCGCCTGGTCGCCGCGATCCGCCAGGTCAGCGAGGCGGGCTAAGACGAGACTCGTGGTCCGCGCCACCGGCTCGAGACGCTGGCGAAGAAATGCGAGCAGCGCCTCCGCCCGCGGCTTCACGTCGACCGCGGCGAGCAGTCGCTCACCCCACAGCGGATCGGTCAACCGATAGAGCGAGTGCTCGAAATGGGGGTGGATGAAACCCAGGTCTTCCACCAACCCGAGCTCTTCGTCGAGCACATCGTCGACGACGTCGATCGTCTCCTCATGCTCCGCCCGGTTTTGCACCAGCAACTCGAGTAGTGGCTCGAGCGGAAACGGACGGCCAATAATCGCCAAGGCTTCGAGCACGCGGCGTGCGCGGACGTCCTCGACCCCGGCGATCCGGACCAACGGGTCCTCCGTGCCGCCCTCGTCGACTCGGAAAGTCGAGCCGCGGGAACCTCGGGTGCCGTCGATCACCGCCACCCGTTCACCGGCCAGTTCGCGGAGGACCTGGCGCAGCGGCTCCGGAATCGTGTCGCCGGCGTCCCTCACGACGGCGACCGGGCCTTCGGCGCTGCGTTTCTCAAGTTCGGCGACCAGCTCCGCCGAGGTTTCGATCAGGGCTTGGCCCCGAAAAAGACCAACCCCGGCGGCGGCAAAGAGACCGGCGGCGGCTTCCGGCGCCGCGCCGATGACGGCGGAAGCGGCTTCGAAGCCCTCGAGGCCCATCCGTAGGTCCAGAAAACTCTCGAGATCTTCGGACTCGGGCTCCCAGCCGTCGAGGTCGAGCCGGAGCAGGCTTCGGCCGGTCTCGCCGGCCGCCGTCTCCGCCCGTCGGAGAACCGCCGGCGGCGACCCCGCCACGGCGTGAAAACCGCCGGCGGCCAGCGCCGCCTTCAGCCTTCCATTCACCTCGGTTTCTTGGTGATGCTCCGCCATGTCTCGTGATCCTCCGGACTCGTGCCGGGACTCCGCCCGAACTCCGATCTTCTGGGTGGTCGGGGTGAAGGCCCCGGTTCGACGCCGCGACCCTATCGGTTCTCGTCGCGCACCGTCCATCGTCACGGGCCCGATTATCTGCCCATGGCTTTTATTTGTTTGACATCGGCAACTATACAGGTGACGATAGAGTGAATCCTGCCCCTACTTGGAGATCTGCCCATGTCGACTGAGACCTCCGCCTCGACGGCGACCGAAGATCACGTCGAGCGCATTCGACGATTCAATCGGTTCTACACCCAAAGGATTGGCGTCCTCGGCCAGTTTGACGGCGAGGTGCCCCTTTCCCAGGCGCGGCTGCTCTTCGAGATTGAGCGGATGGAGACGCCGTCCGCCGCCGATCTGGCGTCGGCGCTCCGCCTGGATCCAGGCTACGTCAGCCGACAGCTGGCCAAGCTCGTCGACCGGGAACTTGTCGAGAAAGAGCGGTCGAGTCACGACGGGCGGCGGCGACACCTGCGGCTCACGTCGGACGGCGTCGAGATCCATCGACAGCTCAGTCAGCGGGCCAGCGCCGATATCGCCGCCATGGTCGACGGCCTCGACGCGGGCGCCCGACGACGCCTCCTCGGTGCGATTGCCGAGATCGAGTCGCTGCTCGGCACGCGCGACCCGACGCCGATCCGCATCCGCGAGCACGGCGCCGGCGACCTCGGCTGGGTGCTCGAGCGACACGGCGAGCTCTACCGCGAGTTCTACGGCTTCGACCACCGCTTCGAAGCCTTGGTCGGCAAGATCCTGTGCGACTTCGGCCTCGGCCACGACGAGCGTCGCGAGCGCCTGTGGATCGCCGACCAGGGCGGTCAGCGACTGGGCTCGATCATGCTGCTTTCAGAAGGCGACGACCCCGCCGCCGCCCGGCTCCGACTCTTTCTCGTGGAGCCCCACGCCCGCGGCCGCGGCGTCGGCACCCTATTGATGGACACGCTCTTGGACTTCGCCCGGCGGCGCGACTACCGCAGCATCGTGCTCTCCACCGTCGACGCCCTCGACGCCGCCCGCCGGATCTATGAGCGGGTCGGCTTTCAGCTGCTTCGCTCGCACCCCCACCGGGACTGGTCCGTCGACGTGGTGGAGCAAGAGTGGCGGCTCGAGCGCCTCTAGGGTCTCGTCTCGGGAACCCTCGAGGACCCAGAGCGCGCGGCTAGGGACCGTGCTCGTCGTGGGATCGCCGCTCCGGGGCGGGAGCTTGGGGCGGCAGCGGCACCTGCTCCGGGGCGGACCGCCCCCGAGTCACGCGCAGCACCCGGTTGATCGGCACGTCCTCAAAAACCGAGCGCCGCACCGCTTCCTCGTCGATCGAGGCCGGCCAGTCGACTTCGAGGCGCACGATGCGGGCGTCGCGGCCGAGGCCGATGTGCTGGCGGCGCGGCGAGGCCCCGAAGGATCCGCCGGTCGAGAGCCACCGGAAGCGCTCCCCCGCCCCGTCTGTATTTTCCATCACGACGCGGATTCGGCTGCCGCGCACGGACCGGTGACCCTCGTCCGCCAGCTCGACGGCGATCCAGTCGTGCCCGCGTCCGGGATTCTCGAAGAGCACGCTCGGATACTTGTCCCCCGGGAAGGCGCCCCCGAGATTGGCGAAGAGATCGAGGTCGCCGTCGTGGTCCACGTCCAGAAACGAGACTCCGTGCCCTTTTTGCAGATGACCGGTGCCGCTCGAGGTCGTGACGTCGACAAAACGCCGCCCGCCGCCGGACGCCGGGCGATTGACGAAGAGTCGGTTGGGGATGAGTAAACCGTAGGAGGGGGCGCCGGTCCCCAGGTAGAGATCGAGGAAACCGTCGTTATCGATATCGCCCACGTTCATTCCCATCGCCGGGATAACCAACGCGAGGTCGACGGCGGCCGTGCGGTCTTCGAAAGTGCCATCACCGCGGCCACGAAAGACTCGCAGAGTCTCGCCGCGGGGCGCAAGGCCGAGGAATTCTCGCGCCACCTCGTCGACGGTCTGGAGGTAAGACGTCACGAAGAGATCCTGTCGACCGTCGTTGTCATAGTCCCAGAACGCGGCGCCGAAGCTATAAATCGGGTCTGAGACGCCGGCCGCGCGGCCTATTTCTTCGAACGTTCCGTCACCGCGATTGCGGAAGAGGAGATTGCGTTCGCCAAAGTTCGAGACAAAAAGGTCCGGCCGGCGGTCCCCGTCCACATCGCCCCAAACCGCACCTTTGGTCAGTGAGCGGAGGCGGACTCCCGCCCGGTCCGTGATGTCTTCGAAGGTGCCGTCACCGCGATTGCGCATCAACCGACTCCACGAAAGCTCGTGGCCCAAGAATACGTCGATTCGTCCATCGCCGTCGTAATCCGCCCAGGCCGCGCTATGGGTGCGCTGAGGTGAGCCCCCAAGACCGGCCGCCGCCGTGACGTCCTCAAAAACTAAGCCGTCCGGCGTCCGGCGCTGGCGCAGCAAAGAATCTCGCACCGCCGTTTCCCATCCGCCGCGCATGACGTAGAGATCAAGCGCCCCGTCCCGGTCAAAATCCACCTGGGTCACGTTCAGGCCACCGAGCTGCCCGAGCAGCCCAGCTCGTTCCGTCTCATCGGCGAAGGTGCCGTCGCCGCGGCTGCGATAAAAGCGCAGCGGGGAGCATGGATCGCGGCTCGACACGACGAGATCCATGAAACCGTCGCCGTCAAAGTCGTCGGCGACGCTGCCGCCGGCGTTGTCCGACCGGGCGAGTCCCGCGGGCATGGAGATATCGACGAAGCGACCCACGTCTTCTTCGGATTGGAAAAGCTCCGGGGCAAGGCGCCATCGCTCGGGCACGCCGTCGGGATGTCGCCCCAAAGTCATCGCCGCGATATTGAGCAGCCAGCGAACTTCCAAGTCGTCCGGCTGCGACTCGAGAAAGCTCAGGAAGTGCCCGAGGGCTTTTTGGGCGCCGTCGTCGGCGACGTGGCGGGCGTTTTCGGAGAGCGGGAAGACGCACATCTCGCGGTGGTGGTGTCGCAGACAATTCTCGACCTCCCCGCGTCGCAGCTCGAGGATGCCCAGGACCCGGTGCATCGTGTCGCGGTGGTCCGTGCTGCCGTCGGGCGCCCGCTCCGGCAGGCGGGCCATCAGGTTGCGCACCGCTTCGATCGCGGGCACCATGTCACCCTGGAATGAGAGGGAGCTGATGAGGTCCGCGTACGTGCTCAGGAGCTCCGGCGGCGACGCCTGCGGGCTGAGCGAGGCGACGGCGCCGCGGGCGCTTTCCACCCCGCTCCGGGCGAGGTCGGCCTTCGAACGGCAGACCGCCGGCAAGCTGCTGACGTCGACGTCGGTCTCGAGGCTCAGGAGCTTGGGGTCCGTCGGTCCAACGGAGAGCACGGACCAGATCGTCTTGGCGTCCTGGGCGTAGCTCTCGCTCCCCAGGTGGGCCGGTAATGAAGATTCGAGAATCCTCCCGACCAAGAACTGTCCGCCGCCGCCGGCGAGCAGCTGCGGCTCCCCCGCCGGACCTTTGGCGATCACCTCGCGCACCGCCGACGGCAGCTCCCCGAGGCTCCGCCGGCCGACGTATTGCGTCCCCGGAACGAGCAGCATCTCCACGAGGAAGCCATCCCGCATGGCGCGGGCCACGACTTTCGCCTCCCGTTCAGAGGAAGCGGCGACGAGCTCGACAAGGCGATCGGCCGTCGGCTCGGGGCCCGACGCCTGCGCCCAAACCGCCGCAGTCGCCAACAATACGCTCGCCAAGGCGAAAAGAATGCCCGCGGCGGCAGCGGAGAGTTTGGTCACGGCGACAGGCGGCCATCGGAGAGATCCCATGGCGATGACCTTATCGGAGGGGAAGCCCCCAAACCGCCGACGCCACAGAAAAAGCCCCGCCGAAGCGGGGCTTTTTCCGGGTCAGAGCCTGCGGCCCCGGAGGTTGAAATCAAGCTCTGGGGCCGGCGTCCGGGAAGATCAGTTGCAGATCTTCACGTCGTCGATGCCGCACTCGATGATGTCGCCACCATTCGGAGCGTCGGCGCACTGCACGCGCAGCTCGACGTTGCCCGCCGGGACGGCGGTCGAGGCCGCGGTCCAGGACGCGGTGGAGACCGTGTCACCGTTGCTGACCACCGTCTGCCAGCTGCCGCCGTTGACGCGATATTGGACGTTGAAGAAATCGCCCGAATCGTCGCCGCCGTCGCGCTGGCCGTGGAAGTAGTTGAACGAAAGGGTCGAACCCGAGCTCGCGTTCGCACCCGAGAAGTTCAGGATGCACGTACCGCCGTCGACATCGGCGTTGCCGGCGCTCGAGTTGGTGGCGGTGAATAGCGAGTTGGAGCCCGACGCCGAGCCGTTCGGCTGCGTGGTCACGCCGCCGGAGCTCTGCGCCGTCGGGTTAGCGATGACGTAGGCGCCGGTGGAGCAGTTGCCGGCGTTCGACCAGCCGGCGGTGTCGCCCCCTTCGAAATCGTTGTCGTAGGAGCAGGTTCCGCCACCGCCGCCGCTCTCGAAGACGCGGACGTTGGTGAAGATGGAGTTGTTGTTCAGCGTGCCCGAATCCTTGTCGTTCACGAGGACGAGGCGCATGTTGTTGCCGGTGTAGAACTGGCCGACCGGGATCGAGTAGGACACCGTGCCCGACGTGTAGTTGTCGAAGTCGGTGATGCCCCAATTCTGGGTACCGTGCACCTTGAAGATGCGGTTGGACGACAGGCCGTTGTCTTCATCGAAACCAAGACCGTGGATTTCACCCTGGCTGGTCGAGCTGAAGTCGAATTCGACGACGGTATTGGCGGTGACGTTGAAGGTGGTCGAAGACGTCGTTCGACGCCAGGTATTGGCGGTCAGCGTGATGGTGTCGCCGCCGTTGGAGACGGAGACCTGGCTCGAGTTGTCCTGGCCGCCGTAGGACTCGGTCGGGACGTTGTCCCAATCGATGCAGTTGGTGCCGTCGCACGTGCCGGTGCCGCCACCGCCACCGCCACCACCGCCGCCGCCGGAGCACGCGGACGGGATGCTGAAGCCGTTGGTGGGATTGCGGCTGTTGGAGCCGCCGGAGATGGCGTTGGTGCCGAGGCCGAAGTCGGCGAAGGCTTCCCAAATATCGCAGACGTCGACGCCGCCGAAGTTATCGGTGGCCGCCTGGATAATGCCGTCACGGTTATCGACAAAGGTCGGCGAGCAGGCCGTATTCTTCAGACCTTCGTTGACGTAGAACATGGCGCGCTTATTGCCGGCCTCATTCGCATCGTTGATGTTGAAGTTGACCAGGTCCGCCTCGAAACCCCACTTGTCGACCAGCTTCCAGTACACCTCCCAGGCCGCCTGGGCCCAGCGGGAGCCGACGCCGTGGGGCACCGACGCGCCGTTGATCGACTCATAGGTCCAGTTGTTGACCGAATTCGAGGTCGAGTACGGCAGGTCGCGGATGGTGGTCGTGGTGTTGAAGAGGTACGCGCCGAGGCCGCGGGCTTGGGCGCCGGTGTCGCCCGGTTCCGCCGTGTAGGCGAGCGCGAGCCAGTCGGACCAGCCTTCACCGGCCTGCTGGGTGTTGCCCAGGCACGACGAGTTGCCGGGGCCGCCGACCTGGCGGGTGGAGATGCCGTGGCCGTACTCGTGCACGATCACGCCGTTGTCGTAGTCGCCGTCGCGCGCCGGGTTGGCGTTGGTGCAGGTGAACATCTGCATGCGCGGGTTGCTGCCGTCCGGCGGCGTGCCGAAGTTGGCGTTGCAGTT
>JBCDKB010000088.1:0-22741 GCA_038747035.1 Acidobacteriota bacterium | reverse complement strand
GCATAGGACCTGGCCCTTCTTCACGGTCTTGCCGACCTCGACAAAGGCGGGCGCTTCCGGATTGGGCGCGCTGTAAAACGTCCCGACAATCGGCGACGTGATGACGTGTGCGTCCAATCCGGAGGCGCCCGCCTTTGTCGAGGTCGGCAAGACCGTGAAGAAGGGCCAGGTCCTATGCATCGTCGAAGCGATGAAGCTGATGAACGAGATCGAGTCCGACCTCGCCGGCGAGGTGTTGAAGGTTTATCCCGAGAATGGGCAGCCGGTGGAATTCGGCGAGAACCTCTTCGCCATCCGGGTCACGGGCTAAACGTCGGTCACCATGTTCAAGAAGATTCTCATCGCCAATCGTGGCGAGATCGCCCTCCGCATCATCCAAGCGTGCCGAGAGCTAGGCGTTGCGACGGTGGCGATCCACAGCACAGCCGACGCCGATAGCCTCCACGTCACTTACGCGGATGAAGACGTCTGCATCGGCCCCGCGCCGTCGAGCGATAGCTACCTGGCCATTCGTCAGGTGATCGCCGCCGCTGAGATTACCGGCGCCGAAGCGGTTCACCCCGGCTACGGGTTCCTCGCCGAGAATGCCCATTTCGCCGAGGTGCTCGAAGAGTGCAATATCGGCTGGATCGGACCTCGCCCGTCGACGATCCACGCCATGGGCGACAAAGCCAACGCCCGTCGAGTCGCGGTGGAAGCCGGTGTCCCGGTGTTGCCGGGGGCCCAGGAGCCGCTTGAGAACGCCGCGGCGGCCGAGGCCATGGCCGCGGATATCGGCTATCCGGTGATTCTCAAGGCCTCCGCCGGCGGCGGCGGCCGGGGCATGCGGATCGTGCGTGAGCCGGAGGAGCTGGCGGGCCAATTTGCGACCGCCAGCCAAGAGGCGGAGCGCGCGTTCGGTGACGGTGCGATGTACCTCGAGAAATACCTCGACCAGCCGCGCCACGTTGAATTTCAGGTCTTCGCCGACCACCACGGCAACGTCATCCACCTGGGTGAGCGCGAATGCTCCATCCAGCGTCGGCACCAGAAGTTGATCGAAGAGTCGCCGTCGGTGGCCCTCGACCAGGAGCTGCGCGAAAAGATGGGCGCAGCGGCCGTGCGGCTCGCCGAGGCCGTGGACTACCGCAACGCCGGCACGGTGGAATTCCTGCTCGACCAGGACGGCTCGGTCTACTTCATGGAGATGAATACCCGCATCCAGGTGGAGCACCCGGTGACCGAAATGGTCATGGGCGTCGACCTGGTGCAGGAGCAGATCCGCGTGGCCGCCGGTGAGAAGCTGTCGCTGCGGGGCAACTTGCATCCCCGGGGACACGCCATTGAGTGCCGGATCAACGCTGAACATCCGGTGCGCTTCACGCCGTCGCCGGGGCGCATGAATACGCTGCACCTACCCGGCGGCCCGGGCATCCGCGTCGATACCCACGCCTACCAGGGCTACGTCATTCCGCCGCACTACGACTCGATGGTCGCCAAGCTCCTGGCTTCAGGCAAGAATCGCGACGAAGCCATTGCGCGCATGTTGAGGGCCCTCGATTTCTTTGTGGTGGAAGGCGTCGATACGACGATCGACCTGCATAAGCGCATCTTGCGCGATGAGCTTTTCCGGAGTGGCGACATCTCGACCCGCTTCATGGAAGGCTTCCAGGAGCGCCAGGCGGAACGGTGAGGGCGGCGGGGCCAAGCGACGGTGCGACGGCCCTTGGAGAGTGTCTGTCGGCCGCTGAACGGCCCGCGAACGCCGCGGGGCGCCTCGAGCGCTCTGCGGTCCCTCGCCTCTACGCCATCGCCGACGGTGACATGCTCGCCGCCGGCTCGGATCAAACCGCCGTCGACCGCGTCGCGGCCGCGGTCGACGCCATGGCGAGTGCCGGCATCCTGTGGATCCAGCTGCGCCTCAAGTCCCTATCCGACCGAGACCGCCTCGAAGTCGGTGAAGCGGTCCTTCGCCGCCTCGAGGGCAGTCGCGTCTCGCTGTGGATCGATGACCGGGCGGACCTCGCGGCCGTGCTCGGCGCCCGCGGCGTCCACGTGGGACAGCGCGACCTCTCACCGAAGTCGGCGCGTGCGGTGGTCGGCGACGGAACGTGGATCGGCCTGTCGTGCCACGACGTCGATCAAGTGGCCGCCGCCGATAGCGATCCCGACGTCGATGTCATCGCGATCGGCCCCGTCTTCGCGACCCAAAGCAAATCGAATCCTGACCCCGTCGTCGGCCTCGGAGGCGTGCGCGAGGCGCGCCATCGGACGGCGAAACCGCTGGTGGCGATCGGAGGTATCGACGCCGCCAATGCGGCCGCCGTGCTCGGCGCGGGGGCGGATAGCGCGGCGATGCTCGGCGCCGTGTGCCGCGGCGACGTCGCCGCGTCGAGCCGGGCGTTGGTTCGGGCGGCGGCCGCCGGCTTCCCGGTGGCGGCAGACTGAAGACCTTTTGAACCCTGTAATCCACCCCCTGGACCTGAAAGTGGAGAGACCCCAATGACTCGAAACGACGTCTTCGCCAGCCGCTGGGGCATGCTGGTGGCGACCCTTGGTATGGCGGTCGGCACCGGCAATATCTGGCGCTTCCCCCGAATCGCAGCCTCCAACGGCGGCGGCAGCTTCTTGGTCGCGTGGGTGGTCTTTCTCTTCCTGTGGTCCGTGCCGCTGATGATCGTCGAATTTTCATTCGGCAAGACCGCGCGCCGCGGGGCCATCGGCTCATTCGTCAAGATGGGCGGGCCGGGGATGGCGTGGATGGGGGCCTTCGTAGCCCTCTGCGCCACCGCCATCATGTTCTACTACTCCGTGGTGACCGGCTGGTGTTTCCGATTCCTCGCCGCGGCCGTCACCGGCGGCCTGGCGGATAAGGAAGCCTCCGAGAAGCTGTGGACGTCTTTCGCCGGCACTCCGAATGCCCTCTACACCCACATTCTGGCGCTGGCTTTGGGGGCCGCTGTGGTGTGGTTCGGGGTCCGCGGTATCGAGCGGGTGGCGAAGGTTCTAATCCCGTCCCTGGTGGTGATGGTCATCATCTTGGCGATCCGGGCGGTGACGCTGCCCGGCGCCGAGCTCGGCCTGGCTTTCCTCTTCACGCCGGAATGGAGCGACCTGGCCTCGCCGAAGATCTGGCTGGAGGCGCTCACCCAAAACGCCTGGGACACGGGCGCCGGCTGGGGGTTGATTCTGACCTACGCGATCTACCTGCGGTCCCGCGATGACGTGTCGCTCAACGCCTTTCTCATCGGCTTCGGCAACAATTCGATGTCGCTGCTCGCGGGCATTATGGTGCTGTGCACGGTCTTCGCCATCAACCCGGCCGCGCAGTCGGAGATCGTCGGCGCCGGCAACGAAGGCCTGACCTTCATCTGGATGCCCCAGCTCTTCGCGGAGATGCCCGGCGGCTCGGTCTTCATGGTGCTCTTCTTCGCCGCCCTCTCCTGCGCGGCGCTGACGAGTCTGATCGCCATGCTCGAGCTGTCGACCCGCGTGCTCATCGACGCCGGCATGCCGCGCAAGTCGGCGATCCTGTGGGTCGCCGGCGCCGGCCTGGTCTTCGGCGCCCCGTCGGCCCTCAAGATGGAGATCTTCCAGAACCAGGACTGGGTGTGGGGCGTCGCCCTCATGGTGTCCGGTCTGTTCTTCGCCCTCGCCGCCCGCCGCTTCGGCTTGGAACGACTGCGCCAAGAGGTCGTGAACGGCGAAGGCTGTGAGCTCAAGATCGGGCGATGGTGGCTTGTTTTCATCGGCATCCTCGTGCCGGTGGAAGCGGTGGTGCTCTTGGTGTGGTGGCTGCGCGACCTGGGGCCGGGTTGGTGGCAGCCGCTGGCGACCTTCAGCGTCGGCACGGTCTTGGTGCAGTGGGCCATTGCGATGGTCGTGCTGGTCGCGCTCAACCGATTCTTGGTGCGGCACTCCGGCGTCGCCGAGGAGGACTTGCCATGACAACTCTCGCTTGGGTCACCATGGGCGTGATCTGCACGGTGGTGTGGGGCGGATTCATCACCCTGCTGGTCCGGGCTCTGCGTTTCGAAGGGCAGAAGCCGCGCGGGGACCAGTGAGGCGCCGACGCCGTGAGAGGCTGGCGCGCCACCTGTTCCTGGTCGGATTTATGGGGGTCGGAAAAACCCGGCTCGGCCGGCTGGTGTCGAGGCGGGTCGGGGCTCGCTTCCTGGACGTCGACCACCGGGTCGAGAAAGCCGCCGGCATGCCCATCGCCAGCCTTTTCCAAAACTTCGGTCAAACCTACTTCCGTGAGCTCGAGCATGTCTGCCTACGCCGGACGGCGGAGCGTCCTCCGGCCGTCATTGCGACTGGCGGTGGTGCTTTCACCTTCGAGCGGAACATAAATTTCATCAAGAATCTCGGATTCTCTCTGTGGATCGACGTAGACTTCGATAGCATTGTGAATCGAATGAGTGAGCGGGGGCGTGCGGCGCGACCCCTTCTTCAAGACGAAGAGCGGGCTCGGGCCCTATTCACAGCTCGCCGAACTTTTTACCGCCAAGCCGATCTGGTGGTGGAGGCGACACCGGGAGAAGCGGCAGACTCAGTCGCTGCCAAGATCCTCGGATTGCTTCGAGAGAAACATTGCGTTACCTCGTAATCTCAGACATGCACGGAAACTGGGATGCCTTTGCGGCGGTCCTGCGACGCGTGCGACGCAAGCGCTTCGACGCCACCCTGGTGCTCGGAGATCTGGTTGGCTACGGAGCTGGCCCCAATCAGGTCGTCGAGGCGGTGAAGAACCTCGAAGGTCAAGTGCATATCGTCCGAGGTAACCACGACAAAGTGGTCGCTGAGCTCGAGGACGGGTCGAATTTCAACCAGCCGGCCCTCGCCGCCGCGCGCTGGACGACCGAACGCTTGACGCCGGCCAATCTTCGATTCGTGCGCGACATGCCCCTCGGGCCGATGCCGATCACCGACCAGATGCACATCTGCCACGGCTCGCCCCTCGATGAAGACACCTACGTCTTCTCGATCTACGACGCCTACGAGATTTTCAGTAACTACCCCGACGCGTCCGTCATCTTTTTCGGCCACACCCACATCCCGTCCCGCTTCGTGCTGCACTCCAAGGGCACGATCGAAGTGGCTGTTGTGCAAGGGGAATCGTCGGTTCTTCATCTCGAAGAAGGCAAGCGCTACCTGCTGAACCCCGGTTCGATCGGCCAGCCCCGTGACCGCGACCCGCGGGCGGCTTATCTGGTCTACGACAGCGAAGCGCATACCGTGCGCTGGCAGCGCGTGGACTACGCCATCGGCAAGGCGCAGGAGCGCATCGTTCGCTCCGGCCTCCCGAAGGTCTTAGCGGACCGCCTAAGCCTCGGCATTTAGCCAAGCCGGCGTTGAGCTAAGTCTTCGAAGCGCCGTTAGCGCGCGTTGGCGAAGAGGTAGGACCCGTCGCCGCGCGGGTCGTCCAGGGTCAGAATGCCGTTTTGCCAGCCGGCGATACGCTCGACGGTGAAATAGGGCTCGGCCACCGCCTTGAGGCCGTCGATCGAATACTCGCGCACGTGGTGGGGCCAGATGGGAATGTGGCCCATGCGATTCTGCGGCGTATAGGCGATGAAGGCGCCCCCGGGCCGGAGAACGCGGTTGAGCTCGCGTATGAACGTGCTGTCGTCTTCGACGTGCTCGATCGTGCCGATCGAAAAGGCCAGGTCGACGCTATGGTCCCCGAGGGGAATCTGCTCGGCGCGGCCGAGGCGGAAATCCACCAGATCTCCGTGGCGTTCAGTCGCCAGCGCGACGGTTTCGGACTCGATGTCGACACCCACGACCTCGGCGCCGAGCTCGGCTACGAGGCGGCTGCCGAATCCCGTGCCGCACGCGATGTCGAGGACCCGCATGCCCGGCTGGACCCGGTCCAGGACCTCCCGGTAGCGGCCGATCGACACGTCCCCCACCGGCTTGGCCTTTTCGGTGTGGAGCGCCCGGCCTTCGACGTAGATGGACTCCGCCTGACCGCGGAAGCGGCGCAGCGTGGCGTCGTCGTAGCCGGGGAGCTGCTCGAAGAGGCCGAGCTTGAAGTCGTCGGGGCGGGATCGCATGAAGGCGAAGGGGCGCGCCTTGAAGAAGGCGCGATCCTCGGTTTCCAAGGAGTCGATCAGACTTCGACTGCGCTCGATGGCGTCGAGGGTGAGCACTTGCCCGAGCACGTGTTTGAGCGAGCCGTCGCTACAGCGGGCGTAGTCGAACCCACGGGTCTCGGCCCACGAGAGCAGCTGGCCCATGAGGTCGACGTCGAGGAAGTAATGGATGCCCTGGACCCAGGCGAGGCGCTCGGCGCCCACAGACCGGCCGGCGCTCGCGAGTCGATCGAGCACGTCGGCGGTGGAGCCGAAGAAGCAGGCGCAGCCGTGGGCCTCGGCGAGCTCGGCGAAGATGCGATTCTCCGGCTCATCCGGGCAGGCGATGACCGGTTCGGACACGAGGTCCGGCAGTCGCTTGGCGCGCTCCATGACCTGTTCGATGACCCGGCGGCCGTCCGGGTCCTCGCGGAGTGAAACGTCGGTGGTTCCCTCCCAGCCGACGTGATGGCACTGAATAACAGCTGCTGTTCGCATCGCCCGAGTATGTCACCGCGGGCGCGAGGGCGGGACCTCCGGGGCGTCCGCAAGGAGCCCCGGGGTGCCCCTCAAGGCGCCCAGTACACGTCGATGGGCGTCGGGCCGTGTAGGAACGCGCGGATCGGCAATTCGGCGACCGGCCCCGGAAGGCAGGCGCTGCGATAAACGTCCAGTTTCTCTTGACCGGTGATGTGCAAGACCAGCCGGCGGCTAGTACGCAGCGCCGTCGGCGTGAGCGAGAGACGCGGCAGCGGCTGCGACGGCGGGCGACCCGCCGCACACAGGGCTTGCGAGGCGAGCCACGTCTCAATCTGTGGGTCGTCCGGGAAGAGCGACGCCGTATGCCCGTCGCCACCCATGCCGAGCACCGTGACGTCGAAGGGCAGCAGGCGCCGAATCCGTGACTCGAGCTCGTCGCAGCCCAGCTCCGGCGTCTCCGCCGGCGTCTTTAGGGGCACGAAGTGGGCGGAGGACGCCAGGTCGGTGAGCAGTTCCGCGCGGGCGAATCGCTCGTTACTCGCCTCGTGGTCGGCCTCCACCCAGCGCTCGTCGGCGAGGGTCACATCGACTTGCAGCCACGGCAGCTCGAGCCCCCGGAGCGCCTTGAAGAGCGGCTTCGGGGTGCTGCCGCCGGAAATCACCAGCGACGCCCGGGGACGGCCGGTGAGCGTGCCATAGAGGGAGTCGGCGATGCTCGAGGCGAGGGCCTCGGCGAGGGCCCCCCGGTCTTCGAAGAAAATTTCGCGGACCTTGGAGCCGTGGCGATTTCCGTTCCGCGGGGCCATTCTCAGTCCCCGTGGCGGTAGCCGAAGGGGAAGAGCGGCGCGTAGCCCTCGTCGCCTTGGAGCACGGCGACCTGATCCATCGACCCCGGCCACGAGAATGACAGGCGACCGGTGGCGGCGACGTCGCCGAAGAGCACGTCGGTGATGCCGGCGCCTTCCGTACCCGGCAGCCAAGCGGCGACGAAGGCGGCGGATTGGTCCAGGGTCTCGTTCAGGATCAGCGGTCGACCCGAGATCAGGACCGTTACCACCGGCACGCCGCTCGCGTGGGCGCGCTCGACGGCCTCGCGGTCGGCGTCGTCGAGGCTCAGATCGGTGCGATCACCCATCATTTCCGCATAGGGCGTTTCGCCGATGACGGCGAGTACGACATCCGCGCCTTCAGCGCCCGATCCATCGGCGGAGACCGTGATCTCCGTCGACTCGCCGACGGCGGCGCGGAGAGCTTCGAGGACCGTAGTGCCGACGGTGATCTCGCCACTCTGGCCCTGCCACTGGATGCTCCAGCCGCCGCACTGGTTGCCGAGGTCATCGGCGCTCTTGCCGACGACGTGGATACGCTTGGCGTCTTTTTTGAGCGGCAGGACCCCGTCGTCCTTGAGCACGACCAGGGACTTGGCGACGGCCTCGCGGG
Source organism: Acidobacteriota bacterium (assembly GCA_038747035.1). Lineage (GTDB taxonomy): Bacteria > Acidobacteriota > Thermoanaerobaculia > Multivoradales > J023 > JAUIJL01. Next base: position 14,765 of record JBCDKB010000088.1, on the reverse strand, counting down.
CCAGGGCGCGGTGGGCGTCGCTGCCGACTTCGGCCTCGAGGGTGCGGTCGGCGTTGAGGGCCGGGTCGTCGTCGAGCAGGCCCATCGCGATCTTGACCCGCAGGATGCGGCGCACGGCGTCGTCGATGCGTTCCATCGACACCGCCCCGGACTTCGCGGCCTCCAGGAGGTTGTTGTAGAACTCCTGGTAGCGGTCCGGCACCATGACCATGTCCATGCCGGCGTTGATCGAGTCGACGACGTCGCTCATATAGTCGCCGGGCAGGTCGTCGATGGCGGCCCAGTCTGAGATCAGGAAGCCCTCGAAACCGAGCTCTCCCTTGAGCACGTCGGTCATCAGGTACTTGTGCCCCGAGAGCTTCTCGCCGTTCCATGAGCTGAACGACGGCATCACCGACGCGACGCCGGCGTTGAGGGCCGGGAGGTACGGGGCGACGTGGATACGGCGCAGCTCCTCTTCGTCCATCTGCGTATCGCCGCGGTCGAGGGGCCAGCGATCGAGGCTGTCGTCGGTGCGGCCGGATTCGTCGAAGACGGAGTCGGGGACGTCATCCTTCGGCGTGCCGGTCCCGAAGGTGGTGCCGCCGTCGGCGACCCAGTGCTTGAGGCAGCCGAGCACCGCCTGCTGATCAGAGAGTCCGGCGCCCTGGAGTCCGCGGACGGCGGCCGTGCCGAGCTCGGTGACGATCTCGGGCTCTTCGGCGAATGACTCGTAGGTGCGGCCCCAGCGAATGTCGCGGGCGACCGCCAGGCACGGGGAGAAGTTCCAGTTGATGCCGGTGGCGCGGACTTCGATGGCGGTGGCGCGGTTGATGCGCTCGACGAGGTCAGCGTCGCGGGTGGCGCCGAGGCCGATATTGTGCGGAAAGATGGTGGCGCCGACGACGTTGTTATGGCCGTGCACGGCGTCGACGCCGTAGAGCAGAGGAATGCCGAGGCGAGTGGTGCGGGCCTGGGCTTGGAAGCGCTCGACCATGTCGCGCCAGTCTTGGAGGGTATTCTCCGGCGTCGGATCGGAGCCGCCGCCGGACAGCACGGAGCCGAGGAAATAGGTGGCGATATCCGTCTCGTCTTTGATGTAGCTCATATCGGCCTGGGTCATCTGGCCGACTTTCTCTTCGAGCGTCATCTTGGCGATCCATTCATCGGCCTTGGCCGTGAAGGGATCGGCGTCAAAGGGCGCGGGGGCCGTAGCTTCCGGGGCCGCCGCCGTCTCTGTGGCGGCTTCCGGGGTCCCGGTGTCCGCCGGCGCGCAGGCGAAGAGCATGGGCAAGGCGAGGGCGGCGAGGACCCAGGCGAGGGAGCGGGGGGACAGGAGTGGTTTCATCGTCATCATCCAGGACTAGGCGTTGGCGTTGGAATTGGCGTTGAGAGCCGCAGGGCTGTCAGTGTGAGCGACACGGGAGTTGAACACGGTATCTCCCTCTCCTTAGGCGGCGAAGAAGAGGCTCGAGAAGGCGAGCATGACCGCGCCCACGAGCACCAGGAGGGTGATGGTGAGAATCGCGTCTTGCCGCCGCTTGGCGGGTTCGATGCGGATCCGTTCGACGTCGGTTTCGCCGCCGGCGGCGGATTCCGTCGAGCCGTAAGTCAGGCCGTCCGTCTTGACCGCCGGCGGGGCCGCGGTCGCCAAGCTGGCGATCACGAGCACGATGGAGCAGATCAGGAAGAGCAGCGCCGCGAAATGCAGGAAGTTGATCGAGGCATAGGTGAGGAGGGCGCCGTCGAGGCCCTCTTTATTGAGCTCGAGGGCGAGGCGCATCATGCCGAGCACGAAGCCGGTGGCGAGGGACGCCATGGCGCCGGTGGCGTTGAGGCGTTTCCACAGCAGGCCGAGCAGGAAGACGGCGGCGATCGGCGGCGAGATATAAGCCTGGACGCTCTGCAGGTACTGGTAGAGCGTGACCGAGATATTGGCCATCAGCGGAATCCAGGCGATACCCATGAGCACGAGCACCAGGGTGGCGCCTTGGCCGATGAACACCAGCTGGCGCTCGGAGGCCTCCGGCCGAAGCTTTTTGTAGATATCGAAGGTGATGAGCGTCGAGCAGGAGTTGAAGACCGAGGACAGGCTGCTCATCAAGGCGGCGATCAGGCCGGCCACGACCAGGCCCCGCAGGCCGGCGGGGAGCAGCGCGCTGACCAAAGTCGGCAGGGCGGCGTCAGGATTCTCGAGGGTGAGCTGGCCCTTCTGGGACAGGCAGTAGGCGATGACGCCCGGCAGCACGAAGATGAAGAGCGGCAGCAGCTTCAGGTAGCCGGCGAAGATCGTGCCGCGGCGTGCATCGTCGATGCCGCGGGCGGAGAGCGTGCGCTGGACGATGAACTGGTCCGTGCACCAGTACCAGATTCCGAGGATCGGCGCGCCGAAGATGATGCCGGTCCACGGGACATCCGGGTGGGAGAGGCCCTTCCACATATTGAAAAAGCCCGGCTCGGCGGTCTGCACCATGGCATTCCAGCCGCCGAGCTCGATCAGGCCGAGGATGGTCACCGAGCCGGCGCCGACGATCAGCACGATCGCTTGCACCATATCGGTGTAGACCACCGCGCGGAGGCCGCCGAAGACGGTGTAGATGCCGGTGATGATCACCACCGTTAAAGCGCCGGTCCAGAAGCTGATGCCCATCAGCGACTCGAAGACGACGCCGCCGGCGTAGATAGTCACGGAGATCTTGGTCAGGACGTAGCCGATGACCGAGATGATCGAGAGGTACCAGCGGGCGGCGGGGGAGTACCGGCGCTCGAGGAATTCGGGCATCGTAAAGACGCCGCTGCGGACATAGAACGGCACGAAGAACCAGCCGAGCAGCAGCAAGATCAGCGAGGCGAGCAACTCGAATTGGCCGAGCACCAGGCCCGAAGACGCGCCCGCGCCGGCCAGGCCGACGAGGTGTTCTGAACCGATATTTGACGCGAAGAGGGAGGCGCCGACCACGAACCAGCCGATATTGCGGCCGCCGAGGAAGTAGTCGGCCGCCGCGTCTTCACCGCGCCTTTCTTTCCAGATCGCCCAGCCGGCGATGCCGAAGATGGCGGCGAAATACGCCACGATGACGACCCAGTCGAGTGTGCCTATGCCCATGAGCTCTCCGAATTGTTGGCCACCGGCTCACCGGCGGCGGTGCGGGAATTCCGTCAGGCTCGGAGGTCCGCGTCTGGACGCTCCGCGTTTCAGACTTGAAATTTTGGGGTGATTCTCCGGGATTTTCTCACCCGGGGCGCTCCCCTGCGCCGGCCGCTCCCAAGATGGCCGTGGGGCCTAAGAAAGACGGGGCGGTGGTTGCCCACCGCCCCGTCTCGATCCGATCAGAAGGAGATCTTCAAACCGAGCTGGATTTGACGCGGATCGCGCACCGCGCGGGCCTGGCCAAAATCGCCGTTGAGGTCCGCGCTCACGATGCGGGTCGCTTCGGCGAGCGGGGCATCGAGGACCACATTGGTCGGCCGGATCACGTTCTGGACGCTGGAGCCGACAAAGTTGTCGCGGTTCGTCAGGTTGAAGATCTCAAACCGCAGCTGGGCCTTGAAGCGGTTCGAGATGTTGATGTTCTTGTAGAACGACAGGTCGACCTGGAAGAAGTCCGGGCCTTCGCACTGGGCGCGCTCGGAGAACTGCGAGGTGTCACCCAAGAGCATGCCCGCGAGGGTGAACGCGCCCGGATCGATGATCTGGGTCCCCGAGCCGCCGCAGCCCACGCCGTCGACGCGGAGCGGACGGTTGTTGGAGGCGTAACCGGTACCGCCGATGCCGCCGCCGCCGAGGCCCGGGACGCTTTCCACGAAGACCGTGATCGGCGAGCCGGAGGCGTAGTTGACCACCGTGCCGACGGTCCAGTTGCCGAAGAGCGCTTCCACGAGGCCGCCGTAACCTTCCAGGGTCGGGAGGTTGTAGATGAGGCTGGCGTTGAAGATGTGGTCGCGGTGCAGGCCGGCGTAGCCGAAGTCGAGGTCGAAGTTGTCGCGATCGGTGATCTGCGAGTTCTCTTCACCCGCGCTCGACGAGGTCAGCGTGTCATTGGCCTTGAAGCGCGACCAGGTGTAGGACATCTGGAGCTGCGAGCCGCGGCCGAAACGGGTCTGGAATTGCGTTTGGATCGAGTCGTATTCCGACTCACCGTTGCTTTCCCAGAAGAGGATGCGGTCGGCGCCGCCGGTAAAGAACGGACGCAGCGAGCCGTCGCCCGAGCCGCCGGCGCGGACGAAGTCGAGGCGATCGCTCACCCCGTTGCCGTTGAGGTCGGTGAGGGCGGAGACCTGGTTGATGTCCGACTTGCGGTAGAGGTGACGGCCGCGGTTACCGACGTAGCCGACCTCGAGGGTCGTGGCGTTGCCGAGGCGCTGCTCCCAGGTCAGGTTGAACTGGAAGTTGTAGGGCGTCTCGATATTCGGGTCGATGCCGCGATTCGGGATACCGAAACCGGAGGAGAATCCGCCGACCGGCAGCGGGTTGTCGAGGGTGCGGGTGCCCGCGGTGTTGCGGGTGAACGGCGGCTGGCCGCCCATGTCGAGCTGGATGTTGACGCGCTCGCGCTGGAAGAACTGGCCGAAGCCGGCCCGCAGCACGCTGTTGCCGTCGCCGAAGACGTTCCACGCCACGCCGACGCGCGGGGCGAAATTGTCGTCGTCATTCTCGACCAAGCCGCGGCCCGGCGCTTCGCTGCCGCCGAGCAGGCCTTGCTCGCCGCACGGATCGGTCCCCGGAGCCTGGGTCACGCCGTTGCAGGACGCGTTGCCGAGGGCCGGATCAAAGGCGTCCGGCACGAAGGACACGATGTTGTCGTCCGTGGCGTAGGGCGCGCGGAAGTAGGAGTAGCGGACGCCGACGTCGATGGTCAGGTCGTCGGTGGCTTTCCAGGAGTCGCCGATGTAGAACTCGATGTCTTCCCAGTTCAGGTCCGGGGCGGGCTGGAACTGGGTCTCGTCGAAACCGTGCTCCATGTCGAGCAGCAGGATGTCGGCGATGCGGTTGCCGGTGGTGACACCGTTGATGCCGGTGCCGCCCCAGAAGTGCGGTGCCTCGAAGCCGGAAGAACCGCAGCAGGCTTCTTCCTTGTTGCTGTCGCCGTAGAGGACGCCGACCTCCACGTAGTGGTCACCGAAGACCTGCTCGTAGTCGTTCTTGTAGACCAGGTTGTCGGAGCTGTTGTTCCACGGCGAGATGTTCCAGAGATCGTCGCCCGTGGCGCCGCCCCAGTAGACCGGATGGGACCGGGCACCGGCGTTGAGCTTGCCCGCTTCCGGAAAGCTCGGCGGAATCAGGGAGTTGATCTGCTGGACAAGGGCGGTGTCGCCGCCCTGCTGGATGTTGATCTCGTTGCCGGACTTCGAGAACGTGAAGGTATTCACGATCGAGTCGGAAAGCACGGTGTTGATCTGGGCGATGAGCGAGTCACCGGGCTGGATCCAGGCGGAGTCGACGGTCGGGAACGGGTCGTCGCCCCACAGGCCGTTGGCGCCACCGGCGTTCGGCGCGGAATTCTCCCAGTCATCCTCGGTGTAGCGGATAAGGGCGCGGGCGCTGTCGCTGACCGCCCAGTCGACGCGGGCGTTGATCTGGTTCCACTCGATGTCCGTGGGGACCGCGGACAGCCAGGAGTTGCCGCCCTGGTTCGGGTCCGGGTAGAGGCCGAGCAGCGCCAGGCCGCCCGGGCTCAGGCGATCGGTCGGGATGATGCCGCCGGCGAAGGGCAGGCCGGTCAGCGGATCGATCGGCTGGTTGGCGGACTGGCTGAAGTCGCCGATGCGTTCGGCCGCGGTGGGCACCTGGGCGGATCGCACCGTGCCGCGGGTCTCGTCATTCCATTCGGTCGAGACGAAGAACTGCACCTTGTCCTTGATGATCGGACCGCCGAGGGTGAAACCGTAGTCCTGACGCTCGAGCGGCTCGATTTCGGCGTCGGCCTCGTCGAGGAAGAAGTTCTTCTCGTTGAGGGAGTCGTCGCGGGCGAAGGCGAAGACGCTGCCCTTGAAGTCGTTGGTGCCGCTGCGGGTGATCAGGTTGATCTGGGCGCCGCCGGCGCCGCCGAACTCGGGACCGTAGCTGTTGCGGTGGACCTTGAATTCCTCGATCGCTTCGACCGACGGGGTGATCAAGATCGTGCGGTTGGAGCCGACGTCATTATTGTTGGCGCCATCGACCGACCACTGGTTGCCGGTCACGGAGCTGCCGGACACCGACGTGTCGACGCCGGAGAGCAGGCCCTTATTTTTGAAATCGAGGCTGTCGGGGGACGACACGCCCGGCATCAGCTGGGTCAGCTGGGTGAAGTTGCGGCCGTTGAGCGGCAGCTCGCGAACCTCTTCGCCGCTGATCAGCGACGCCACTTCGCCGCCGACCGTCTCGACCAGGAGGGACGGCGCTTCGACGGTGATCTCTTCCGTGATCTCGCCGATCTCGAGCACCGCGTCGATTTCTCGCACGTCGGAGACGTTGAGGCGGATCTCGGTGACTGTCTTGGTCTTAAAGTCCGGGAACTCGATCTTGAGCTCGTAGGTGCCCGGGACCAACTCGGGGATCGAGTAGTTGCCCTCGGCGTTGCTCATCACGGTCCGGCTTAGGCCGGTGTCTACGTTGCGCGCCGTCACTTGGGCGCCGGGGAGGGTGGTGCCGCTGTCGGCGCTGGTCACCGTGCCGCGCAAGCTGGCGCTGGTGCGCTGGGCCATCAGAGTTTGGCCACAGAGCAGCAAGCTCAACGCTGCGATGATGATTGCGGTTGCCCTTGGTCGCATTCGGGTCTCTCCTTGACGAGGTGTGTGGAATGACAGGGGTCTGGGTTTCACTGAACGGATTAAATCGTTTTAGCTATCTGGCAATCCATGATCTGCCGGGGGGCGGTCTCCGACGCGAATCTCCGCCGGAGGATCATGGAACTGGAACCCGGAGGACCTGCCGCTTCGAGCTGGGGGCCACATCCGTGGGCCGGGTCGAGGTCGACCTGGCCGGCGGGTCTGCGGCGACGTCGCAAGGAGCGAGCACCGTGAGGTGAGATCACCGTGAGGTGCGAGCGGCGAGTCTGGTTACCTAATCGTTTTACTGACACAATACTTAACACGATCTTTCCGGAAGCTGTCAAGACGCAGCGCGGAAAACTTCAACAAAATCAGCCCCTTGTTCAACTCCCGAATGACGTGGAAAACTGCCGCCATGCGACGCCATCGCCAGCCTGAACGCCGTGCTGCATTGCGGCATTGTGTTGGGCCACTTCGAAAACGGCTTCGGTGCCTACGCGCGGTTGGGGCGGGCACTCTTGCGTTGACTTGGATCGCCGTGTGCCTGTGGCCGGCGTCGCCGGCGACAGCGCAGGACCCGCGCCTGGAGCTGGTGAGCTCGGTGCAGCGCGCCGAGCAGGCCCTGGCGTCCGGGGAGGTGGAGCTCGCCGAAAGCGCCCTGCGCGACGCCGTCCGCGAAGGCTGGGCCCTCATCGGGCGTTTACAGACGGCGGCCGGCGGCGACGGCGCCCTCGACGCCGCCGCGGAGAGCTTCGAGCTCTCGCGTCGGGCCTCGACCCGGGTGCGGGCGCCGTCGATGTCTCTCGCCCGCACGCTCCTCCAGCGCCGCAAGGGGGATGACCTGGACGACGCCAAGCGATGGCTCCGCGACCTGATTTCCCGAGATCCCAGGGACGGCGCCGCCCGCCGTCTTCTCGCCCAGGCCTTGGTGTCTTCCGGCGAGATGGAAGCGGCCGTGCTGGTGCTTGAGGAGGGCTGGGCGCTCGACGCCACCGCCGTCGACGCCGCCCGCCCCGACGCCGATCTGGAGACCGCCTTCGCCCTCGCCACCGGCTACCTGCGCCTGCAGAAGCTGGAGCGGGCGACGCCCCTTTTTGAGCTCATCGCCGAGCGCCGACCGATCGCCGAGACCCGGGTGCTGATCGGGCGTATGTACCGAGACTTCGGCCACCTGGACGCCGCCACCGAGTGGCTCGAAGGGGCGCTCGAGATGGAGGCGGACGTTCGGCGGGCGCGCTATTACCTCGGCACGGTGGTGCTCTTGCAGCTCGGGATGGACGGCTTGGTGGCGGCCATCGAGCATTTCGAGGCGGAGCTGGCGCTGTCCCCCGACGATCCGATGACCCAGCTCTACCTCGGGTCGGCCATGGTGGAGAACCGCCAGCTCGAGACGGCCCTTCCCCTGCTCGAGAAGGCCGCGAATTGGTCGCCGGTCGCCTTTGACGCCGAGCGCTACCGCGGGCGGGCGCTGCTCGCCTTGGGCCGTCCGGCCGACGCGGAGGTGTGGCTCGGGCGGGCGTTTTCGAAGAGCGCCGGCGCCTCGAACCGCGACCTGGCGGAAATGCACTATCAGCTCGGCTCAGCGCTGCGTCAGCTGGGTCGCGCCGAGGAAGCCAAACCCCATTTCGCCAGCGCCAAAGACCTCGGCCGGGAGCTGGCGGCGGAGCAGCGGGAGAAATTCGAGCGCTTCGTGCGCGACGAAGTGAGCCGTGCGGAGCAGGCCGTGGACCCGCTGCGCCAGGAGTCGGACGGCGGCCTGGCCGCGCTCGACGGTCAAGAGCGGGGCGGCCTCGAAGCATCGACCCGCTTGATGACGGCGAGGGCGTCGATGAATCTGGGAGTGCTCGACGCCCGGGCCGGCCGCTTCGATCGCGCCGCCGGCCACTTCGAAGTCGCCCGCGCCGCCGACCCCGGCCTGCCGGACCTCGACCGTTCGTTGGCCATGGCCCATTACCAGGCCGGACGCCACCGGCAAGCGATCCCGGCGCTGGAGCGCGCCCTCGAAGCGGCGTCGGACGACCTGCGCGTGTCCCTGGCGCGCACGCTGGCGCTGTCCCATCTCAACGTCGGCGACGCCGCCGAAGCGGCTCGCCTGCTCGGTCAAGATCCCACTCGTATCGCCTCGCCGCCGCTGCAAATGGCCTACGCCGTCGCCCTCGTGCGGAGCGGCCGCGCGGCCGAGGCGGCGCCGCTCTTTGACCAGCTCTTGGAGGTCGGGGCCGAGTGGCCGGCGCTGCACGTGGCGCTCGGCCAGGCCAAGGCGCATGACGGCAATTTCGCCGCCGCGGAGTCATCCCTCCGGCGGGCCCTCGAGCTGGACCCGGATGTCGCGGATGCGCGCGAGAGTCTCGGCGAGATCTACCTTCGCCAAGGCCAGCTCGACGCCGCCGCCGACGTCCTGCGGGGGGAGCTCGAACGCCGTCCTGGCCACGTCAACGCGCGCTACCTCCTGGCGACGGCCCTCGACCTGAACAGCCGCAGCAGCGACGCCGTCGGCCACCTGGAGCGCCTGCTGGCCCTCGAACCGCGACATAGCAACGGCCGCTATCTTCTGGGCAAGATCCTGCTCGCCGAAGGCGACGCGGCGTCGGCCATCGAACAGCTCGAAGCGGCGAAACGGCTGGCGCCGTCGGACGCCAACGTCCACTACCAGCTCGGCCAGGCCTACCAGCGGAGCGGCGACCGGGAGTCGGCGCGGGAGTCTTTCGATAGCTTCCGACAGCTCAAAGCGGAGCAGCGGGGAGACGCGCCATGAAGTTGGGGCTCGGGATGCGGTCTGGGTTTCTCGCGGTGCTGGCCGGACTGGCGACCCTGATTCCGTCGGCGACGGTGTCGGCCCAGTCCGCCGCCGGACCGGAGGGTTCCATTCGAGCTGGATCCCAGGCCCCGACCCGGGCGCAGGCGCTGGAGGCCGTCGGCGCGGCCCTCGCGGCGGGCCGGATCACCGAGGCGGAGCCCGCGCTCCGGCGCCTGGCGGCGGAAGGTTCCGTGCGGGCCATGGGGTGGCTCGCCAAGGTCGAGCTCGACGCCGGGCGTCCGACCTACGCGATGGCGCTACTCGAACAGGCCCTCGACGTGGCGCCGCACGCTGAAACGTTGCTCCGCGACTACGCCCGGGCGTCACTCGCCAGCCAGGCTCCGGCGTCGGCGGCGTCAGCCCTCGAACGTCTGCTTCACCTCTACCCGGAGCACGGCACCTACGCTTATATGCTCGGGGTGACCCAGCTCCAGCTCGGAAATCCGGTGGCGGCGGAGGCGGCCCTCGAGGTGGCGACCACCCGGCTGGAGCCACCGGACCGGGCGCTCCTGGCCCTGGGGGTGGTGCAGAATAAGCTCAAGCGCTTCGCCGAAGCCCGCCGCTCCCTACGCCAGAGCCTGGCCCTCAAGCCCGGGGAGCCCGAAGCGCAAGCGGCCCTGGCGGAGGCGCTCCACGGGCTCGGCGAGCTCGACCCGGCTGAATCGCAGGCCCGACGCACGCTCGCCATCGCCCCCGACCACGGCACCGCGCACTTGGTGATCGGCCTCGTGGCGATGGAGCGCGGCGACTTTGCCGCCGCGGCGACGGCGCTGGAGGCGGCGGTGGCCGTGGATCCCGAAGAGCCGCGGGCGCACTACCAGCTCAGCCTGGCTTACGCGCGTTTGGGCGAGACCGAGAAATCGAAGCAGAGACTCGAGCGCTATAAAGAGGTCCTCGACGCCGTTGAAGCGCAGCTGACGGACGCGGCTCCGCCGTCGCCCGAAGGCGGCGAGCGATGATGGGCAGACCGAGCTTGAAATCACGAAGCGGGAATCGCGGCCCGGAAAGGATAGGAAGACTGTGAGCCCCACCGCATGGAGTCCCGCCCGCCGGGCGGCCGCCCCCGGCCTCGCCGCTGCGGCTTTGGCGTTTTGTTCCCTCCTCGGCACCGCGCCGACTTCGGCGCAGCCCTTTGAAGAAGTGACCGGGGCGGCGGGCATTACGTTCGAGCACCGCTCGGCGCCCGAGAAGAAATATATCCTCGAGTCGATGAGCGGCGGCGTTGCCTTGCTCGACTTCGACCTCGACGGCGATTTGGACATCTATTTCGTGAACTCGCTAACGGTCGAGACCGCGAAGCAGCCGAAGACCGCGCCGAGCGCGCTCTACGTCAACCGGGGTGATGGCACGTTCAAGGACGTGGCGAAAGCGGCCGGGGTGGCTTATCCAGGCTGGGGCGTCGGCGTCTGCGCAGCGGACATCAACGGCGACAAAGCTCCCGAGATCTACGTCACCGGCGTCGGCGCCAACAAGCTCTACGTCAACAAGCGTGACGGGACCTTCGAAGAAAAGGCCGCCGCCCTCGGCGCCGACGTGGGCGGCTGGTCCGCCGGCTGCGGCTTCGCCGACTACGACCGTGACGGCGACCTCGATCTCTTCGTCACCCGCTACGTCGAAGTCGACCTCGACAATCTGCCGGTCTTCGGCGAAGGCAAGACGTGCCAGTACCGAGGTATCGCGGTGCAGTGCGGCCCGCGCGGCCTGCCGGGAACCACCGACGTGCTGCTGCGCAACGACGACGGACGCTTCACCGACGTCAGCAAGAAGGCCGGGGTCCACGACCCCGACGAATTCTTCGGCCTCGGCATCGCCTGGGTTGACGTCGACGACGACGGTTGGCTCGACCTCTACGTGGCCAACGACTCGGGGCCGAATTACCTCTACCGGAATCTGGGGGACGGCATCTTCGAGGAGCTCGGCTTTCCCATGGGGGTGGCGGTGAGCGAAGACGGCGGTGAGCAGGGGGGCATGGGCGTCGCCGTGGGCGACTACCGCAACGACGGTCGCCAGGCGATTTTCGTCACCAATTTCTCGGAGGAGTACAACACGCTCTACTCCAACCAAGGCGACTTCTTCACCGACGTCTCTTTCCGCTCAGGTAGCGCGCCGTCGAGCTTGCGCTTTGTCGGGTGGGGGACGGCTCTCTTCGACGCCGACAACGACGGCTGGCTCGATTTGACCGTGGTCAACGGCCACGTCTACCCCCAGCTCGATGAAACGAAGCTCGCCGCCTCCGCCGCCTACCGACAGCCGAAGCTCTACTACCGGAATAAGGGCGACGGTACCTTCGTCGACGAGAGCAAAGCCATGGGCGCGGCCTTCGCCGACCTGCGGGTGGGCCGCGGCTTGGCCGTCGGCGATCTCGACGGCGACGGTCGCCTCGACCTCGTCGTCAACGACCTCGACGGGGCGCCGCAGGTGCTCATGAACCGGACCGCGCGCCCGGGGCGCTGGCTGGCGGTGGATCTCGAAGGCCGCGGCAAGAATCGCGACGCCATCGGCGCTCTGGTCACGGTGCGCACCGGCAAAGTGGAGCGGACTCGCCTGGTCCAGAGCGGATCGAGCTACCTGTCCCAGGACGACTTCACCCGGCATTTTGGCCTCGGTACCGCCGATCGCTACGACGCGATCGAGGTGCGCTGGCCCGACGGCTCCGTCTCGGAGCATCCCGGCGGTGAGACCAACCGGACGCTCACGCTGAAGCAGCCCGATCCGCCTGGTAAGAAGGGATCGGCGGGCGAGTAGCCGGGGCCTAAGACGCCCGGGCGGACGGCTCCAGGTCGGCGTCCGCCGGCGGCCCCGTCTCCGCCGCTTCGTCGTTGGCGGGGGGATGCGGCGGCGGATCCGACTCGCTGAAGGCGGCCATCTGGTTCGGCCCCGGCGCGGACACCGGGCGCGGCCGGTAGGCGTCGCTCAGAAGCCTCTCGACCCGGCCCAGCGTGTGTTGGGCGAGGGCCACGTGGCAGCGCCGGCGACAAAGAACCACCTGCAGCACGAGGCGACGGCAGCGCCTCAACGGGCGCATCAGGTGGATATGGTCCTCCAGCGTGGTCTGGATATCTTCGACCGTGCAGTTTTCGCCATAGCGCCGCAGCATGTCGAGGCTGGCTTCGGCGACGTGCTTGTCACCCTCGAGCATCTCGAGGCTTTCCGAGTAGAGGAAGCGGCCCGTCTCGAGGTCGAAGAGCGAGGCCTGTACGGCGCCGCCCAGGGAGAAAAGCGTACCGACGGCGGCTTCTGTGGTCTTGGGGTCGAGGGCCAGTGCCCCGTCGATGCCCGGAGGGGCGACCCGGCAGTCGCTTTCACCGTCGTCCCAGGACCCGCTCCGGTCTTGGAAATCAGCGGAGCCTCGCTCGTCGAGGAGGCGGGCGCCGTTGAGGATGAGCTGATGCAGCGGACGGTGAATATTGACCGGCTGGCTCGATGCGTATTCAAGGACCTGCATGCCGCCGGCCGGCCAGGTCAGGATGGTCTCGGCGGCTTCCTCGCCGGCCTGCTCCGCCGTCCATGCGTCGATCAACTGGCCGTCACTGAACTCGAGGTCGCCCCAGAGCTCGCCGTTTCGGATGCGAAGCAGGCAGGACTTACCCTCGAGCTCGAGCATCTGGGCGACGGTCACCGGGGATAGGCCGTGGATGGTGCTCCGGTGCCCTTCGAGCGAGCTGACGCAGAGGTCGAGGAATCGCCGGGGCTCGATCGGTTTTTGCAGGCAGGCCATGGCCCCAAGGTGCCTGAGTTTGAGCTCGAGGCCGCGCGTCAGGTGGCCGCTGATCACCGCGCGGTGGCCCTCGAAACCCGTCTGCTGGAGGCGTTCCAGCAGGTCGGCGCCGGTCTTCCCGGGCATCGAAAGGTCGGTAACCACCAGATCCACGGGCTGTGATTCCAGCACGCGGATGGCGTCCTCTGCGTCGGTGACGGCGAGCACGGTCAATCCCCGGCCCAGGCGCTCAAGGACCTTCCGCAGACTGTTGAGCACCAGCGGCTCGTCATCGACGAGGAGAATCCGCGCGCTACCCTTCCGGGGACGAACCGGTTCGCCGTCGAGTTTCGGCAGGGTAGACAAGGACTGCGCCGCCATGACGACCATGGTAGAGCCGGTCCGAGCCGGCGGCTATCGTCGCCCGGCTGAAGAGTTTGTAGGACTATTCCTAAAGCCGCCGACGCCTGGCGCTTTCGAGGTGTCGACGGTGGCGCAGGGCTAGGGAGCTCCGCCGACCGTCAGCGCGGTCGAGACCACCGAGGCGACGCCCGAACTGCCGTCGCGCGCTCCGACCGCGATCGACGTCGGCCCCGCCGGCAGCTCGAGGTCGATGGGCAGCTGGGCGCGCGAGTCGGCCGCGACCTGGCCTTCGGGCTGCTTGACGCGGAAAGACCGCTCGATGGTCTCGAGGGCGCCGGACTCGAGGTGGCGGGCGACCACGCGGACCGAAAGCTCCGCCGTCGGCACGGCGGCGGTGGGGTCAAAGGTCAAGGAGCCCACCGGCACCTGGATACGAAGCGGTAGCCGCCAGTCGTCGCCCTCCGGCTGGAGGTCGCCGGCGCCGAGGCGCAGGCCGAGGGAATTCTCGACCAGCCCGAGGAAAAGCGCGCCGTCGACGAGCTCCGCAAGGCGCTGGTCGGCGGACTTCTCGAGGAAGCTCCGACGGTACCGGACCTGGGCGCCGCTCGCCTCGACATCGACCGTGATGCGCATCTCAGATCCCCGCGTTTCCGGCGGCGCGTAGGCCAGGGAGTAGCGGGTGGCCAGGCGCCGGGCCAGGGCCGCGATGTGGTCGTCGGTGGTCATCAAGCGGCCGCCCGTCTCGTCGGCGAGGACGCCGAGCCCCGACTCCAGCTGGTTCCGCTGGCGCTGCTCGAAGGTGCCTTGGGCGCGGAAGCTGTCGACGGCGCCGGCTTCTCCGCGGGCCGAGGCGGAGCTGGCGGTTGACGGCCGGAGGGCGCCGGTCTTGAACGGATAGAGGGTGACGCGGTTGCTATTGAGGTGGCGCGTCAGCTGAAAGAAAGCTTCCCCCATCTGCTCGCCGAGGCCTTCGAGGGCAAAGAGAGACTCGCCGCCGGGGCACAGGCCGCTGACATACTCGCCGAGGGCGGAGCCGGGCTCCGTTTCCAGGCCGCCGCTGACGTAGAGCACGGTCTTGACGCCGGGGAGGCCGGCGAGGAAGGTCGCCGTGCGCGAGAGGTAGTCGAGGGAGATGGCGGTGCGCTGGGCCTGCGACCGGGCCCAGCCATCGACGGT
>JBCDKB010000087.1:0-22891 GCA_038747035.1 Acidobacteriota bacterium | reverse complement strand
TTCGCGAGACGCGAGAGCCGCGGCGGGCCGGGCGCCGTGGCTCGTCAAAGCTGCCGACGTCGAGCGAAGGCCTGGACCCCGGCGACGACGGCGAGGGGTCTCGGCCTGAATCTCTGGGCACTTTCATCCGGCATCGGCTCTCGCGCTGGCCTTTCGGTGGTCGGTGAGCCGTCTGCGGGACCTTTGGCGCCGGTACCAGTAACCTCCCCACGTCCACGGCGTGGGCAGGAGGCCTCACCTGCGAATCCCCCCCTGGCGTCCCCCTTCCCGAACCACTCGACCGGAGCCACCCGCCCATGAAGATTCAGCCCGCCCTCCTCGCGCTTTGCGCCGCCGCGGCGCTCGCCGGAGCCGACCGCATCGACGCCGAACCCGCTGCGACCACACCCCTCTTCGACGCCATCCCGACGCCTCAGTGGATCCTCTCGCCCACCGCGGTGCCGCCCTTCCGTCCGGGGGACGGATCAACCCTCTTCCGGCCCTCGCCGACGTCGTTCGAGTACGGATTCCACGCCGACAAAAACCTCCGAGCACCCCGGATGCGCCCCACCGAAGACGGCGGCCACGTCGTCGAGTTCTTCGACACCTTCGGCGACCCGCTGCAGGTCCACCGACTGTCGGCGCCCCAACTCGGCGGCCAGACGACGGCGGACCGCCTCGACTATGAGGTGTCGCGCGGCGGTGGCTTTGGCGGAAATTTCGACGAGGACGCCCGATTCCGCATGAGCTTTTTCTTCGGGGACGTCGGAAACGCGTCGACCCGCATCCTCGCCACCTCCAGCGAACGCGATGTGCCCGGACAGACTTTCCGAGCCAACGCTCAAAATAACCCGAATTGGGACAGCATCATCGCGACCCTCACCAACGGTATCAACGACGGCTACTTCGACTCGTTCAGTATTGACTCGACCGTGGTCGGTTCCACCAACGGGCCAGAATCCTCGGTGCTCGGCGGCGCCCCGAGCACCAACGGTATCGATCTCGAGGGCTTTGAAATCGTTGAAGTGCTCTTCACGGTGATCAGCCTCAGCATTCAAACGAACCAGATGGATGGGGGCAACTTCTTCACCGACTACTCCATCCGAGGCACCCTCAGCTTCCGATTCCCGGACATCTTCGCAGACGGTTTTGAAAGCGGCGACGTGTCGGCCTGGGACGCGCTCATCCAGGAGTAGTCCCCAGGCTATGGCGCCGATGAGGTAGCGCCGGGCCCGCCGGACGTTGACCGACACCCGCCGGGTCACTGAGCCGGTCGCAGGTCTTTCGACGCCTTCCCCCAGTGACTCGCCCCCGCCCGAAGGTCGGGCGAAGACATCACTGGCACCGAGGCCCCCGCGGCCTCCGTGCCCTACCTCACCGGAGGCTCTTCATGAAGACCTGGACCGTCCCCCTCTTGCTTTGCGCGATGACCGCACTCGGCGGCGCGCCCGACGTGCACGCCGACCCGGACGTGCACGCCGACCCGAACGTGCACGCCGACCCGGACTGGACCTCGCCGACTTTCGCCGCGGTCCCGACGCCGCAATGGATCTTCACGCCGGGCGCCGCGCCGCCGCTGCGCCCCGGCGACGAGTGGACGGTTTTCCGCCCGGCGCCGACGGGCCTGGAGTACGGCTTCTTCTCGGACGATGCGTTTCAAGCCCCCCGGATCCACCCGACCGCCGACGGCGGGTTCGTCGTGGAGCTCATCGATACCTTCGGCGAGGTCACGCAAAGCCACCGAATCACGCCGGCTCCCGCCGCGGGCCCGACCCCCACGGCGGACCGTTTAGACTACATGGTCCAGCGCGTCGGCAGCCGGGCCGGGCACTTCGGGGAAGACCCCAAGCTCAACTTCAATTTCTTCTTCGGGGCCATCGGCGACGTCTCCACCCGGATCCTCGCCACCTCCATCGGCGAGGTCGATTTTCGAAGAACCTATCGCGCCAACGCCGAGAACAACCCGAACTGGGACAGCATCATCGCCACGATCACGAATGGCGTCAATGACGGTTTTTTTACGGTCTGGGGCATGAATCAGACGGTCTTTGGCTCGACGAACGGGGCGGAGTCGATCGCCCTCGGCGGGCCGCCCAGCACCAACGGCATCGACCTCGAAGGCTTCGAGATCATCGAGGTCACCTTCCGTGTCGACGCAGTCAGCATCAGAACGACAGAGCTGGACACCGGAGACTTCAGGACCAGCTACTCGGTGCGTGGTCCCCTGAGCTTCCGCTTCCCCAACATCTTCGCGGACGGCTTCGAAAGCGGCGACGTCTCGGCCTGGGACGCGCTGATCCAGGAGTAGCGACGCCTCTAGCTTCGGCCCCTCGGCTCACGCCATCAGATCGCGTAGGGCCGGATACGCTTTCTGAAATCGCCCGTGCAGCTCGGCGTAGCGCCGGTGCCGCGCTTCATCGGGCACAATCGCTTCCCGCAGCTGCACGCCGTCGACGCAGGCCGACGGAACGTCAGCCCAGTGGCCGGCGCCGACGCCGGCGAGCAGCGCGGCGCCGAAGGCGGCGCCTTCGGACGCGGCGGTGCGCACCAGGCGCACGCCCAAGACGTCGGCGAGCAGGCCCATCCAAAGGTCGCTGCGGCTGCCGCCGCCGGAGACCCGGACTTCTGAGATGTCGTCGAGGCCGACCCGGCGCATCAAGGCGAGGTTGTCGGCGAGGCCGAAGGCCACGCCTTCGAGCACCGCGCGGGCCAAGTGACCCCGGCCATGGGCCAGGGTCAGGCCGAGGAAGGCGCCGCGGGCGTCTGGATCGGCGTGGGGCGTGCGTTCGCCGGAGAGGTACGGCAAGAAGACGAGGCCCTCGGCCCCGATGTCTACCTCGGCCGCCGCGGCGTCGAGCTCGGCGAAGCTGGATTCCGGGGCGAAGCGATCGCGGAACCAGCCGAGGCTGCCGGCCGCCGACAGCATCACACCCATCACGTGCCAGCGGTCGGGCACGGCGTGCGGGAATGCGTGCAGGCTGCCCCGCGCTTCGACGAGCGGCGTCGAGCTCGAGGCGAAGACCACGCCGGAGGTCCCGAGCACCATCGACACGACGCCGGGCTCAACGGCGCCGATGCCGACGGCTTCGGCGGCCTGGTCGCCGCCGCCGGCCACCACCGGCGTGCCGGGCGCCAGACCCAGGGCCTCGGCGGCGGCTTGGCTCACCACGCCGGTGATCTCCGGGCCTTCGTGGGTCGGCGGCAGCCAGGCCAGCGGAATGCCCGTGGCCCCCAAGACGTCGGTCGACCAGTCCCGCGACCGGAGGTCTAAGAGCAGCGTGCCGCCGGCGCCGGCCCGGTCCGTGGCGAACTCGCCCGTCAGCCGGTATCGCAGGTAATCCTTGGGCAGCAGCACGTGCTCGACGCGGGCGTAGATCTCGGGTTCGTGCCGGCGGACCCAGAGCGCTTTCGGCGCCGTGAAGCCTGGAAACGCGTCGTTGCCGGTGAGACGGACCAGACGCTCGAGGCCGAGGACGTCGCGAATCTCCGCGCACTCCGCCGCGGAGCGCTGGTCGTTCCACAGGATCGCCGGACGCAGCACGCGGCCGGCTTTATCGAGCATGACCAGACCGTGCATCTGGCCCGTCAAGCCGATCGAGCGGATCGACGCCGCTCCGGCGCCGACCTTCTCCATCGCCGCCCGCACGCTCTCCCGGGCCGCCCGCCACCACAGCTCCGGATCCTGCTCGGCCCAAAGCGGCTTCGGCACCGAGAGGTCATAGGCGCTGCTCGCCGTCGACGCGACGCGGCCGCCCTCGTCGACGAGCACGGCTTTGGTCGCCGTGGTGGAGACGTCGAACCCGAGGAAATACGCCACGCGGCTACTCCACCGTCAAGGTCACGGTCTTCTGGTCGACGGAGCTCGACCCGACCCGCAGCTCGAACTCACCCGGCTCGACCACCCGGTCCATCGCACGGTCGAAGAAACGCAGCTGCTCCGGGCCGACGGTGAAGCTCACCTCGCGGGAAGCCCCCGGTTCGAGGGTCAGGCGCTCGAAGGCTTTAAGCTCTTGGATCGGGCGGGTGACCGAGCTGACGACGTCACGGATATAGAGCTGCACCACCTCGTCGCCGGCGCGGTCGCCGGTATTGGTCACCGTGACCGACACCGTCGCCGTGCCGTCGGCGGGCATCGACGTGCGGTCCAGCGTCGGCTCGGAGATGTCGAAGGTGGTGTAGGACAGGCCAAATCCGAAGGGATAGAGCGGGTCCGTGGTCTCGAAGAGGTAGCCGCGGCGCGCCGTCGGCTTGGCGTTGTAGAACATCGGCAGCTGGCCGACGTGCCTCGGGATGGTCAACGGCAGCTTGCCGCCGGGGTTGACGTCGCCGAAGAGCACGCGGGCGAGGGCGGTGCCGCCTTCTTGCCCCGGGTACCACGCGTCGAGGATGGCCGGCACGTTCTCGGCGATCCACCGGATGGCGAGCGGCCGGCCGTGGACCATGACCACCACCGTCGGCGTGCCGGTGGCGACGACCGCCCGCACCAGCTCACCCTGCTCGCCCACCAGCTGGAGGCTCGTTCGGTCGCCCAGGTGGCCGGCGGCCCAGGCTTCCCGGCTGGTCTGCTCGTTATCGCCGATGGCGAGGACCACGACATCGGCGCCGCGGGCGACTTCGACGGCCTCCTTGATCAGCCGGCGATTCTCCTCAGGATCCGCCAAGGTCACTTCATCGGCGAACCAATTCCGCGATTCGGTGATGTGCACGCCCTGGGCGAAGACCACCTCCGCCGCGTCGCCGACGCGGGTGCGGATGCCGTCGAGCAGCGGCACCGTGTGGGCCGGCACGTCGGTGTAGCCGCCGAGGATCGCTTCGCTGGCGTTCGGTCCGATCACCGCCAGGCGGTTGATCTTCGAGAGATCCAAGGGCAGCAGGTCGCCTTCGTTGCGCAGCAGCGTCGCGGCCTTCTCCGCGGTGCGCTCCGCGAGCGCGCGGGCTTCGGCGTTACCGGTGAGCGCCTCCGCTTCGTCGGCGTCGGCGTAGGGGTCGTCGAAGAGGCCGGCGAGGAATTTCGCCCGCAGGTTCCGGGCGACGGCGGTATCGATATCCGACATCGGCACCGCCCCGGACGTGGCCAAAGCCACCAGTTCGGGGAAAGCGTGGCGGTTCGGCAGCTCGATGTCGACGCCGGCGGCCAGGGACTGGGCCGCGGCTTCGGCCAGGTCGCCGACCACACCGTGCAGCTCCATGAGCTGGATGACGGCGAAATAGTCCGCGACGACGAAGCCCGTGAAGCCCCACTCGTCACGCAGCACGTCTTCGAGCAGCCAGCTATTAACGTGGGACGGCACGCCGTCGATCTCGTTATAGGACGCCATCACGCTCATCGCGCCGGCCTCTTGCACCGCCCGTTCAAACGGCGGGAAGAACATCTCCCGCAGCGTGCGCTCGGAGATCTGGGCCGGTCCAATATTGGTGCCGCTCTCCGGCTGACCGTGGCCGGTCATGTGCTTGAGCGTCGCCATCACGCGGCCGTCGCCGAGGGGCGTCTCGCCGCCCGAGGGGTGGCCGCCCCCGAAATCGCGGCCTTGAAAACCGCGCACCGACGCCAGGCCCATCTCGGCCACGAGATGCGGATCTTCGCCGTAGGTCTCCTCGATGCGGCCCCAGCGCGGGTCGCGGGCGACGTCGACGACCGGCGTCAGCGCCAGGCGAGACCCCCACGAGCGAATCTCGCGGGCGACCACGGTGTAGACCTCTTCGACCAGCTCCGGATCCCACGTGCTGGCGAGGGCGATGGCCTGGGGAAAGCTCGTCGCGCCCCGCGCCTGGAAGCCGTGCAGTCCCTCCTCATGCATGAGCGCCGGAATCCCGAGGCGCGTTTCCTCGAGCAGCCACTTTTGGATGGCGTTCACCAGCTCGACCGTGTCGCGCGCGGTCCGGTTCGGATCCTCGCCGTCGACGCCGCCGCGATTCCAATAATCCGACGGGCGCGTCACCTGGCCGATGCCGTGGGGAATCGCCTCGGCGGCTTCTTCGGCGTCGAAGCGACCGTCATCGTCCAGGAACTGATTCTTGTCGCGCCACACGCCCTGGAGCTGGGCCACCTTCTCTTCGAGGGTCATGCGACCGAGCAGGTCGGCGACCCGCTCGTCGACGGACCGGGAGGCGTCTTTATAGGCCGGGGATTCGGCGTCGGCCGACTGGGCGGCGGCGGGCTGCCCGGCGAAAAGCGCGATGAGCGACGCGGCGGCGAGCGTGGACAGGCGGAGCATCAGGAACCCCTTTCAAGGGTGGAGAGGGTTTCTTCGATCGGCGGCAGCGCGTCGGGGTTGGGCGACCGCCGGCGAATCAGGTGGGCCTCGACCCAGCCGCGGTGGTCTTGCGGGTTCTCCATCGCCTCGACGATGCGGGCATGGTCAACTCCGTTGATGCGGTCGTTGGCGGCGCGCAGGGCATCCATCGAGATCTTCAGCGACACGTCTACGGGCATGCGCTCGGGATTGACGTCAATGCCGAAGTAGCCCCCGTAGCCGTACATCTTGAGGGTGTAGAGACCGGCCTCCATCTGCTCCGGAGACACCACGCCGACGTTCAGATCCTGGTCGTAATTGCCGAGCGGCTGGCTATTCCAGTGGGTGTGGGCGAGTCGCCCTTCGCCGAGCGGCCAGCTCAGCGCATAGGGCAAGTCCTCAAAGCCCATGTGCACGTGGCCGATCTCCGGATTCATGCACATCAGCTTGTGGCCTTCATCAAGCAGGCGACGATTCTCGCTATTTTGCAGCTTCGCTTCGACCTCGTGGCCGAGCAAGACGCCCTCGGGGGTCAAGCCGTAGAGGATCCGACCGCGGGGCTCATAGGGCTTCGGCTCGAAGGCGACGCGGGTGCCCGGGGCGCGGTCCATGGCTTCGGCGAGGCCGTCTGAAAAACGCCGCCGCAGGCCGACGAAATCGGCGCCGAAGGGATTCTCATAGCCGTCGATCCCCGACCACACGACGGAGAACGCCGCGTCGACCTCATGGCCGAGCTGGAAAGCCTGCGCCGCCCGGTCGATCGCCGCCTTGCGCACCGTCGGCTGCGGGCTCGACAGCGAGCCCCACTCGAATTGGGGATCGTAGAAAAGCAGCGGAATCACGGTGACGAGCGGGATGCCGGTGTCGCGGGTAAACGCTTGCCAGATCGGCAGATTCTCTTCGTTCACCTCATTCGGATAGTGGGCTTCTAGGCCCGAGAGGCCGTAATCTTTGAGCCCCGCCGCGATCTCGAGGCGGCGCTCGAGGTCGATATCGGGCTTGTACTTGTCGTGGAATCGGCTCTCGAAGGGGGAGAAAAACCAAATGCCCGCCGTGAATTTCAAGTCGAGCTGGAAGCTCTCGAGGTGACGAACCAGCTCATCCGGCGAGCGGGGTTCGGCCTGGGGCCGAAGATCCATAAGCGCCATGGCGTCTTTTCCTTTCAGTAGGGCGTCGATGTCGATAGAGCGGGATCAGAAGAAGAGTGAGGAGAAATAAATCATCACGAGGCCGACCAGCACGATGGTGAGGCCGGAGAACATGGCGTCCCGACGGCGCCAGGCCGGGTCGGAGATGGCGCGGTCCAGCTCTTCCTGCGGCACGCCCTGGACGGCTTCTCCGGCGGTGGCGAAGGTCAAGCCGCGCACCTTCTCATCGGGCGGCGGCGAGGTCATGAAGCTGACGATCACCAAGATCGCCGAGCACACCAAGAAAAGGATGGCGGCGAAATTCAGGAAGTTGATCGTCGCGAAGGTGTGCAGCACGCCGGTGAGCTGATCCTTCTGCAGCTCGAGGGCGATGCGTCCCATGCCGAGCACGAAGCCGCTGATCAACGACGCCATGGCGCCGGCGGCGTTCAAGCGAGCCGAGAAAAGGCCGAGCAGGAAGACCGCGGCGATCGGCGGCGAGATATAGGCCTGGACGCTCTGCAGGTACTGGTAGAGCACCCCCGAGATATTGGCCATCACCGGAATCCACGCGATGCCGAGCACCACCAGGCCGACGGTGGCGCCCTGCCCCACCAGCACCAGCTGGCGTTCGGAGGCCTGCGGCCGAAGCTTCTTGTAGAGGTCGAGGGTAATCAGCGTCGAGCACGAGTTGAAGACCGACGACAGTGAGCTCATCAAGGCGGCGATCAAACCCGCGACCACCAGGCCCCGGAGACCCACCGGCAGCAAAGCGGCGACCAGGGTCGGCAACGCGGCGTCAGGATTCTCGAGCTCGATCTGCCCCGTCTTCGCCAGGCAATAGGCGATGACGCCGGGGATCACAAAGAGGAAGAGCGGCAGCTGCTTGAGGTATCCCGCGAAGATCGTGCCCCGTCGAGCGTCGTCAATGCCGCGCGCCGAGAGCGTGCGCTGGACGATGAATTGGTCCGTGCACCAGTACCAAATGGCGATGATCGGCGCCCCGAAGACCATGCCGGTCCACGGGAATTCCGGGTGCGAGGCTGACTTCCAGATATTGAAGAAGTCGGGCTCCGCGATATCCACCATCGCCCCCCAGCCGCCGAGGCGGGCGAGGCCGATCGCCGTCACCACCGCCGAACCCACGATCAGCACAATCGCCTGCATGAGGTCCGTATAGATCACGGCCCGCAGGCCGCCCAACACGGTGTAGAGCCCCGTGATGACGACGACGATGATCGCACCGGTCCAGAAATCGAGCCCGGTCAGCGCTTCGAGCACCACGCCGCCGGCGTAGATCGTCACCGAGATCTTCGTCATGACGTAGCCGATGACCGCGACCACGGCGAGGTACCAGCGGGCCGCCGGCGAGTAACGGCGCTCGAGGAATTCGGGCATCGTAAAAACGCCGCTTTTGATGTAGAACGGCACGAAGAGCCAGCCGAGCAGCAGCAGGACCAAGGAGGCTTGGAGCTCGAGCTGCCCCATCACCAGGCCCGACGACGCGCCCGTGCCGGCCAAGCCCACCAGGTGTTCCGAGCCGATATTCGAGGCGAAGAGCGACGCGCCGACCACGAACCAGCCGACGTTTCGACCGGCGAGGAAATAACCGGCCGACGTTTCCTGTCCCTTGCGCTCCCGGCGAATCGCCCAGACGGCGATGCCGAGCACGACGGCGAAATAGATCCCGACCACCCACCAATCGGCGGTGGCGAGCATATGGGCCGACCCTGTGCTGGTGCTCTCCACGGCGACTCCTTTCTTTACCTGCGTTTATTTCTCGGGGCGCGACGGCTGTGCGGAGGCCTGGGACGACGTCAGCCTGCGGAACCGGGCGGCGAGGCCCGGCGGCTCAACTTCACGGTGAAGGGGAGCCCCCGATCCGCGCCGGGGCGGAACCCGCCGCGGCAGACCTTGATGTCGTCTCAAAAGTTTATTCAAACGTTTGAACTTTCGGTTATTATTGGTTCACGCCCGGGGGCTGTCAAGCACAAGTCGCTGATATCCAACTCCCCGCGACGTCCCGGCGCGCCCCCACCACTATGCCCAAGAGCCCGAAATCTACCGCCCAGTCGCCCCGTGTCCGCCTCAAGGACGTCGCCGCCCACGCCGGCGTCTCGGTGTCCACGGTTTCCCTCGTGCTCAACGGCGCCCCGCGCGCCGAGGCCCTCGCCGCCGACACCCGGGAGCGTGTCCTCGTCGCCGCCGGCGAGCTCGGCTACCGGCCGAATTATTTGGCGCGCTCTCTGCGCGGTAAGCGCACCTACTCCCTCGGCGTGCTGGTGCCGGAAATCAGCGAAGGCTATACCGCCGGAGTGATGAGCGGCATCGAGGCGGAGCTCGAGCCCGCGGGCTACACCTACCTGATGGTGAGTCACCACTCGCGCGCCACCAAGCTCGAAGAGTCGATCCGTTTCCTCGAAGACCGCGGCGTGGAAGGTCTCCTGGTCATCGGCGCCGAGCTGCCGGGCCCCGTCGCGCTGCCGACGGTGGCAGTTTCCGGCCACCGCCCGATCCCGGGCATGACCACCGTCGCCCTCAATCACGATGCAGCGGCCCGGGGTGCCCTCGCCCACCTCCACGACCTCGGCCACCGGCGCCTGGCGGTGATCCGGGGCTACGCCGGCAACGTCGACGCCGGCGACCGCTGGCGGGCGATCCAAGGCGCCGCCCGCGAGCTCGACCTGGAGATTCCGCCAAAGCTCACCGTCGAGCTCCGCTCACGGTCCTACGGCGAGTCCTTCGACTCCGAAGGCGGCTACCGCGAAGGCTTCACCATCGGTCGGCGGCTCCTCGAGACGGGCGAGGGCTTCACGGCGCTCTTCGCCTTCAATGACATCACGGCCATCGGCGCCACCCGGGCGTTCCTCGACGCCGGCCTCGCCGTGCCGCAGGCCCTCTCCGTCGTCGGCTTCGACGACCTCGGCGTCACGCCGTTCTTAAATCCTCGCCTCACGACGGTCCGCCAGCCCCTCCGCGATATGGGCCAAGCCGCCGCCCGTCATCTGATCAGCCATCTCGACGGCGGCACACCCCTCGGCGGTCGACGCCTGGTGGAACCCCAGCTCATCATCCGCGACTCCACGGGGCCTGCGCCCGGCTAGCCTGCGGTCCCGCCGAAATCGCGTTAGGCTCCACCGCCCGAACAACGGCTCCCAGAGGGGTCTCGAATGAAGATGTACATCCTGATCCGGGATTCCATTCCCCTCGGCTTCGCGACCCTCGCCGCGGCCCACGCGTCGCTGGCGGCCTACCTCGAATTCAAGGATCGCCCGGAGACGCAGGCGTGGGTCTCCGGCACCTTCTTCAAGGTCGTCTGCAAAGTGACCGACGCCGAATTCGAGCGCGCCAAGGGGCTCGGCGAGCACGTCGTGCTCACCGAGTCGAAGCTCGACGACGCCGAAGTCGCCCTGGCCTTCAAGCCGAGCGACGAGTGGTCGAAGGCTTTCAAATTCTTCCGCCTCTATCGCTAGCCGGCGACCTCTCTGCGGCGGTTTGACCACGGAGATGGAGCCTCCAGTCGCCCGGTCGCTACTGCACCACCGCCGACCAGGCGCTCAGGTCGCCCGACTCAAAGCCGTCGCTGAAGATCGGCTGGGACCGGGCGATCACCAGGCACGCCCAATCTTGATCGACGTCCCGGGGCGCCGATCCGAGGTCGGTGGAGGCTAAGCCGCCGACCACCTCGGACACGTCTCCGACCAGGAGGGCGCCGCCTTGCCGCGGATCGAACCAGCGGACGTCGAAGGTCTCAGTCGCCGGCACGTCGGACAGATCGAGCGCCAGGGGCCCGCCGGCGCGGTCGTGGTAGATCAGGTAGACCTCGCCGGCGACGGCGAAGGTGTAGACCTCGCCTGAGGCCGCCGAGGTCGCCGACGTGCGGTCGGGAACCATGTCATCGAGCGGCAGGGTCGAGAAAAGGCCCAAGGCGTGGCCCGTCCAGCGCAGCGCCGCGTCCATCTCGCTGAAATCGTCGATGCGCTGGTCGAAGCTATGGCCGCCGCCGTCCTCTTGCACGTACCACTCGAAGCCGGCGCCGCCGGCCATAAAGACCGGCCACATTTTGTCGCGGCGGCCGTGCGGATAGCCCCGGGAGTCGTCGAACGGATCATTCTCGATGCGCTGCGGCTCGTCGTAGCTCACCGCCCACGGCGTCCCGGCGGCGGCGGATCGCTCGCGCCAGTCGACGATCAGGTCGAACATCGTAGTCCGGGACGCGTTGCCTTGGAACGAGGTGATGTCGAAATCGCCGTTGCCGAGCAGCGGGTTATAGAACTGTTCGTATTGGTTGCTGTGGGTGTGGGTGGTGACGGGGTGGTCGTAGGGGTCCACGACTTTCAAGTAGGCGGCGAAGGCTTCGCGTTTGGCGGTGCCGTAGTCATTCTCTTCGCCGAGGTTCCATTCCAAGCCGTTGTGGTGGCCGAAGAGCGCCGTCAGCATGCGGTAGTAGAGCTTGCGCTCAGGGCCGAGGTCGCCGTCGTCGTGGTAGTTCTCGTTGCCGGACTCGGTCTCGGCCAGCACGAAATGGAGGAAGATACCGTGGGTTTGGGCGTGGTCGAAGACGATCTCCCACTGCCGGAGCTTCGAGAGGTCGTAGCGCGTCTTGGCGCCCGTCGAGACGGTCGGGAACGTGTCATTGCCGTCCCCAAAGACGTTCATCGGCAGGAAATAGATGACGTTGACCCCGCGGTCGGCGAGGTAGTTGAGGGCGCCGATTAGCGCCCGTCCGTCGCCGCCGCCCCAGTCGGGGTCGCCGTCACGCCAGTCCGTGACGTGGGCCGAGAAGGCGTGGCCGGCGTCGGGGGTATTGTCAAAGCCGGTGTAGCCGAGCAGGTTCTCCGGAATATTCGGCCCGCCTTTGAGCCAGGGATCGCCGTCGGCTTCACTCAGGTAGTGGCCGCCCCGGTTGCGGATCAAGCCGCGGTCCGGCGCGCGGAAGTCAGCCCCGGACTTATCGGAGGCGACGACCTGGAAGCCGCCGGAGAGCCCGTCGTAGGGCGCCACCGCCGCACCCGCCGCAGTCGTCGTCTCGACCGCCACCTCGACGCCGGAGCGAAAAGAAATCTCGTAGGTCCAGGCGCCCACTTCGTCCGGGGCGAGGTGGGCGTACCAGACGTGCCCGGCACCGCCGCCGCCGAGGTCCCCTTCCCCGTCGCCGGCGAAATAGCCCGGCACGTCGAGGACTTGGCCGCTCGGGCCGGTAAAACGCACCTGGAATCGGTAGTCGAGGAAAGGATTGGGCGTGGAATTCTCCGAGGCGCCCGGCCCCGCTAAGGCCAGCGTCCCGCGGTGCCAGCGCCGGACCGGGTCCGCCGAACCGGGTTGGCCGCCGAAGATGGAAACGCCGCCGTCGCCGTCGGGGGGCGCACCGACGTCGCCGACGGTGAAGTTGACGGTCAGCGGCGTGCCCGCCGCGCCGCCGCCGTCGGCCCCCGAGAAGCTCTGGGCGGTCAACGCGTAGGCCCCCACGGTCGGCGTCCACGGGTTGTAGTCACCGCCGCTATCGCCGAAGAGGGCGTAAGGCGCGACGGATTCTGTTTGATTATGGACCTCGGCGCCGGAGAGTGCGAAGACCACGCTGCCGACGGCCTCCGAGACGTTGGCGCGCACGCTGAGCTCGGAGGGGACCTCCGACGGATCCAAAATCGCACCGTCAATCAGCGGGTCGT
This sequence comes from Acidobacteriota bacterium, assembly GCA_038747035.1. Classification (GTDB taxonomy): domain Bacteria; phylum Acidobacteriota; class Thermoanaerobaculia; order Multivoradales; family J023; genus JAUIJL01. Next base: position 9,883 of record JBCDKB010000087.1, on the reverse strand, counting down.
GGGCGGGGATCGGCAGGTCGGTGGCGGCGTCGATCAACGTGAAGCTGGCCACGTCGGCGACCAGCGGCGGCGCACCCAAGCACAACGCGAGGGCTAGCGTGAGGCCATGGGCGGCTTGGCGAAGCGGACGGACCGCAGCGGGGGGGCTCGAACGGAACATCGGGACTCTCCTCGGCTGGGCAGGAAAGGTCGGCGGATCTATTTATTCAACTTATGCAAATAATAACATGATTAATGCCTACCCTTGAACCTTGGCCGAGTCGTCTCCCCGAATTCACCGGGTGCGCCAAGTTCGCGAATCCCCTGGCGCCGGGGCGCCGCCGGAGCCAGGGGGGCGCCGAAACGAACCGGCCGCCTCGGCAGAATCGCTCGAGTCCAGAGGATGCTGAAAGTCGCCCGGACGCCGCGATTCGCCCAGACGCCGGGGCCTTTTCATACTCTCCGGGCCGACTACCGTCGGGGCTGGAGGATCGCCATGAAGCCAGAACGCATCCAAGAGCAGGTGACCGTCCCCGGCGACGCCGCCGGCGCCGTCCAGGACTTCCTCGACGACCACGCCGGCTGGGGCCTGGGTGCCGGCGGTAGCCGACTGATCCGGGAATATCGCTTCCTCAACAGTCGCATCGCCGCCGCCTTCACCCAATTCGTCGCGGAGGTGGCCGACGCGCTCGACCAGCCCCTAACGGCGGAGCTGCGGGCCGATGAGCTCCGCCTCGTCGTCGGCTCGGGGGCTGTTTTGACCCCGAGGGACCTGGAGCTCGCCGAAGCCATCGCCCAAGTCAGCTAGGCCGTGAGGACGGCTGACCCTGACCCTGCGCAGCCCGGGACCGCGGGGTCCCGGGCTGCGGCGAGACCTTTCGACTCCTACCGCAGCTCTTCCCTCAGGCCCCGGTAGAGGTAGAGCGCCGCACTGCTGGCGGCGAGCACGTCCCGCTGGTCGTCATCGCGGCGCGGTAGCCACATGCGGCCGGGATCCGCGGCCTTGTCGACGGCGGCGAGGGTCTGCCCGTCGCGGGCGAGGGTGTAGCCCAGCTCGAGATTCACCGGGATCCCGTTGGGACGACCGAAATTCTCGAGCACCGTGTAGGTGGTGGTCTCATCCGAGAGGTAGCCGGCCATTTGCGGATGGGCCACGAAAGGCGGCAGCCAGTCCGCCACCGGCACCGCGCTGACGTCGCCGAGGGCCAGGATCCACACTTTGCCGTCGGCGTGGCGCCGGAGCGCGCAGGACACCGCCTCCTCCCCCGCCGTCAGCTCCATGGCGCACTGCCCTTCGAAGGCCGGGGCGCCGTTTTCGCTGAGCTCGAAGCCGTAGTCTCCGACCCAATCCGGACGCCCGTCCCACTCGCCGAATTGCCAACTCCAGTGGGCCCCGGCGACGGCGAACGGCTTCCAATTGCGGAAAACCAGATTCCAGCGCCGGCCGCCGATGGTGAAGTAAAAACTCTCGCTGCGCGTCCAGCCGCGGTCGACGTCTTCCACCCGGTACGGGCCGTATTGGATGCGGTCGAACCAGATCAGCTTCTTTCCTTTATGGCTCGTGACCTCATGGGCCTCGAGGTGCTTGGCGACTTTCTCCGGCAGCTCCAGCTGCGGCTCCACGGCGGGTCCCGAGCTGCACGCCGCGGTGAGCGCGGCGGCGACCGCGGCGGCCCCGAGGCCCAGGCGGCGGCGGGGGAACCGGCCGGCGGTCAATAGTCGTCTCTGGCGGAGTGTCGTGGCGGTCTTCATGGTCATCTCCCTTGACGATGCGGGCCGGCGCCGTCGGGCGCCGGTCCATCCGTTTCGGGGGCTCTATTTCAAGGACCGTGCCGGCGAAACGCCCGCCCGAGGTGGGCCCCAAACCGCCGTTGGGGCTGAGGAACTGGGGCTCCGGCGCCCCTATCGCCCCCGAATGTCAGGTTTAGCGGACGATTTCCGACGACTGTCGACGATGTTGCACGTGGCCGCCAGGTGATAACCCGCCACCGACAGTGGACACCACGGCAACGGCGCCGAGGGCCGACCGCGGGACAGGCCGACAAATATGGCACAATAGCAAGATGACCTCCTCCGGCGCCTCGCCTTTGCCCAGCCGCTTCTTCCACAAGTGGCCGCAGTCGACCTGGGCCCGCACTCTTCGAATCGTCCTGGCGATCGCCCTCAGCGCCGCGACCGGTGTCGCCGCCGGCCACGGGGACGACGCCGAGCGGTGGCATCTGCTGGGCCCCGAGGGCGGGAGCGCGAGCGCCGTCAAGGTCTCCGCAGTGCTGCCGGGTGTCTCGTACGCCGGCCTCGACGTCGGCGGGGTCTACCGCTCCGCCGACCGCGGCGAAAGCTGGGTTCCCTGGAGCGACGGCGTCGCCGCCGCCCGCGTGAACGCCTTCGCCGAAGCCGCCGACGGCACGCTCTACGCCGCGACCAACCGCGGAATCCACCGCCTCGACCCGGGGGCTGAAACCTGGTCGGCCGTCGGACAGGGGCTGGGTTCTTTCCCATACGCCAGCGAGGTCCACATCGACCCGACCGTCCCCGGGCGGCTCTTCGCCACGGTTTTGAACGGCTTCATCGCCGGATCCTGGACGCTCTTCCGCTCCGACGACCGCGGGGAAAGCTGGTCCGAGGTCGACGCCGCCCCGTCCATCGCTTCGCCCTTGGCCGTCAGCGCCGCGCAGCCGACGACCGTGTTCGTCGGCGGGAGTTCCGGCATTTCGCGCAGTCGGGACGGCGGCGCGACCTGGACCTCTTCGAGCTTCGGCGCGATTCGATTTCCGTCCTTCCGGGACATCCTCGCCCACCCCACGGACCCGGAGGTGCTTTACGCCTCGGCGCGGGATGTCGTCAGCCCGACCGACTCCTTCGCCAACCAACCCCACCGCAGCGACGACGGCGGGCGCACCTGGCGTCCCATCGCCGAAGGCCTGGGCGGCGTGTCCACCCGCTCGCCGGCGGGCGCCTTCGCCGTCGACCCCAATCGTCCGGACAGGGTTTTCATCACCACCGCCGCCGGTCTATACGTCAGCGACAATCGAGGGGCCACGTGGCGGCCGGCCAACCCTCCCCCGGCCGATGTGCGCCTCGAGGCCCTCGATATCGGACGCGACGGTTCGGCGCTCGCCGCCGGCGCGCCGGGGGGCGGCATGTTGCTCTCAACGGACGCCGGCGCGAGCTGGAGGCAAGTCAACGACGGCTTCCTCGCCGCCCAGGTGACGGCGATCTCCCCCGATCCGGTCGTTCCGGGTCGGGTGCTGATCGTGCGCGACAATGAGCTGCTGATCAGCCACGATTCGGGCCTCACATGGTCGGCCGTCGAGGGAGATCGATCCGTCTCCCGCGGCGCCGATCTCCTCCGTGACCCCGTCGACCCCGCCGTTGTTCGCATCGCCGGCGGCGGCGGCCTCGTGGTCAGTGAAGACGGCGGACTGAGCTGGCGACAAGTCGAGCCGACGGCGCCGATCTTTCCGGCCACCGTCGTCCACGATCCGGAGAGCGGCGACCTGCTCGCCGCCGTCGACGGTGCGCTGCGGCGCAGTGCCGACGCCGTCGGACCTGGCCGAGGGTCGGCGAGCCGATTTGTGAAGACCTCGCCCTGGCCGCACCCCGCCGCGGCGTGTGGCTCGCGGGCTGTACCGGGCGGCTCTTCATCGAGAATCGCGGGCCGACGCCGACGGCCGTCAAGGGCCTACCCATGTTCGACGCCGCGCTGCTCCGCAGCGTCGACCAAGGCGCGTCGTGGGAGGTGGTCATCGATAACCTGACCGGCCTTTTTAGCGGCCGCTGGCGCTTCCTCAAGACCACCGCCCCGGTGGCGCCGGGGCCCCTCTTTGCGTCGCTGCTCGACCCCTTCGGCGGCACCCTCTACCGCAGCGACGACGGGGGCGACACCTGGCGGCCCAGCGACCAGCCCGCCGGCAGCGTCCAGGTCATCCTCGAAAACCCGACGGCGAATCGCCTGCTGGCGGGCACCTTGGAAACGGGCGTGCTCGAATCGGTCGACGGCGGCGCCACCTTCGCTCCGCTCGACCGCGGCCTGCTGAGCGCCCGGGTCAACGCTTTGGCCTTTGACCCGACCGACCCCGGACGCCTCTGGGCCGCCACCGACGGCGGCGCGCACCGGTTCGGCGACGCGGCGGCGACCGGTCGCTGCCGGCCCTCCGAGCGGGTGCTTTGCCTGCTAGATCGCTTCCAGGTGGAAGTCGACTGGACCGATTTCGCGGGTGTCACGGGCACGGGGAGTCCGTTTCCCATGACTGCGAATACCGGCGGCTTCTCCTTCTTCAGCCCCGGGAACCTCGAATTCGCCATGAAAGTCCTCGACGGCCGAGCCTTCAACGGCCATTTCTGGCTCTTCTACGGCGGCCTCTCCACCGTCACCTACGAGCTCACCGTCACCGACCTTGAAACCGGCGTCGTGCGTCGCGTCGAGAACGAGTCCGGCGGCCTCACCGGCGGCGCCGACATCCTGGCCTTTCCGGCCGCCGGCTCCGGCGGCGAGGGTTCTCCCAGCGGCGAATCCACCGCCGGCGCGGAGAGCTCCCTATCGACCGTCGACGGTCCGCTTCGCCTCCTCGACGGCCGTTTCGAGCTCGAAGTGCGCTTCCGTACCGACACCGGCCTCGCCGGCGTCGCCGCGGCGACCGCGCTCAGCCGCGAAACCGGCGCCTTCTCCTTCTTCGACGCCGACAACCTGGAAGTCTTCGTCAAGGTGCTCGACGGCCGGGGCTTTAACGGCCACTTCTGGCTTTTCTTCACCGGCCTCTCCAACGTCGCCTACGACGTGGTCATCACCGACACGGAAACCGGGGAAGAGCGCGTCTACTCAAATCCCCAGGGCGAGTTCGGCGGCTTGGCAGACACCCAACTCTTCTGATTCGAGGGCGCCCCGCGGCCCACCCGAGGTGATCGCAGTCAGACGTCGGTCGGCGGACTCGTTAAGATCGCGCCAGCCATGGAATATCCGAAGCTTCGTCCCCACCGACCGGGCGCCACGGCGCTCGCCGCCTTCATAATCGCCGCCCTCACGCCCTGGGCCCCGCCGGCCTCCGCCGACGACAGCTCACTCTCCGAATCCGACTTCCTCGAGCGGACCCGCCGCCTGACCTTCGAAGGCAAGCGCGCCGGCGAGGGCTACTTCTCACCGGACGGCCGCCAGATGGTCTTCCAAAGCGAGCGCAGCGCCGACAATCCCTTCTACCAAATCTTCCTGCTCGACATGATGACCGGTGACGTCGAGCGCATCTCCAGCGGCGTCGGCAAGACGACCTGCGCCTTCATTCGCCCCGGGTCGAGCGAGATCCTCTACGGTTCGACCCACCACGACCCGCGCTCGAAAGAACTGCAAAAGGAAGAGCTCGATTTCCGCGCCTCCGGCCAAGAGCGCCGCTACGCGTGGGACTACGACCCGGAGATGGAGCTATGGGTCACCGACGCGAAGACCGGCGAGTCCACGCGCTTGACCGACGCTAAAGGCTACGACGCCGAGGCCAGCTACTCCCCCGACGGCGAGTGGATCGTTTACACCACGACCCGCTCCGCCTTCGACCGCGAGCTGACGAAGGAACAAAAGAAGCTCCTGGAAGTGGACCCCGCCTTCTTCGCCGAGCTGCACATCATGCGGGCCGACGGCAGCGACGACACGCGACTCACCCACGTCGACGGCTACGACGGCGGGCCGTTTTTCTTCCCGGACGGCGAGCGCATCATCTGGCGTCGGTTCCGCGAGGACGGCCTCACGGCGGATATCTACTCGATGAAGACCGACGGCACCGATGTCAAACGTTTGACGAACTTCGGAGCGATGAGCTGGGCCCCGTACGTGCATCCCTCCGGAGAGTACGTATTCTTTGCCTCCAACAAGCTCGGCTTCTCGAATTTCGAGGTGTTCATGGTCGACGTCGAAGGTCAAAAGGAGCCCGTGCAGGTGACCTACGCCGACGGCTTTGACGGCCTGCCGGTGCCGACGCCGGACGGCAAACAGCTCACCTGGACCTCGTCCGGTCGCCACGACGGGGGCGGCGGCCAGATCTACATCGCCTCGTGGAACCACGCCAACGCCCAGAAAGCCCTCGCCGCCGCGCCCCCGCGGACCGAGAACCAAGAGTAGGCGCGGGCGCTCCGCGGCCCCCGCGTCCCGTCCGCCCAGTACGCCCTTGACCATCCCTCCCGATCTCTCTCCTGCAAGCGCTCCGCGCGACTCCTCCCCGCGCCTCGAGGACTCCCCATGAAAATCCCATCGTTCTGCGCCGTCGCCTCGACCCTGCTCCTGACCGTCGCCCCGGCGCTCGCCGACGCCGGCGCCGACCCGCTCCGCCGCGACGTCACCGAGCTCGCGTCCCCGGCCTTCGAAGGTCGCCTGACCGGCACCCCCGGGGCCCGCAAAGCCGCCGCCTACATCCTCGCCGAGCTCGACGCCCTGGGCGTCGAGCCGCTGCCGGGTCACCCGTCGCTCGAAATCCCGTTCGAGTTCACCGCCGGGTCGAAAGACACGGGCTCGAGCCTGGGCGTCGGCGAGCACCGCGTGGACACCCCCAACGACGTGCAGGCCCTCTCCTTCTCGGACGCGGCGACCGTGGAAGGCGAGCTGGTCTTCGTCGGCTACGGCCTCACCATCCCCGACGGCCAGGACTACGGCTACGACAGCTACGCCGCGGTCGACGTCAAAGACAAAATCGCGGTGGCCTTGCGCTACTTCCCCGAAGACGTTGACCAGAAGACCCGGGGCTTGCTCGCCCGCTATTCCGGCCTGCGCTACAAGGCGCTGATCGCCCGCGAAAACGGCGCCAAAGGGCTGATCGTGGTCACCGGCCCGAATTCGCCCAACGCCGGCGAGATCATCCCGATGACCTTCGACACCGCCATCGCGGGCTCGGGCATCGTCGCCGTCAGCGTCAACGGCGGCGTCGGCGCGGCGCTCTTCGACCACGTCGACCAGAACCTGGCCGACGCCCAAAAGCAGCTCGACTCAGGCAATCCCCACGTCACCGGCTTCTCCCTCGCCAGCACCGCCACCCTCGACGTCAAGATCGAGCGTGAGAAGCGCACCGGCTACAACATCGCCGGCGTGCTGCCGCGGTCCGCCGGCAATGATGCAGTCGACGTCGACGAGCGCTGGGTGCTGCTCGGCGCCCACTACGACCACCTCGGCCACGGCCGCAGCGGCAACTCCCTCGCCTCCGGCGAGCAAAAAGGCGGCATCCACTACGGCGCCGACGACAACGCCTCCGGCGTCGCGGCGGTGCTGGACGCCGCCCGCCGACTTAAGGATCTCGAGCGCGAGCGCGACATCGTTTTGGCGTTCTGGTCCGGCGAAGAGCTCGGTCTGCTGGGCTCAAGCCACTTCGTCGCGCAGAAAGTCCTGCCGCCGGACCAGATCGCGGGCTACCTCAACTTCGACATGGTCGGCCGCTCCAAAGACAACAAGCTTACCCTCCAGGCGGTCGGCAGCAGCCCGGTGTGGAACGGACTCATCGAGCGCTCGAACGTGCCCGTGGGCTTTGATATCTCGCTGCAAAAAGACCCGTACTTGCCCACGGACTCCTCGGCCTTCAACGCCGCCGACATCCCGACGCTCAACTTCTTCACCGGCTCCCACCCGGATTACCACAGCCCCGCCGATACCGCGGACAAGATCAACTTCGAAGACCTCGCGCGGGTCAGCCAGCTCGGCGCTTTGGTGGCCCACAAGCTGACGAACCAAGAAGAGCCGCCGGAGTTCGTCAAGGTCGAGCGCACGCGCGAAGAGGGCGGCGGTCGCGACACCGTGCGCGCCTATACCGGCACGATCCCCGACTACGCGACGGAGATCGAAGGACTGCTGCTCGGCGGCGTCATGGAAGGCGGGCCCGCCGCCGAAGCCGGCCTGCAGAAAGGCGACGTGATCGTGCACTTCGCCGGCCAGGACATCAAAAATATCTACGACTACACCTACGCCCTCGACGCCGTGAAGATCGGCGTCACGGTCACGGTCGTCTTCCTGCGGGGCGACGAGCGGATCGAAACCGAGCTGACGCCGCGGGCCCGCAAGTAGCGCTGCTCTGCACCGAGGAGCGCCGCGATTCGACCTCCCCACTTACGGGATCGTGGCGTCCCACTCGGAGGTGCTGCCCGTCTCGAAGCCGTCGCCGAAGATCATCCCCGTCGGCTGTTCCGAGCGCCGCACGCGGCCGACGCGGTCAAGATCTTGGATCCAATTGTCGTAACCCGGTTCGCCAACAAGAAAGTTGAGCTGGGTGATTCCGGACCGCCACGCGCCGATGAAAGCCACCGAGGTGCCGTAGCCGAAAAACGAGCCTCCGCTGGAGGGAAAGAACGGCAGGGACAGTCGAGGCTGGAGCCCGGTGGAGGAGCCGTTGACCACCGCAGCGGCCCCTGCCCGGCCGAAGACATCGTCGTGGCCAGGCATGCCCACCAGCAGGTCTTGGTAGCCGTCGAGGTCCCAATCCGCCGCCGCCAGGGCGAAGCCGGTCTGCTGACCAGGAAGCGCCGGGTAGTCGCTGATCTGGTCGGCGAATAGACACGCGTGACCCGGACTGTCGTCGATGATGTGCACGCAACCCGCGTCGCCGAGTCCGTCGGACTCCCGGTCCTCCCGCGGCACGCCGACGGCGATGTCGATGATGCCCGCGCGATCGAAGTCGCCGAAGGCCACAGAAAACCCGAAGAGATCGCCGGTTTCCGGCGCGCCCGGGATAGTGCCATTTCCCTGGCGGAAGAGCGTGCCGGACAGCACCGAGGGGTCGCTGCCGGGACTGCACTCGCCGATCTGGGGATCGACCAGGAGCTCCCAAGCCGCCCCCGCGTCGACCACGGACCCGATGTCTTCCTGGGGTGCGCCGACCAACAGCCACGCGAACTGATCGGCCCCAGGAATGACATCGAGGCTGGTGCCCCACCCGTCGCCGTCTTCCGAGTTCCCCTCGACGTTGGCCGAGGTCTGGTCAATCCGCTCCTTGATGCAGAGTCCGAACTGCGGGTCCAAGGTCGCCACGTAGATCGCCCCCGAGTTCGAGCCGTCCACCTCGGTCACCGGAGCTCCGATGAAAAGAGCGTTCTTGATGGCCGCCAGCGAAGCGCCGAAGCGCTGTCCGGGTTGACGCGGATTCTCTTCCGCGACCCATATCGACGGGAACATCAAGCCCCCCGGATTCCCGCTCCACAGGCCGACGGCCCCGGTCTTTTCCCCCTGCACCGTCGCCCCGGGGATACCGACGGCGAGCTTATCGGCGTTGTCGCCGCCCGATAGATCGAAGGCGACCACCGCGGCCCCGTAGTTGGCGAAGGCCTCCAGCGGCAGCCCCGAGTCCTCGGCCGTCAGGATTTGATCAGGAAGACTGTTTCCGCCGTAGCTGACCACCACCATCCCCGCGCCGGGGACGCCGTCCACCTCTTTGAACGGGATGCCGACGGCCATGTCATCACGACCGTCCCCGTCGAAGTCGCCGACCGCCAGCACCTGGCCGAAGCGATCGTCTTCGACCTCGGTTTCCGACGAAGGGAGATAGTAGAACTGCGTGCCCTGGGCGTCGAGGGGCGGGGCCATCGGGAGCAGCAGAAGCAAGGCGAGCATGTCAAGGCTGGAAAGGGCGAAGCGTCGTGTCATCGGAGGACTCCTTTGCGGTTCCCCCATGGACACGGAAATCGCCGCAGGATCCGGACAGCTGACCTGAAACTCACGATTCGGGAGTTTCACCCCGTGTGATCCGCAGGCTTGGCGGCGGTGCTGGAACGACTCCGAAAAGCGGGGCCGGAGGAGGCAAGCTCTTCCTCAACGGCGGGAGGGGACAAGCCCCCATTGGCGCTAACTTAAGGGGTCGTAAGCGACCCAGCGTCGCTAAGTTGCTGTTTTTATGGGGCTTAATCATGATCTCGGTAGGCCCAGGTGAAGTTCTGGCGCATTGCCAGGTGA
>JBCDKB010000086.1:0-23379 GCA_038747035.1 Acidobacteriota bacterium | reverse complement strand
GGGCAGATCGTCTTCGCGACGCTCTGGCTCCGGAGATTCACGATGGGGCCGTGCGAATGGCTCTGGCGTTGGGGGACCTACGGCACGCGTCCACCGGTTCTGAGGACAGGACGGTAGACGACCCGCTGTATGCTCCGGCCATGGATGGAGACGGGGGCACGAGTGGTGATCCGGGCGACGTCCGCTCCTCAACCCGAGACGACGCCCTGACACCGGAGCTGTGGCGACGACTGGAGCCCCTACTCGACGACGCCCTCGACCAGCCCACGGAGTCCCGACGGCGGTGGGCCCTCCGCGCGACGGAAGACTGTCGCGAGCTGCGCTCCCCGCTGCTCGACTGGATCGAGCGCTGCGCCGACGCCGACGGTTTCCTCGACGCCGGCTCGCCGATGAACCCCGCGCCGACCGCGGGGGACGGCGACGACGAGGCGCGGCTCGGCCAGAGTCTCGGACCGTTTCGACTGGTCCGGATCCTCGGCCGGGGCGGCATGGGCGTCGTCTACCTCGGTCGACGCGAAGACGGTCTCTTCGAGCAAGAAGTCGCCGTCAAAGTCGTCGACCGTCGCCTCGGCCCAGACGGCCTCGAACGCTTCCGATGGGAGCGACGCATCCTCGCCCGCCTCGATCACCCGTCGATCGCCCGACTCCTCGACGGCGGCACCCTCGGGGACGGCACCCCCTATCTGGTGATGGAGCGCATCACCGGCGACGCCTTAGACCGACACTGCCGGACGCGGGGACTTCCCGTTGGACGGCGCGTCGCACTGGTGATCGAAGTGCTCCGGGCCCTCGACGCCGCCCACCGCCACCGGGTCGTCCACCTCGACCTCAAACCCTCCAACATCCTGGTCACGGACGAAGGCGCCGTCAAACTGGTTGATTTCGGCATCGCCCAGCTGCTCTCCGGCGACACCGGCGCCCCGCCAAGCGACGGACTAACGCCGAGTTTCGCGGCGCCGGAGCGCTGGACCCGCGAAAGTCTCACCACGGGCAGCGACCTCTATTCGGTCGGCGTCATTCTTTTCCTGCTGCTCGCGGGCCGGCTCCCGACCGAAGACGAGCGCACCGCCGAATCCCCACCGGGCGCCGGCGCCGAACTCGACGCCATCGTCGGGCGGCTCCTAGCCCGCCGACCCGATGCTCGATACGCCTCGGCGACGAGCGCGGCGGCGGACCTCGAGCGCTACCTGCGGCGCCAACCCGTCGAAGCCGTGGGCGGCGGCGCGGCCTACCGCGCCCGCAAGCACCTCTCGAGACATCCGAAGCTGTGGGCGGCGGCGGCGGGGCTCGCCGCGCTCGCGCTGGCCCTCGCCGCGGGCTGGTGGCAGCAGCGCGAGCGGGCGCAGCGGCGACTCGAAGTTGTGGCCGACTTCAGCCGATCGGCGGAAAGCGGCGAGAGCTTTCTGCGCTACGTCTACGCCTTGCCGCCCCACGACGTCCGCCGGGAAAAAGCCCTGGCCGAAGAACGGCTGGCGAAGATAGAAAGCACGATGGCCGCCCTCGGCGACATCGCCTCCGGCCCCGGCCACTACGCCCTCGGCCGAGGATGGGCCGGGCTGGGCCGGACGCATCGCGCGGTCGAGCATTTCGAGGAGGCTTGGCGTCAAGGCCTACGCACCCCCGAGCTCGCCTACGCCTGGGGCGTCGCCCTCGGCGAGGTCTACTCCCGAAAGCAGGACCGACTCTGGGCCATCGCGGACGCGGAGCTGCGCCGGCAGCTCCTGCTCGATCACCAGCGACGCTACCGCGACCGGGCCCTGGAACTGCTCCGCCGGGCTGCGGGGGCATCCGAGACCATCTCTCCGCAGGCCTTGGCGGGTCTCATCGCCTACTACGACGAGGACCTCGACGCTGCGCTTGAAGCGGCCCGACGAGCCACGGTCGAAGCCCCCTGGCTGCCGGACGGGTCGGTCCTCGCCGCCCGCGTCGAGCTCCGTCGAGCCCGGGAGCTCACCGACTCGGGCCGCCATGACGAAGCCGCCGAGCGACTCCATGCAGCTCGCCGAGATCTCGAGGAGGCCCGACGCCTGGCGCCGAGCGACCCCCGCCTCGGCCTCTTCGCGTGCTCGGCGGAGCTCCAGGCGCTGGACCTCGAGCGACAGCGCCGGAGCTCCGTCGACGCCGCCTTCGCCACGGCGGAGCGGCGGTGCCTCGAGGCGATCGAGCTGGACCCGGACCAGCCGGGCCCCCGGAGCCTGCTGGCCACCTTCGAAATCCTGCGCGGGCAGTCCCCGGGGCGCCCCGTCGTCGCCCGGTCGGCGTCGATCGCCCGCGCCCTCGAGCTGCTCGAAGCGGCCCCCGTGCCGACCGTCGAGGACGCCGACCTCGCCCGCACCCACGCCACCGGACTGCTGGCGCGGGCCCTGCTCGGGCTCGCCACCGGCGCCGCCGACGCCGGCCGGGACCTGGCGGCGGCCACCGAGCTCTTCGAGCGCTCCCTGGCACTCGATCCCGGTCAGGTGCTCGCCCGATTGAACCACGCCACGGCCCTCGCCGTCGGCGCCCAGCTCGCCCAGGCCACCGCCGGCGATGGCGAGGTCGAGGCGGCCTACGACCGCGCCGCTCGAGCCTTCGAATTCGCCCTTGAACGCCTCCCCGAGAGCACCCTGCTGCGCTACAACCTGGCGAGTCAGCACTACGCCCGCGGGCTCTGGCTCGAAGGCCGGGGTCGATCGGCGGCGCCGGCCTACGCCGCCGCCCTCGACGGCGCCCGCCGGGCCCTGGAGCGTAACGATCGCCTAGCCCACGTGCTCAACCTGCACGGCGCGGTGCTCGAACGGCTGGCCCACCTCAGCTCGGGCGAGGACAGAGAAGCCGGCGAGGCCGGCGCGCACCGGATCGAGGAGGGCCTGGCGAGCCTCGACCGCGCGGTCGAGCTCAATCCCGCCTCCCCCTCCGCGTGGATGACCCGCGGCGCTCTTCTGATCACCGACGCAGAGTTTCGTCTGAGGTTCGCCGATCCCGAAGGCGCCCGAGCCCAGGTTCAGGAGGCCATCTCCTCCCTCGAACGGGCCGAGCAGCTCCTGGGCCGCCGGACCGAGCTCGGCTTGCGCAATGGCCTCCGCGCCCACCGTCTGCAGGCGAAGGTCGAGCGCACCCTCGGCGGCGACCCGGGGCCGAGCCGCGGGCGGGCGCGGGCTCTGCTCGAGGAAGCGGAATTGCGATTCCCCGGCGCGCCGTGGCTTTCGCCCGCGGCCCCGCCGCAGGACGGCCACTTCAACCGGGGCCGGGACGATCCCGCGGATTCTCCAGGGCCCGGCGCAGGAAAGCCTGCGCTTTGATCCAGTCCCTCTGCACGGTCTTGCGGGTGACGCCGAGCGCATCCGCCGTCTCCGCGAGCGTGAGACCGGCGAAATAGCGACACTCCACGACCTGAACGAGGCGCGGGCTCAGGTGCGCCAACGCACCGAGCGCAACGTCGAGATCAAGGAGCGCCTCCCACTGGGCATCGACGGCGATCAGGTCGTCCTCGAGATCCACGCGCCGACGGTGCCCGCCCCGCCGCTCCGTCCCGCGCCGACGCGCCTCGTCGATCACCAGGTGACGCATGGCGACGGCGGCGACGGCGAAAAAATGCCGACGGTCTCGGAACGGGCCGGGCTCGCTCGCCCGAACCTTGAGGAAGACCTCGTGGACCAAGACCGTGGGGGCGAGCGTCCGGTCCGCGCCGCCGCCGAGGGCCCGGCGGGCAAGACTTCGCAGGGTTTCATAAACCCTCGGCATGAGCCGTTCTAGGGCCTCCCCGTCTCCGGAATGCCAGCGTTCGAGCAGCTCGGTGATATCCGCCATAGGCCTGCGCGGCGCCGAGGGCGCCCCCCGGGAAGCATACAACCCGCCGGATGTCCCAGTCCGACGCGGCGCTTCGTTGCAGGAAGAAAGGGGCTCCACAGGGGAGCCCCCATCCGCAACACCCCGGAGGATTGTGATGACCCCGGCCAGCCCCCGGCACTTGACCCTGATCGGCTTTGACGACGACGCGTCGGAGCGCATCCGACGATTCCTGGCGTGTGCACCCCCGGCGCCGCCCCGCCCGGTGTCTTTCTCCCCAACGCCGGTCGAGGCCCGAAGGACGTCCCAGCCCCGACGGCCGACCCGAAGCCACGGTTCCGGCGAAGGGGAGGGGATCGTGCTCGTCGGAGACGGCGTCACCTCCACCCCGGGCGAGATCGCCCGCACACGGCGGGACCGGGCGACCGCCAAAGTCCTCGTGGTCTCGAATCGGGTCTCCGCGTCGTCGATCCTCGCCGCCCTGCGCGCCGGCGCCGACGGATATCTCGAAGCGACGGCGCCGTACCACCAGCTGGTGGCCGCGCTCGAGGCCATTGACCGGGGTGAGGTGGCGCTTTCCCCACTGGCCGTCCGCCGCCTCGTCGAGTCGCTGGCCCCCCGCCGTCCCTCGACGGCTTTCCCTCTAAGCGACCGCGAATGGCAAGTGGCCGAGCTCCTGGTCGAGGGCCTGCGCTATCGCGACATCGCGGCTCGCCTCTTTATTTCCCTCGAGACCGTCCGGACCCACGTCAGGAGGATCTACCGCAAGCTGGCCGTGCGCTCCCGGGCCGAGCTCGTCGCCCGCTGGATTCGGGTCTGAGCCGGCTCGGCCCGCAGAAAGAACAGGTCAGACGCCGCCCACCGTCGCGAACCAGGCCAAGGTGTCGCCCGACTCGAATCCGTCGGCGAAAAGCCCGGGTTCCGCGCCGCCCAGCACGACCTGGACCGCGCCGACGAGGGAGCCGTCCGGCACGTCGTGGAAGCCTTCGCCGGCGATCAGCACCTCGCTGCGTCCGTCGGCGCCGGCGACGTCCGCCGCGTCGATGGACCGCCCGGCGAAGTCCCCGGCGCTGCCGATGATGCGGTAGCCGCCGAAGGCGGCGAGGCTGAAGAGGTCGAGGGTCGCCGGACGCCCTGTGCGGCCGAAGACCACGTAGGACACCCCCGCCGCCGCGCGACCGTCGGCGCTGGTGGAGCCGCCGTTGCCGAGCACGGCGTCGTCAAGACCGTCACCGTTGACGTCACCGCCGGCGACGTCGATGCCGACCGCCGCGGCGTTGGGCAACGAATCACCGGCGCCCAGCGTCGGAAATTCCACCGGGATCAACGCCGTCACCCGGGCGCCGCCGCCGGTACCGGCGATCACATCAGCTCCGTCGGCGGCGCCGTAGACGATGAACGCAGAACCGCTCCCTGTGTCGGCGAGGCCGGGCGGGTTCGAAAGGGGCGAGCCGATCAGCAGATCCCCGACGCCATCACCGTCGAAGTCGCCGAGGTCGGTGAGCGACCAGCCGAGGTCGCCGACATCGTCCGGCGGCGACGCCGCGATGACCGAGAACCCCTCGCTCGGGGCCAGAGAGGCCAAGTCTAAAGACGCGGGGAAATTTGTGTCGCGCCCGTAGACCACATCCACCGCGCCGATCCCGATGCCACCGTCGCTTTCCTGGCCACGGGCGAAGGGGCGGCCGACGGCGAAGTCGTCACGGCCGTCGCCGTTTAAGTCTCCGACGTAGCCGCCGCTGCGGGCGAAGTCCTGTCGGTTGGCGTCGTCGCTTTCCGGGACCGGAGGCATCGTGAAGCCATTCGATCCGTCGAGGTCATCGAGATCTAAGACGCCGGGGAAGTCAGAGCTTCGGCCGTAGATCAGGTAGGCCGCGCCGGGATTCAATGACGGATCGGCGGGCTCGCTATCGGCGTCGGGGAGGCCCACGAAAAGATCGTCGCGGCCGTCGCCGTTGACGTCTCCGGCTTCGCGGATGAAGACCTGTCGGGAGGGGCCCGAAGGCCACGTCGCCGAGTCGCCGATGAAGAAGCCGAACCCCGTATCCAGGTCGAGATAATCGACGCTCGCGGGGAAGGTGGCGCGGCCGTAAACGACAAAACCCACCGAGTCTACGGCGCCGCCGCCGAGCCGATGGGCGCCGACGGCAAAGTCGTCGAAACCATCGCCATTCACGTCACCGGCCCTCTCCACCGACGTCGCCTCCGCGAGTCGCGCTCCGTCGTCGCTGACCACAAAGCCATTCGAGCCGTCGAGCGTGGACACGGCGAGCAGGGCGGGGAACGCGCCGCCTCGGCCAAAGACCACGTAAATCGGTCGACCGGCGTCATCGTCCGTGCCGCCCCAGGCGAAGTCCTCGAAGCCGTCGCCGTTGATGTCGCCGACGGCGCCGCCGATATCCATCCTTGATAAGAAGTCCCCCGTATCGTTCGAGATGGCGAAGCCCTCGTCCACCGGCAGCGCACCGAGGTCAAAGACCGTCTCCTGTGCGGCCGCGGGCATCGCGACGATGAAGGACCAGACGAAGAAGGCGCCCACGGGGAGCGCCGCGGCGAGGGCCCGCGCAAAGGTGACCGCAGCGGGGCGAAGGACCCGGGATCCGCCCGGGAAAGTCATTTGCGTCATCAAACCTCCAGGTTCCCGCGGACCCGGACGCAGCCGCACCACCGGCGCCCGTAGAGTCAATCCGCGACGGACGAGATCCTGCCGGAGCGCCCATGACGCCGGTATCCCCCGAAGATGTGATTTCGCGGTAAGGGCGACCTTTGAAACCGGTGAGATCCACAGCACTTCCGGCGTAGTGGCGGGGCTTGTCCCCGCCATGCGAGGCGAAGCCGAGCCACTCGCAGTCGCCACTCCGTGCGGCGCACGACAATCGACCACTGTCGAGTGACGCAGATAGGCAAGATCACCCCAGACCTGCGGCTCTCCGCCGATATTGATGCTGCGCGGTCAGGGGCAAGCCCTGACCCTACGCCGGAGAGTGAGCCCCATTGCTTCTCGTCGCCGTATTCCGCGGTCAGAGACCTCGAGCCGAGGCCGTAAGCCGCGGGAGCATGCACGTCGAGCCCGTCCGGGGCTCGAACGTTCTGACTTCACTCGAACGTGCTGACTTCTGACTTAATAAGCCAGGACGTCGCGGGCGGCGGCGAGGATCTTGTCGAGGCTCGGCAGCAGCGCCTTCTCGAGGTTCTTCGCGAAAGGCACGGCGCGGTCGGCGTAGCCGACGCGGCGGACCGGGGCGTCGAGGTAGGAAAAAGCGCCGTCGGCGATGCGCGCCGCCACTTCACCGCCGAATCCGCCGGTGAGCTGGGCTTCGTGCACCACCACCGCGCGTCCGGTCTTGCGCACGGAGGCGAGGATCGCCTCCTCGTCGAGCGGCACCAGGGTCCGCAGGTCGATGACTTCGACGTCAAAGCCTTCTTCGGCGAGCTGCTCGGCCGCGTCGAGGCACGTGAAGACCTGGGCGCCGTAGGTGACGAAGCTGAGGTCGGCGCCTTCGCGTCGAATCGCGGCGGTGCCCAGCGCTTCAACCTCCTCGGCCGCGGGCAGGTGGGCCTTGATGCGGCGATAGAGGAATTTGTGCTCGCAGTAGATCACCGGATTCGGGTCCCGAATGGCGGCGACCAAGAGCGTCTTGGCGTCCTCCGCCGTCGCCGGATAGACCACCTTGAGGCCCGCGACGTGGGCGAACCAGGCCTCCGGATTCTGCGAGTGGAACGGCCCCGCGCCCACTCCGCCGCCGGCGGGCAGGCGAATCACCAGCGGGCAGGGGATCTGCCAGCGGTAGAAGAGCTTGGCGATGAGGTTCACCGTCTGATTGAAGCCGCAGGTGATGAAGTCGCCGAATTGCATCTCGACCACCGGCCGGTAGCCGAGCAGCGCCGCGCCGGCGGCGATACCGAGGGTGCCGCTCTCGGCGATCGGGGTATCGCGGACGCGGTCCGGCCAGCGGGCGTGGAAGCCCTTGGTGATGCGGAAGGCCCCTTCGAATACGGCGATGTCTTGGCCGAAGACCAGGACTTTGTCGTCGCGCTCGAGCTCCTGCTTGAGCGCCTGGTGGATACCCTCGATATAAGTCTGGGGCTTGGCGTCGGCGTCGAGCTCGGCCGGCGTCACGTCGAGCTCGGGGGCTTCAGGGTCCGAGGCGACTTCGCCGACCGCGGCGAGGGCCGGGCGGAAGGCCACCGAGTCTTCGGGCTCGGGACTGGCGAGGGCGCGCTCGAGGGCGCCTTCGACCAGCTCGGAGATTCGCTCTTCGAGCCGATCCTGCACGTCGTGCTCAAGCACCTCTTCTTCCATCAGGCGACGGGCGTAGCTCGGTACCGGATCGTTGGCCATATAGACCTCGAGCTCGTCCTTCGGCACGACCTTGAGCGAGTCGTCGCCTTCGCTATGGCCGCGCATGCGCCCGAGCATCGCTTCGATCAGGGTCGGGCCGTCGCCCCGGCGGGCGCGGGCGACGGCGCGCTCCATGGCTTCGGACATGGCTTCCGGGTTGTTGCCGTCGACGGTCTCACCGGCGATGCCGTAACCCAGGGCGCGGTCTGAAAGACGCTCGCAGGCGAATTGATCGCGGGTCGGCGTGGCGAAAGCGTAGCGGTTGTTTTCGATCACCAGCACCAGCGGCAGCTTCCACACCGCCGCCATATTGACGCCTTCGTGGAAGTCGCCCGTCGACGTGCCGCCGTCGCCGATGAAATTCACCGCCACCCGGTCGGTGCCGGATTGCTTCAACGCGAAGGCGGTGCCGGCGGCGACCGGGATCATGGCGCCGAGGTGGCTGATCATGCCGACGTGGCGGATGCCGCGTTCCGGATCGAGATTCGCGTAGTGGAAGGAGCGCTCGATGCCGTTGGAGAAACCGTCCGCACGTCCGAGCAGCTGACACGCGAGGCGATAGAGCAACTCGTCCGGGTCCGGCCGCAGGCCGTCGGGCTCGCCGAAGCCGAAGCCCGGAAAGGCGCGGGCCGGGTCGAGGTAGACCGACAGAATCGCCCCCAGGTCGCGGTGCAGGCTACACAGCACGTCCCCCGCCTCAAGCCGCAAACCGGCGGCGACGGTGGTGGCCTCGCCGCCGATCTGGGAGTACCACTTGGCGAGTCGCCCGGTCTTCAGCAGCATGGTGTAGCGCACGTCAAAATCACGCGCAAACTTCATGAATGCGTAATGCAGCAGACGCTGTTGTTTCTCCATGGTCGCGCGAGCATAGGCGGCCCGGGCCCCGGCGTCTAGTGAGTCATGCGATAAGCTCCAAGGCCTCATGAGCATCAGACTCTCCGCGTGTTTATTTCTCCTCGTGCTCATCTCTCCACCGGCCGATGCCGCCGGCGCCGGACCGCCGACGGCCCCTTCGAGCTCCGCGAGTGAAGCGGTCCTGCCGCCGGCGCTGCCGTGGGACGGCGCGTCCATGAAGCTCGCCCTCCCCCCGGACAGCGACCACCCTTGGATCACGCCGTCCGAGCGGTCGGGCCTGCGACAGACGCCGGATTACGATGCCACCGTCGCCTGGCTCGAGCGGCTCGTCAACGCCGCACCCGAGCTGTCGATGCACTCGGTCGGGCGCTCGAGCCAGGGCCGAGACATCCACCTCGTTATCGCTTCGACGGAAGGAGCCCACACGCCGGAGGCGCTGCGGACTTCCACCAAACCCCTGGTGCTCGCCCAGGCCGGTATCCACTCCGGCGAGATCGACGGCAAAGACGCCGGCCTGATGCTGCTGCGCGACATGACGGTCCGCGGCCTCAAGAAGTCTTTGCTCTCGGGGGTCAACTTCCTTTTCGTGCCGATCTTCAACCCCGACGGCCACGAACGCTCGTCGGCCTTCTCCCGCATCAACCAGCGCGGCCCAGAGGCGATGGGCTGGCGAACGACGGCGCGGAACCTGAACCTGAACCGCGACTTCGCCAAGGCCGAGTCACCCGAGATGCAGGCCATGTTGCGTACCCTCGAGGCCTACGAGCCAGACCTCTACGTGGACCTGCACGTGACCGACGGCATCGACTACCAGTACGACATCACGTGGGGCAACGCCGGCCCGCAAACCCACTCGCCGGCGGCGGCCCACTTCCTCGCCGACACCTTCGACCCCGCGGTCACCGGCGACCTCGAGGCCGCAGGCCACATCCCCGGCTACCTGGTGTTCGGACTCGATCCCCAGAATCCGGACCTGAGCCTCTTCAAGTGGACCGCCTCCGGCCCGCGCTATTCCGACGGCTACGGCTCGGCGCGCCACCTGCCGACGATTCTTGTGGAAAACCACTCCCTCAAGCCCTATCCGCAGCGGGTGCTCGGCACTTACGTCTTCCTCGAGTCCACCTTGAAGACGGTGGCGACCCACGGCGAGGCCCTGCGCCGGGCCATCGAAGAGGATCGACGTCGGCGACCGGATCCGGTGATCCTGGGGTGGACGGTCGATCGCTCGGCCGAACCCGAGATCATCGACTTCAAAGGGGTGGCGTGGCGCCACGAACCGTCGGACATCTCAGGCGCCGAGCGCGTCGTGTGGCTCGGCGAGCCCGTCGACAAGAAACTTCCACGCATCGAGCCGACCCAGCCCGGCGCCTCGGTCCCGAGGGCCGCGGCCTATTGGGTGCCGGCGCCGTGGCGCGAGGTCATCGAGCGCCTGGCGCTCCACGGCGTCGACATGGAAATCCTGCGGGAGGCCCGAGCCGTGGACGTGGAGGTCTACCGCGTGGCCGACGCCGAGCTGGCTTCCACGCCGTTTGAGGGACGGGTCCGCGTCGAGCTCCCGACGGCGCCGGAAAAGATCGAGCGGCGGGTCATCTATCCGCCGGGTTCCGCCCGCATCAGCACGGACCAGGCCCTGGGCGACCTAGCCGCCGTGCTGCTCGAGCCGATGTCGGACGACTCTTTTTTCCGGTGGGGCTTCTTCCTCGAGATCCTGAGCCGCACGGAATACGTCGAGGCCTACGTGATGGAGCCGATGGCGGAGCGGATGCTAGCGGAGGATCCGGACCTCGCCGCGGCCTTCGAAGCCGCGCTCGCCGAGGATGAGGAGTTCGCGGCGAACCCCCGCGAGCGCCTGCAGTGGTTTTACCGCCACACGCCTTTCTTCGATCCGGAGTGGCGGATCTACCCGGTCGGGCGGGAGCCGATGCCGTCTGAAACTCCGGGGGAGCCGACCCCATGAGCACGACATTCCAAGTCAAAGGCAGCTCCATCAGCTCCAAGCTCTCCTTCCTGCTCGAGACCAGGGGCGAAGCGGCGGAGGGCGAGGCCCGGGTTTTCTTAAAGGAGCACGGCGTCACCACCGTGCTCGAAGCGACCTGGTACGACTACGAGGTCTATGACCGCCTGCTCGCCTGGATCGCTAGACGTCACTTCGGGAATGACGTCTCGCGGCTCAGCGAAGTCGGTCGCTACTCGGCCAATAAGGCCCTGACCACCACCTACGAAGCGTTCCGCAGCCCCGGCGACTTCTCGCGCTTCCTGGAAAAAATGCCGGTGCTGCACAAACGCTATTACAGCCACGGTCGACTCGTGGCGTCGCTGGTGCTGCCCGGGGCCAGTCGCTGCGAGGTTCTGCTTGAAGGCGCGCCGGTTTACTCCGACACCGACCTCTACGTGGCCGCCGGCTTCTACTCCGGGGCAGCCGAGCTCATGGGTCACCGGGACGTGCACTGCGGCTTCCAGCGCGAAGGTAAACGGGTGCGGTTCAAGCTCCAGTGGCGGACGTAGCCCCGGTTTCGTGACCTCGCGACGCCCCAGGACGCCGTCGCGGGAACCCCGTGGGGGCCCCGCACGCGAAAGCGCTACACGAAAACCGACGCCCTGAGCTACAGTGTGCCCTGGCTTCGGCGCACGCCGCTTGGACCGCGCCGAAGATTCCCTTCCCTTGTGATGCATACGCCGACGGCGCCGCCCTGCGGACGCCAGATCTCTAGCGACGAACCGAGGGCGCCCATCCGCCATGGCAGACACACAATTGACCGCGCAGCATTTCGTCGGCGGCGAGCGTAGCCTCGCCGGCAGCCGTGAGTTCCGGGCTGTCAACCCGGCGACCGGCGAGCGGCTCGAACCGATCTACTTCGACGCCACCGATATCGAAATCGACCAGGCGATTTCCCTCGCCGCCGACGCCCACGAGGCCTTGAAGTCGATCAGCCGCGAAGTGCGCGCCGCCTTCCTGGACGAGATCGCCCAGCAAATCCTCGACCTCGGCGACGCGCTGATCGAGCGCACTTCGCAAGAAACCGGACTGCCGTCCACCCGCCTGGTGGGCGAGCGCGGACGCACGGTCGGCCAGCTTCGGCTCTTCGCCGACCTGGTACGCGACGGCTGGTACGTCGACGCGCGCATCGACCGCGGCGACCCGTCCCGCCAGCCATTGCCCAAGCCCGACGTGCGACGCATGCAGCTACCCCTGGGGCCGGTGGCGATTTTCGGCGCCTCCAATTTCCCGCTCGCCTTCTCCGTCGCCGGCGGCGACACCGCCTCCGCCCTCGCCGCCGGATGTCCGGTGGTGGTCAAAGCCCACCCCCACCACCCCGGCGCTTCGGAGATGGTGGCCGCCGCCATCGCCCGCGCCATCGAGCGGACCGGCTTGCCCGAAGGCACCTTCTCCATGGTCCAGGGCACGAGCCACGTCGTCGGCATGGCGCTGGTGAGGCATCCGCTGACGGCGGCGGTCGGGTTCACCGGCTCCCTAGGCGCCGGACGGGCCCTTTTCGACGCCGCGGCGTCGCGCTCCAAACCGATCCCGGTCTTCGCAGAAATGGGCTCGCTCAACCCCGTTTTTCTCCTCCCCGAAGCCGTCGCCCAGCGCGGCGCGGCGCTCGCCGAAGGTCTCGCCGGTTCGGTCACCCTCGGCGTCGGCCAGTTCTGCACGAAACCGGGACTCGTCTTCGTCGTCGATACGCCGGGCGTGGAAGATTTCCTCAGCGACCTCGCCGCCCGCCTCGGCGGCGGCCACGAAGGCACCCTGCTGCACGCCGGCATCCGCCGCGGCTTCGACGAAGGGGTCGCCAAGCTCGAATCGATTCCCGGGGTCGAGCTGCGGGCCCGCTCCGCCGCCGAGGTGATCGCGCCGTGCGGCGCCCTGCCCACCCTTCTGGTGGCCACCGGCGCCGTCGTCCGCGTCCACCCTGAGCTCCAGGACGAGGTCTTCGGCCCGGCGACGGTGGTGGTGCGCTGCCAAGACGCCAAGGACATGCTGGACCTCGCCCGGCGCCTCGACGGCCAGCTCACCGCCACGGTGCACGCCACCGACGAAGACCTCGACGCCTACGGCGATCTGCTGCCGATCCTCGAAGAAAAAGCCGGCCGGGTCATCTTCGACGGCTACCCCACCGGCGTCGAGGTGTGCCACGCCATGCAGCACGGCGGCCCCTACCCGTCGACGACGGCGCCGGGCACCACCTCCGTGGGCACGGCGGCGATCTCGCGCTGGCTGCGGCCGGTCGCGTACCAAAATCTGCCCGCGCGCTTCCTCCCCGCCGAGCTCAGGGACGGCAACCCGACGGGGCTGCTGCGCCTGGTGGACGGCGCCTGGACCCGCGACTGACGGAGCCTCCCCCGGACCATGGGCCCACGACTACGAGAGATGGCCATGGGGCCCGAGCCGAGCGACGTGCTCGAGGTGCTTTTCCCCAAGCGCATCGCCCGCTTCGGCACGATTTTCTTCGTCGTGCTCCTGGCCCTCTTCGCCGGCTGGATACAGACAGCCGAGCAGATGCCATGGCTCGCCGTGGTCGCCGGCACCGGCTGTTTCCTCGGCGCGCTGATGAGCCTTCGACAGCTGGTGCGGCCGAAGGTGCTCGCCCGCGCCGACCGTGAAGGCCTCGAGATTTTCACCACCCGCCTCAAGGGCGGCAGCCAGCGCTTCGCCTGGGGCGACGTGCGGGAGCTCGACTACGAAGAGCGGCAGGTCGGCCAGTTCATCCACAAGGTCGTGCGCCTGCGCTTCGACCACCCCGTGGACCGCGGGCTGCGACAAATGCACGACGACGAGAATGTCGCCCACCTCGATGCGTTCGCCGCCGACCCCGGCGGCGAGGAGCTGCTCGAGAAGCTGAAGGCCCTTTACCAGCCCGCCTGACCTGCGCCCCCGCTGGCATAAGATTCCTCCATGATCTCGCCGCTTTCGCCCGGAAACGTCATCGAAGCCCTCGGACGCCTGCCGGTCTTCACCCGGTCCCTGCTCGACGAGTTCGAAGAGGACCGGCTGGACCGGCTCCGGGGGCGCCCGGCGCCAAAGAAATGGTCGGCGCACGGGCACGCGTACCACCTCGCGGAAGTCCACCCTCTCTTCTTCGATCGTATCGACACCATACCGCTGCATGAACACCCGACGATCGAACCTTACTTCCCCGACAAGGCCCACGAAGACGGCATGCTGCTGGACCGGGACTTGACCACCGAAATGACCCGATTCGAGTCGGACCGCCGGCGGCCGGTCGAGAAGCTCCGGGCGCTCGAGCCCGAAGACTGGCGACGCACCGCCGCCCACGCCGAGTACCGCCGCTACGACCTCTTCGTGATGGTTCGGCATCTTGCGATGCACGATCTCTTCCGCGCTTATCGCATCGAAGAGCCTCTTCTCGCCCACGACTGATCGCCCCGGGCCGCCCGGTCCTTCGGCACACGGCCAACCCTTTGTCCCAACACACCAACGCCCCCCTCGCCCTCAGCAAGCTATGGGTGCTGATGGTCTCCGCGTTTGTCGACATGATCGGCTTCGCGCTGATCGTGCCGCTCCTGCCGCTCTACGCCGATCGATTCGGCGCCGATCCGTTCATGATCGGCATTTTGATGGGCACCTTCGCCTTCGGCCAGATGGTGACCGCGCCCCAGTGGGGCCGCCTCTCCGACCGATTCGGCCGCAAGCCCGTGCTGATCACCTCGCAGGTGATGTCGACCCTCGCTTTCGTGGTCTTCGCCTTCGCCGATTCGGTCCAGCTCCTGCTTTTTTGCCGACTGCTCCAGGGGGTGGGCGCCGGCAGCCTCGGCGCCGTGTCGGCCTACGTCAGCGATGTGGTTCGGCCCGAGCAGCGCACGGAAGCCCTCGGGTGGATCACCGCCTGCACCAGTGCCGGCGTGATGGTGGGACCGGCGATCGGGTCGCTGACGGTGAGCTTGAGCTATAGCGCTCCGGGGCTTATCGCCGCCCTCTTCTGCCTGGTCAACATCGTCTTCACCAGCTTCTTCCTGCACGAGGGCGCGCCGTCCAAGCCGGCGACGCCAAAGACGGCGAAGCTCCAAGTTCGCCACCAGCTGGTCGCCGTCCTGCGGCAGCCGACGGTCACCGTCCACGGTCTGATTTGGATCTACACCGCGGGCATGATGGCCTTCATGGCGCTCACCGGCATCATGGCGCTCTACCTCAAAGACCGCTTCGGCATCGATGAATCCGAGATCGGCTGGTTCTACGTCGGGGTCGGCTTTATCTCGGTGATCATGCGCGGGCTGATCCTCGGGCGCATGGTCCGCGCTTTCGGCGAAGTCCGGGTGCTGCGCGCCGGCGCCCTCTGCCTGGGCATCGGCCTCCTCGGCATGACGCTCACCACGAGCCCTATCCAATTCGCCCTGATGATGCTCTTCGTGCCCACCGGCACGGCGCTGCTTTTCCCGTCCACCACGTCGCTGGTGACCCGCTACTCGGACCCGAGCCATGTCGGCCAGACCGTGGGGGTCCAGCAGGCCTTCGGCAGCCTGAGTCGTCTGCTAGCGCCGATCTGGGCGGGCGCGGCCTACCAGTACCTCGGCGTCCACAAGCCGTTCTGGATCGCCGGCGCCCTGGTCCTCGCCACCGCCGCTTTGAGTCTAAGATTGCGCCCCGGCGAGGCCCCGCAGCGTGGGGAGGGTCCGGCGGGAGAGCCCGAGAATGCCGAGACGGAGCTCGCCGGGGCCGCCCGCGAGACGCCGCGGGATCGGGCGCCGTGAACACGTCCCGTCGCCCGCGACGTCGGCCGACCCTCCGGCTGCGGGCCTCCTCCTCCCCCCTGATCCTCTGCGCCCTCACCGTCGGGCTGCTCTTCTTCGCGTGCCCCGGCGCCCGCGGACCGGCGCCGCCCCCCGAACGTCCCCACGTGCTCCTCCTCTCGCTGGACACGCTGCGCGCGGATCGACTCGGGAGCTACGGCCACCCGCGGGACACCTCCCCGTTCCTCGATGAAATCGCCGCCGGGGGGACCCGCTTTTCCCAGGCCTTCGTCAACACCCACGGCACGCCGCCTTCCCACGCCACGCTCTTCACCTCGCTCTACCAGGAGAGCCATCGGGTGTCGTACCGCGCCCGCGGGGGCCAGGCCGACCACCACCTGCCGGAGGAGCTGCCGGTCCTACCTCAAGTGCTCAGGGACGCCGGCTACTCGACGGTGGCGGTCACCGGCGGCGGCTTCATGTCGGAAGACTTCGGCTGGCGGCGCGGCTTCGACAGCTTCAGGGAAGAAGGCCTCGAGGACGGCGCCGACGCGCTCTTCCGAGCTATCGATCGCCGACGCGACGGCACGCCGATTTTCGCCTTCTTCCACACCTACGAGATCCACTCCCCCTACGACGCCGAGGCCCCGTACCCGACGCTGTGGGGCGAGCTGCCGTCCGACATCGATCCGTCGAGCGAGGCCCTCAAAGCCAGGTCCCGCCGGAAACCCCTTCGCCTCAGCGACGACGAGCGGGAGGCCCTGCTCAAGCGCTATGACGGCGGTATCCGCTACACGGACGACGTGCTGCGGCGACTCTTCGAGAAGCTCGAAGCCATCGGTTTCCTCGCCCATGCCCTGGTGGTTATCACGTCAGACCACGGCGAAGAGTTCGGTGAGCACGGCAGCCTCCTGCACCCGGCGACCCTCTACGACGAGCTGGTGGCGGTGCCGCTGATCCTCGTCGGCGACGGCGTGCGGGCGGGCCACATCGACGATCGGCTGGTCTCGACCCTCGATATCGCGCCGACCATCTACAGCTATGTCGGCGTGCGCGCCCCGCGCTGGGCCTCCGGCCACGACCTGCTCGCCCCATTCGCGCCCGGTCGGGGGGAGGTCTTCTTTCAGTACGGCGACCTACTCCACGGCGTGCGCACCCCCAACTTCAAGCTGATCCAGAACCTCAAGACCGGCGACACCAAACTCTTCGACCTGCACAAAGATCCCCTTGAACAGCGCAGCCTGACGCGGTTTCGACCGCGAATCGCCGAGACCTTAGGCGAACGCCTCGACGCCTGGCGAGCGTCCGTACCCCGATTCGCTTCCCGCCGAGAGGAAGACATTCCGTCCCTCTCAGATGAACGGCTGGACGAGCTGCGGGCCTTGGGCTACGTCGACTAACGCACAAGACGTGCGTCCGGCCCCCACCGGGCGCTCGCTCGGCGCTAGCCGTGGCCGGGGGGGACTGGAGGGCTTGGGGTAAACCTCAGGGAGTCCACGGCCCGTTGTGGTAGAACAGCCGCTCCTCCCCCCCCTCGCCTCGTCTCCCAACGATCGCATTCGCATCCATGTCCGCGCCGCTGCATGCCTGCCCAAGGCCGCTGAGGTCTTGCCGGATCCTTCCGGCGCCCGTGACTCTCCTCGGGCCGTCTGACTGTGCGTGCAGCGCGGCCTCCGCCCCGGCGGGGCCATGCGTCGGAATGATCACCCCGCACCTCATCCGCCCCCGCCCGCCGATCTGATGTGGAGGTGGAAGCGACGCCCCCAGGCAGAACCGGCCGTCCCTTCGGAGCGGCTCGTGGATTTTCTGGTCAATCGCCTCGGCCGCGATCCGGCTTCGGACCGTCTCCAAACGCGGCTCAAAGCCCTCCATGAACAGTCCGAAGCCGAGCAGCGCCATCGACTGCCGGCGCTCTACATCCAGGCCGAGCGTTACCTCGCCGACCTCGCGCCGGAATGCGTAGACGCTGAAGAGCTGCGGCGGGAAGTCCGGGAACGCTTCCCCGACCTGCGCGAAAGGCGCACCTTCAGGATCCTCTTCGCCCCCAGCGCCGAGCAGGAGATCCTGCTCAGCGAACGTCTGCTGGAAATCGTGATCCACCGCGCCTGCGAGCTGCTCGAGTCCGACGGCGGGAGCGACTTCCCCGACGCCCTCTTGTGGCTCCGTACGCCTCCCCGGGAACGCCGCTCCCTGCCCCTGGGCCTCGGCGACCCCGGACGCTTGGCCAAGATCCAATTCGGCGGCTCCCTCCTTCGACGGACGGACTCCCAGAACCTCGCCCTGGCCCCGGAGGAGCGCCTGCGGCTCGCCGAGCTAATGGCTATATCGGAGCGCTCGCAGCGACTCCTGGACTCCCGACTGGGCTCCGCCCAAACCCAGAATGTCTACGAGGCCGCGTTCCGGCGGCTGAGCCGTTCCTTCCGTCACCTGGACGCGCTCTCCGTCTGCGTCCAGCTCTTGCCCGACGCCCTACTCGACGACGACAAGATCGCCCTCTTGAGCCAGCGGCAAATGCGGTCGGTACTGCTTGAGAAAATCGACGCGCTCGAGCAGGCCCGCCGACGATCGGAAGCGGCGGAGCGCGCCAAATCGTCCTTGCTCCAGAACCTGACCCACGAGCTGCGCTCGCCGGTCCACGCCATCCTCGGCCTCGGAAACGTGCTGCTCGACGGCGAGTCCTCGGAATCCAAACGCGGCCACCTCGGCTCCCTGCTCTCGAGCGGCGAGGGCCTGCTGCTCCTGATCGACGATCTCCTCGAGGTCTCGCGCGGCGATGCGGAGCGGTCCGAACTGGCCACGGGGCCGGTTGACCTGCGGGCCTGCGCCGCCACCGTGCTCGACGGTTTGCGTCAGCGGGCGACGGATCGAGGTCTGGAGCTACGGCTCGAGACCTCCCCCGGCTCCCCGCCGTGGGCGCTCGCCGATGAAACCCGACTGCGGCAAGTCCTCGTGCACCTGGTGGATAACGGCATCAAGTTCACCGACACCGGCTCGATCACGCTCCGCCTCGAAGGCCCGGCGCACCCAGCCGCCGAAGGCGGGCCGGTGCGCCTACGCATCCTCGACACCGGCGTCGGCATACCGCAGGATCAGATTCCGCGGATCTTCGAGCCCTTCGAACAGGCCCAAGATCTCTCGACGCGGGCCCGCGAAGGGGGAGGGGCCGGCCTCGGACTTTCGATCAGCCGCCAGCTCGTGAAGGCCATGGGGGGCGAGCTCCGCGTCCGCAGCGCGCCGGGGGAAGGGTCCGAGTTCTTCTTTACGCTGCCGCAGGCCGCGGCGGCCGTCGGCCAAGCGCCCGACCGAAAGTCCACCGACGACTCCCCTTCGTCGGCCGTGCTCGTGGTCGACGACCACCCCGTCAATCGCCAAGTGGCCCGGGCCCAGCTCGAACGGCTCGGCTACTCGCCCTGCGAAGCCGACGGCGGACGTCGGGCCCTCGAGGAGCTCCGTCGCCGACGCTTTGACGCCGTGCTGCTCGACATCCAGATGCCCGAGCTTGACGGCTTCGAGATCTGCCGACGGATCCGCGAGTCGCCAGAGCGCTACGGGGCACCGAAGATCCTCATGCTCTCAGCCGGACTGTCGGCCCTAGATCAGCGCCGCTGCCGGGAGCTCGGCGCCGACGGCGAGGTGATCAAGCCCGTGTCTTTACACGCCCTGGCGACGGCCCTGAATCAAAGCCTCGGCACGGGGGCTTCTCCGCGGCACCAGACCGACGTGGACCTCACTCGCCTTGAAAAAATGCGTTCGATTTTTTCCGATCACCGCTGGCGCGAAATCTTGGAGAGCTTCACCGAAGCCAACGGCAAAATCCTGGCGCAGATGCAGCAAGCCCTCGCCGCCGCGGACGTCGAGGCCCTCATCCGCCTAGCCCGCCGAATGCGAAGTTCCGCGGCGGGCATGGGCGCGACCCGGATCGCGGCCCTCTGCGTCGATATCGAATCGACCGGCGGATCCCGGTCCGCGAGACCCGCTAATCTGGACGGGCTCGAAGAGCGGCTCTTGCAGCTTGAGGAGGCCTGGAGCTCCTTCAGCGCGTCCGCCAACGCCATCGCCCCGGCGCCTTAGCGGCACGCGACCGACTCCAGGTTGCGCGCCCCGTGGCACAATCGCGCGATGGAAGACCACGCCCCCGCCGGCGTCTTGCGCCTCGTCGCGACCCCGATCGGCCACCTCGACGACTTGTCCCCCCGCGCCCGACGCGCCCTCGCCGACGCGGACCTGATCGCCTGCGAAGATACCCGGCGCACGGGCCGCCTGCTCGCCCACCTCGGCCTCAAGAAACGCATGGTGTCGATGCACGACCACAACGAGCGCCAGCGGATGCCGATGCTGCTCGAGGCCCTCGAGGGCGGGAACGACGTGGTCGTGGTCAGCGACGCCGGAACGCCGCTGCTCGCCGACCCCGGCTTCCCGCTGGTGCGCGAAGCCGCCGCCCGCGGCCTGAGGGTCGAGCCGGTGCCGGGGCCGTCGGCGATTCTGGCGGCGCTCGCCGCGTCGGCGCTGCCGCCCTACCCATTCACTTTCGGCGGCTTCCCGCCGCCGAAGGTGAAAAAAAGGCGCGCCTTCTACCGCCAGTTCGGCGACCTCGGCCACACCTGCGTGTTCTTCGAATCGCCCCATCGGCTGATGACCAGCCTCGCCGACGCCCGCCATGAGCTAGCGGATCGGCCCGCCGCCGTGTGCCGGGAGCTCACCAAGGTCCACGAGGAGATCCTGCGGGGCGACCTCGGCGAGTTGATCGCCGAGCTTTCGGCGCGTCAGTCCCTCAAGGGTGAATTCGTGCTCGTCATCGGCGCGGCGCCGAAAACCAAGTAGCCGGAACGGGAGGCGCAGAGCACGGAGCACCCCCAGGGATGCTCCTGCCCGGGCGGGCTCAGTTCGTCGTTTCCGGCGCCTTGGCTTCCATCCCCAAGACCTCGAGCACCGTGCGTCCGACCCGGCGCTCGAACATCTGCGCCAGACTCTCGACTTGGCCGATGGGCTCGTCGAGGGACATGCGTTCGACCCGGCGCAGCGGGAAAAAGATCGTCGCGACGCCCAGTCCCGCATCCTCTTCGTAGCTCAGCGAACGCATCCAGTCGTCGAGGGACGACAGGTTGATCGCGCGCACCGTGATGCCGGCCATCCCCAGCTCCTCGAGAACGCCCCAGTACTTCTCGTTGGGATCCACCAGGTGCAGCAGCACCAGGGAGCCCGGGTCCATGCCGGCGTGCCTCACGGGTCGTTCGCCGGCGCCTGGGAGAGCTCGAGCAAGACGCCGCCCGCGCTCTTCGGATGGATGAACTGGACTTCGCAACCGCCGGCGCCGATCGTCGGCTCCGGACGCAGCACGCGCGCGCCGTGGTCGCGCAGCTTCTGGTCGTCGCCGCGGACATCGTCTGTCCCTAGGCACAGGTGGTGGATGCCGGGGCCGCGTTTGTCGAGGAAGCTTTGGATCGGCGAGTCGGCGCGGGTCGGCTCGAGCAGCTCGATACGACTCTCGCCGCACGGAATCATGGCCACCCGTACGCCTTCGGACTCCACCTCTTCGATCTCCTCGATCTCGAGACCCAGGGCCTCGTAAAAGCCCCTGGCCTCGTCGATGGAGCGGACGGCGACGCCGATATGGTCGATCTTGTCGATCATGGCGTCAGCGGCCGAGCACGTTGCGCGCGATCACCAGGCGCTGGATCTCGCTGGTGCCTTCGCCGATCGTGCAGATCTTGGCGTCGCGGTAGTACTTCTCGGCGCGGTAGTCCTTGACGAATCCGTAGCCGCCGTGGATCTGGACGCCGAGCTCGCCGCAGCGCACCGCCAGGTCGCCGGTCATCAGCTTCGCCTGCGACGCCAGCTGGGAAGCGCGGCTACCGCCGCGGTCCATTTCCACCGCCGCCGCCAGCGTCATCACTTCGGCGGCGGCAATATCGGTCGCCATCTCGGCCAGGTGGAATTGCACGGCCTGGAATTTCGAGATGGCTTTTCCGAACTGCTCGCGGTCCTTGGAATAGGCGAGGGCCGTGTCGAAGGCCCCCATGGCGGTGCCGAGGCCGAGGGCCGCGATCGAGATGCGTCCGCCGTCGAGGATCTGCATCGCCTGGATGAAGCCTTCACCTTCGTTGCCGAGCAGGTTCTCGTCCGGCACGAAGCAGTCTTCCATGATCACCTCGGCGGTGTCGGAGGCGCGGATGCCGAGCTTGTTCTCTTTCTTGCCGGGCCGAAAGCCCTCCATGCAGCTCTCAAGCACAAAAGCCGAGACGTTATGGGCCCGGGCGCCGTTCGGGTCGGTGACGGCCATCACCACGCAGATGTCGCCGACCGAGCCGTGGGTGGTGAATTGCTTGGTGCCATTCAGGATCCAGCCGCCGTCGACGCGCTCGGCCTTGGTCTGGGTGGCGGCGGCGTCCGAACCGGCATTCGGCTCGGTCAAGCCCCAGGCGGCGATCTTTTCGCCCGACGCCAGCGGCGTCACCCAGCGCTTACGCTGCTCTTCGTTGCCGAATTTGTAGATGTGGTTGGTGCCCAGGGAGTTGTGGGCCGCGATCGTGATGCCCACCGACGGGTCGATTTTGGAGAGCTCCGTCACCACAAGCACGTATTCGACGTAGCCCATGCCGGCGCCGCCATATTCCTCCGGAAAGATGACGCCGAGAAAGCCGAGCTCGCCGGCTTTCTTGACGACTTCCATCGGGAATTCCTGCGACTCGTCGGTCTCATCGACGATCGGGTCGACCTCGCCGCGGGCGAAGTCACGGGCGGCTTCTTGAACCGCCAACTGCTCTTCAGTGAGGGAAAAATCCACAACGCCTCCTTGGGCTCTATATCTTCGAAATTTTCTCTGCGAAAAGGCCGGCGAGGTGGGAGAAAAGCGGCGGCCGGCCGGGGGGCTGTCGATGGTATCTCGCCTCACTCAGCGCCGCAAATTCGCAGCCGAAAAGAGGGACTAAGCCTTTCTTTTCCAGGTTACAGAAAGATAAAAACCCTCATCTCTACGACGTTTCAACACCGATCCCCGTCTCGGCGACCCTAAGATCGCCGCCGCCGCCCACTCGGTCTAAGCTCTTTCTTGGCCTCGCTCCGCCGTTGCGATAGCCTTTTCGGTGCAAGTTTCTATTTTTTGGAGTTGTTGCTGTCTAGCGACTCCGGCCCGTGACTGTTCATGGCCCCTCGAAAGGTCCCGCTACGGGTCCCTTCCGCGTTTTCCGGTCGCCCGGTTTTCGCCCTTTGTCATTTCTTGTTGTCCGAAAGGAGCCTCGTTGTGGAGGATGAATGTATTGAGCCGCAGACGCTGGAAATCACTCCGGATCTGCCGACGCTGGTCGTCCAGACGGTCTATTTCAAGACGACCGATCGCCCCGAAACCGACCCCGAGCGCCGAGGCGCCGCCCGACTCGGGCACCGGCTCTATGACCTGCTCACCCGGCCTTCCGAAGGTCCGTGGCGCCAAGGCCCCGGCATCACGGTGCGGGTGGCCACCGAGTCCGAATACGTCCAGCTCGATGAAGCCCAGCACGTCGTGCTGGTGCCGGTGCTCGGCGAGGCGGCGTTCGCAGATCCGACGGTGCGCAAACGCGCGGTCGAGCGAGTCCGAGAATGGAACGAGCAGTTGGACCGGTCCGGCGCGGTGCTGCCGCTGCTCATCAACGACGCCTGGCACGACCTTCGGCACGACCTGCCCAGGCAGTCGGTCCGCCGTGAGTTTCTGGCCGACCTCGCCACGCCCGCCGCGGACGTGCTCGCCACCG